>JBAXIR010000006.1:0-36016 GCA_037138275.1 Mycobacteriaceae bacterium | reverse complement strand
CCACGGCTACCAAACCCACGGCTACCAAACCCACGGCTACCAAACTCAAGCCCGCCAAAACGACTCCGAAGAAGGCTGCTCCCGTCAAGGTCACCAAAGCAGCACCGGCTAAGGCCGCCAAGTCCGCTCCCGTCAAGGTCACCAAAGCAGCACCGGCCAAGGTCACCAAAGCAGCACCGGCCAAAGCCACCAAGGCTGCTCCGGTCAAGGCGGCTAAAGCCGCTCCGGTCAAAGGCGCTAAGTCCGCACCGATCAAAGCGGCGAAAGCCGCGCCGGCGAAAACTGCTCCGGCAAAGGCCGCACCGGCGAAAGCCGCAAAGGCCGCCCCAACGAAGGCCGCCAAAGCAGCTCCTGCCAAACCTGTTGCCGCGAAGTCGGTCGCGAAAGCCGCTCCCACTAAGGCCCCCGCAAAAACTAAGGCCCCCGCAAAAACTGCTCCCGCAAAAACTGCTCCCGCGAAAGCCACTGCCAAGCAAGCACCCGTGAAAACCGCCCGCGGCGGTGTCAAGAAGTCCACCGCTGCCGCCGGGGGCGTCGCCGAACTCCTCGTCGAAGACCTAGATACCGATCTGCGTGTCGAGTCCGAGATCGATGCCGCCGAGGAGATCGAGATCGAGGATCTCGAAGAGGTCGTCGTCGAGGAGGAGGTGGGCGTCGTCGTCGCCGTCGTCGCGGCCGCCCCTGCCATCGACGGCGAAGACGAGGATGCCGCCGAACCATCCGACCAGGACAAGGCTTCTGGCGACTTCGTCTGGGACGAAGAGGAATCCGAGGCCCTGCGCCAGGCCCGCAAGGACGCCGAACTCACCGCTTCGGCGGACTCGGTGCGCGCCTACCTCAAGCAGATCGGCAAGGTCGCCCTCCTCAACGCCGAGGAAGAGGTGGAACTGGCCAAGCGAATCGAAGCGGGCCTGTACGCCACCCAAAAGATGACCGAATTGGCCGAGCGTGGCGCGAAACTCCCGGTGCAGCAGCGTCGCGATATGACGTGGATCTGCCGCGACGGCGATCGAGCGAAAAACCATCTGCTGGAAGCGAATCTGCGTCTGGTGGTCTCGTTGGCCAAGCGCTACACCGGCCGCGGAATGGCGTTCCTGGACCTGATCCAGGAAGGCAACCTGGGCCTCATCCGCGCCGTGGAGAAGTTCGACTACACCAAGGGCTACAAGTTCTCCACCTACGCCACGTGGTGGATCCGTCAGGCCATCACCCGCGCCATGGCCGACCAGGCCCGCACGATCCGCATCCCGGTGCACATGGTCGAGGTGATCAACAAGCTCGGCCGCATCCAGCGCGAGCTGCTCCAGGATCTGGGCCGCGAGGCCACTCCGGAGGAGCTGGCCAAGGAAATGGACATCACGCCGGAGAAAGTGCTGGAGATTCAGCAGTACGCCCGCGAGCCGATCTCGTTGGATCAGACCATCGGCGACGAGGGCGACAGCCAACTCGGCGACTTCATCGAGGACTCCGAAGCCGTTGTGGCCGTCGACGCCGTCTCGTTCACGCTGCTGCAGGATCAACTGCAATCGGTACTTGAGACGCTGTCCGAGCGCGAGGCCGGCGTGGTGCGACTGCGGTTCGGCCTCACCGACGGCCAGCCCCGCACCCTCGACGAGATCGGCCAGGTCTACGGGGTCACCCGCGAACGCATCCGACAGATCGAATCCAAGACCATGTCGAAGCTGCGCCACCCGAGCCGCTCGCAGGTTTTGCGCGACTACCTGGACTGAGCAGAACTCGGCACGGCTCCGCTGCGCTGCTAGCATCCGGCAATGGCCGACCCGCAACAGAACGGCCAGATACGAACCGGCGGGCACCTGGGTGCCTTCGTCCGCGAATCCGGTTATCTGCGAAAGTGGTTGATCCTCGGGGTGTCCATCGGCATCATTGCCGGCCTGGGCGCGGTGGTGTTTTTTCTCTCCCTGAAGTACGCCGGCGAGTTTCTGCTCGGCACTCTGGGGGGCTATCAGCAACCGCAGGCGATCGGCGACGGTGGCGGGTCTGGATCGCCGGGGTTTAGCCGGCCCTGGGCGATTGTGTTGATCGCGTTCGGTGGCGCTCTGGTGTCGGCGGTCATCGTGGCGAAGTTAGCGCCTGAAGCCCAGGGCCACGGCACCGACAACGCGATCGAGGCGGCGCTGAGTGATCCGCGGTCGATCCGCGGCCGAGCCGTGGTGGTCAAGTTAATCGCCAGCGCCTTGACCATCGGCTCCGGCGGCTCCGGCGGACGCGAAGGCCCGACCGCGCAGATCTCGGCGGGATTCGGTTCGCTGCTGACCCGGCGGCTGAATCTGTCCGACGACGACGGACGGCTCGCAGTGTCGCTGGGTATCGGCTCGGGCATCGGGGCGATCTTCAGCGCACCGCTGGGCGGGGCCGTGCTGGCCGCCTCGATCATCTATCGGGAGGATTTCAATTACAAAGCCCTCGTTCCGGGCTTCATCACCTCGGCGACCGCCTACGCCGTCTACGGGTCGATTCTGGGTTTTGCGCCGATGTTCGGTTTCGTCGAACCCCGCTATACCTTCGACCCCGCCCAGACACCCTGGTTCGTGGTCATCGGCATCATCGCGGCGGGCATCGGCTATCTGTATGCGCGGACTTTCTACGGCACCATCGCACTAACCACGCGGTTGCCCGGCGGCATTGTGATCAAACCGGCGATCGGCGGCCTTCTGGTCGGCCTACTGGCACTGGCGATCCCGCAGATCCTGTCCAGCGGATACGGCTGGGTGCAGATCGCCTTGACCCGAGAAGGGTTGGCGACGATCCCACTGTGGATCGTGCTGGTGCTGCCGGTAGCGAAGATCGTGGCGACGTCGCTGTCGATCGGCACCGGCGGCTCCGGCGGCATCTTCGGGCCCGGCATCGTGATCGGCGGCTTCGTGGGAGCTGCGATCTGGAGGTTGGCGGATACCGTTGGCGCACCGGGGATTCCGGATGGGCCGGGCCTGTTCGTGATCGTGGCGATGATGGCCTGTTTCGGCAGCGTGGCGCACGCCCCCCTCGCGGTGATGATCATGGTCGCCGAGATGACCGGATCCTTCTCGGTGATACCCGCGGCGATGATCACCGTCGGCGTCGCCTACCTCATCATCAGCCGCACACCGGTGTCAATTTATCGGGCCCAGCGACTCAACCGGGACAGCGACATGGTGGACCAGGGATCAATCCAGCGGTAACCGATTGAGCCGCAACAGATTTCGTCGCGGCGACTTGGTATCCAGCCCCACCAGAACGGTGCCGTCGTCCAGGATCACCAATCCCTCGGCGCTCTCCGGACTGCCCGTGATCCGCCAGATCGCCGCAGCCTCCACCTTGCCGCCACGGGGATCCAGTACGTCGGGCAATCGGGCAATCGCACTGCCCTGATCGGACAGCACGTACAACCGGCCGTCCGGGCCGATAGTCGCGTCGCTGATATCCGGAAGCCACTTGGCCAGATCACCGGAGAGCCACCACGTCGCGAGCACGGTCAACGTCGCATCCCCGGGAGCAGGCGCCACCGTCGGGCCACCCCGGCGCCAGCCGACTGGATCATCACCGGCGGGACCGAACTCGAGGATCGCGGACGGATCCTTTTCCTTGACCACCAGCAGGTGGCCGCGATCAGCCAGCACCAGCGACTCGCCACGGGAGGACCGATCACCGAGCCAGGCCTGGCGCAACCGATGACCGTCGGGAACATCGAGCAACAGGGTTCCGATGAGCGCCGGCACGGAGAGGTCGATGTGCAGCACCCGCGCGGGCTGCTCCTGCAACACCAGAACCGTGTGCGCCGAAGTCGGTTGGATCGCCTCGAATTGCGTTCCGCCGTCGGGAAGTTCGAGACCGGCCAGATCGATCGCCTGCCAATCCAGCGGCCACGGTTGCAACGGCGCACTGAAAACCACCGGATCGTGGTCACCGACAGCCAGAAGATCAGATCCCCGCAGCACCAATCCGGAGACCTCGCGCAGTGGCACGTCCGCGACGTCGAGGACATCCAACTTGGGCGGTTTGCTCATCGCAGCACTCTAGTCAATCCGGCTGGGGTGGCCGGGCGCCGCGCTCCGGTCGCGGAAGGGGGGGTCTTCCGCCGGCACGCAGCGCCCGGTCACTGAGGGTGAAAATAACAGGCGGCGTGCGTCGGTGTTTACCTCACGCGCGTTCATTCGGCCGATCTGTGGATAAGTGACTCGAACCTGCCATCCGGGCCTGGAACATACGGGCGGACGTCGACCACCGCGTCGACGCGCAGCGCACCGTACAGATGCGGAAAGAGCATCGCCGCGGGATCGCTGGGCACGCCGGGCTCCCAGCGAACCGGAGCGCCCAGCCGGTCCGGGTCGAGGTAGAGCAGCAGCAGATCGACACGTCCCGCGAAGAGACGATTGGCCGGCAGGTGGACCTGGTGTTGCGCCGAGAGATGAATGAACCCCACCTCACCCAGTGAGTCCGGACACAGTTCACCCGCCGAACGTGCCCGGTCCCACTCGTCCGTCGAACACAGGTGGACCAGCAACTTCGGGCACGGTGGCATGGGGCTACCCTGCACCATCAGAGCGCTGCGGCAACACTGGGTCGTGAGACACGACACATCGGTCGGGCGTGGGAACAAGCCCGACCGCGATAACGTCTGAGAGAGTAGTGGAATCGCTCTGCGGTGGCCCCCGCCACCAAGCGCGCCGAGGACAATGGGAGGAGCCCCATGAACGCAACGCTGACCAGTCCTGAATTGACCAGGGCTGACCGCTGCGACCGCTGCGGTGCTGCCGCCCGGGTTCGGGCCAAGCTCCCCTCCGGCGCCGAACTGCTGTTCTGCCAACACCACGCCAAGGAACATGAGTCCCGGCTGATCGCACTGGCCGCCGTGCTGGAAATCAGTTCCGACGACGACTGAGCCACCGCGGCGCCCGTTTGTCGGGTAGGTCCGTGGTCGTGAGGAATGCTGGAAGGTCATGACGGACCAGCCGCCGCCCAAGCCGAGGCGTCATCACATATGGCGCATCGTCAAGCGGACACTATCGAAAAGCTGGGACGACTCGATCTTCTCGGAGTCGGCTCAAGTCGGCTTCTGGTCGGCGCTGTCGCTACCACCCCTGCTGCTCGGGATGCTCGGCAGCCTGGCCTACGTGGCACCGCTGTTCGGCGCGGACGTCCTGCCCACAATCCAGCGCCAGCTGATCAGTACGTCGAACACGTTCTTCTCCAAGAGCATCGTCGCCGAACTGATCGAGCCGACTGTCCGCGACATCGTGCAGGGCGCCCGCGGCGAAGTGGTGTCGTTGGGTTTCGTGATCAGCCTGTGGGCCGGATCCTCGGCGATCTCAGCTCTGGTGGACTCGGTGGTCGAGGCCCACGATCAGACCACCCTGCGCCACCCGGTCCGCCAGCGGTTCTTCGCCCTCGGTCTCTACATGGTGATGCTTGTGTTCGTGACCGTGGCCGCGCCCCTGCTCGCGCTGGGTCCGCGCAAGATCGGCGAATACGTACCGGATAGCTGGCAGAACGTCCTGCAGTTCGGGTATTACCCCATGCTGGCCCTGGCGTTGGTGGTGGCCGTCACGATCCTCTACCGCGTTTCGCTGCCGAAGCCGCTGCCGACGCATCGACTGGTAGGAGGTGCGGTCCTGGCCACAGCGGTATTCGTCGTCGCGACGGCGGGCCTGCGGATCTACCTGGAATACATCACCCGCACCGGCTACACCTACGGAGCGTTGGCCACCCCGATCGCTTTCCTGCTGTTCGCGTTCTTCCTTGGTTTCGCGATCATGATGGGGGCTGAACTCAACGCCGCCATCGAAGACGAATGGCCCGCACCCGTGCCGCACTGGCACCAGTTTCGAACCTGGATACGGCGCAGGAATCACACCTCAGGTGACAGCATGATCACCCCTGTCGCGCCTGCTGAAACACCAGAAGCCGCGGTCAGCCCCTCTTGAGGGTCTCGTAGATCCGCTTGCAGTCCGCGCACACCGGGGAACCCGGCTTGGCCGACTTGGTGACCGGGAACACTTCGCCGCACAGAGCGACGACATGGGATCCCATCACCGCACTCTCGACGATCTTGTCCTTCTTGACGTAGTGAAAGACCTTGGGAGTGTCGCTGTCTGTACCGTCGTCGACGCGTTCTTCGCTGTCGGTGCGCTCGATGGTGTCGGTCCGCATACCTGACATTGTGCCCCCTCGGCCGGATTGCAGTCAGACAGACGTAAGAAAAAGTTCCTCGGTAGTGACAGCGATGATGTGAAACAGTGAGTGGCATGGAGCGCGAGTTGGGTTTCGACGACGATGGCCAACCCGTACTCATCACCAGGGCGGCTCTGTCCTACGAGGAGCAGCACCGCCAACGGGTTCGCAAGTACCTGAAGCTGATGGCCTGGCGCATCCCCGCATTCCTGGCAGCCGCGGCCGCGTACGGCATGTGGCACAACGGTGTGCTGTCCCTGGCAATCCTGGCCCTGTCGATCCCCCTGCCGTGGATCGCGGTGCTGGTCGCCAACGACCGGCCCCCCCGACGAGCCGAGGAACCGCGTCGCTTCCCCGACGCGCCCCAGCGAACCGCGCTGTTCCCCCGCGCCGAGCAGCCGGCGCTGGAGGCCGGATTCATCCCCTCCTCGCAACCTCGCGCCGAACACCTGCACGAGGACTTCCCCCGGTAGGCCGGCAGGGTGCCGACTCTTAACACATTCTCAGAACCTCCTCGTATCTGCCGACGTCAGGGCATTGCGTGGTAGCGGAACCCGGGAACTCTGCGTTCGGGTCAGGCGTTGTACACCCTGACAGTCGGATCCGACCAGGAGGCCACCATGGCAAACGCCACCATCACCCGGTTCAACAGCGACTTGGACACCCAGAGTCCGGCCGCCGATCTTGTGCGGGTATATCTCAATGGCATCGGCAAGACGGCCCTGCTCAGCGCGGAGGACGAAGTTGAACTCGCCAAGCGCATCGAAGCCGGCCTGTACGCACAGCACCTGCTCGACACGCGGAAACGCCTGGGGGAAGCCCGCAAACGCGATCTGATGAGTGTCGCGCGTGATGGCCATGCGGCCCGCCAGCACCTGCTCGAGGCGAACCTGCGTCTGGTGGTGTCGCTGGCCAAGCGCTACACCGGCCGCGGGATGCCACTGCTCGACCTGATCCAGGAGGGCAATCTGGGTCTGATCCGGGCGATGGAGAAATTCGACTACGCCAAGGGTTTCAAGTTCTCGACGTATGCGACGTGGTGGATCCGCCAGGCCATCACCCGCGGTATGGCCGATCAGAGCCGAACCATCCGACTGCCCGTGCACCTCGTCGAGCAGGTCAACAAGCTCGCCCGGATCAAGCGGGAGATGCACCAGATACTGGGCCGAGAGGCCACCGACGAGGAACTTGCCGAGGAGTCGGGCATCCCCGCCGAGAAGATCGCCGACCTGCTGGAGCACAGCCGCGATCCGGTCAGCCTGGACATGCCCGTCGGAGCTGACGAGGAGGCGCCCCTGGGTGACTTCATCGAGGACTCCGAGGCGATGTCGGCGGAGAACACCGTGATCGCCGAACTGATGCACACCGATATTCGCCATGTGCTCGCCACGCTCGACGAACGCGAACAGCGGGTGATCCAGTTGCGCTTCGGCCTCGACGACGGCCAGCCGCGCACCCTCGATCAGATCGGCAAGCAGTTCGGTCTGTCCCGGGAGCGGGTGCGCCAGATCGAGCGCGAGGTCATGATCAAACTGCGTAGCGGCGGAGCCGAACGGCTTCGGTCCTACGCCAGCTAGTCAACCCCTCCTGGTGTGCCCGCCGGCTAACCCCGGCGGGCACACTGCGTTGGGCCCCGGGTTACCGACCTAGGGCTACCGACGATGGCGAACCGTTGCCGCAGCCAGGCAGTTAGACTCGGCGTGCAACGAAGGGTGACCTAATGAACGATCTGGTCGACACCACCGAGATGTACCTGCGCACCATCTACGACCTTGAGGAGGAGGGCGTGGTGCCGTTGCGCGCGCGCATTGCCGAACGTCTCGAGCAGAGCGGGCCGACGGTAAGCCAGACCGTCGCACGGATGGAACGCGACGGCCTGCTTCGGGTGGCCGGCGACCGGCACCTCGAACTCACCGACAGGGGCCGAGAACTCGCGACCTCAGTGATGCGCAAGCACCGACTGGCAGAGCGTCTCCTGGTGGACATCATCGGACTGCCATGGGAGGAGGTGCACGCTGAAGCGTGCCGGTGGGAGCACGTAATGAGTGAGGACGTCGAGCGGCGTCTGGTCACGGTGCTCGACAACCCGACGGTCTCACCGTTCGGCAACCCGATCCCCGGCCTGGCTGCGCTCGGCATGGAGCACTCGGCTGCCCACCACGACACGGTCAACCTGGTGCGACTGACCGAACTTCCGGTCGGGGACTCCGTGGCGGTGGTGGTGCGCCAGTTGACCGAGCATGTGCAGGGTGACGTCGCCCTGATCGGCCGGCTCAAGGAGGCCGGCGTGGTTCCCAACGCCCGGGTGCTGGTGGAGTCCGGACCCGACGGCGACGTCACGATCATCGTGAGCGGGCATGAGAACGTCGAGCTCCCCCATGAGATGGCCCATGCGGTCAAGGTCGAGAAGGTCTAGCTAGACCGCGCGACGGCCACCGCGGGCGCTAGACCGCGCGACGGCCACCGCGGGCGCTAGACCGCGCGACGGCCACCGCGGGCGCTAGACCGCGCGACGGCCGAAGTCACGTCGCGGAGGTAACCGGACCCCCAGTCGTTTGGCGAGGCGATACCCGGTGCGGGCCAATTCGCGAATCTGCTCCGGCCGCATGCCCGACTGCAATGCGGTGTCGAGCATCCCGGCCATCCGATGGTCGGGATCGCTGCGCAGCGCCGCCTCCAGCGACAACCCGGCCAACGGCCCGTCACCACGGGCGTAAGCCGAAAATGCAAGTAGGACAAGGGTTTCCACCCGCCACGGATCAGGAAGGGTGCGCGCCAGCGCTGCCCACAGCGCCTCGGCGGCCCCGGCATTGGCGCCGACGGCCAAGGCATACAGCGTGTCGCGCACCGCGACGTCGGTGATCCCGCACGCCAGGCCGGCGAGTTCATCGGCAGCAGGTTCGATGCCCTCGCCCAGCCGGGCGGCAACCGCCATCACGGCTTCGACATCACGGCGGCCACATCCGTCGGGATCGGCCTCCCACGCGGCCTGCCGCGCGACGGCCCGGGCGCGGATGGGCTCTACCAGAGCGGCGGCGCGATCCGGGTCGGTGCCGACGATGACGGCCTGCAGGTCGGCCCGGTGCCGGTAGAGCCGCCGGCCGTCGAGGACCGCCGCCGCCGCCAACGGTGAGGCGCTGGGGTCATCGACAGTCCCCTGCGCGCCGCAATCATCGACGCAGCGCCACCTGCCGCCGTTTTCTACTCGGTCGACGACGTGGGCGGCGTACAGCCCGACCGCATGCCCAGCCAGTGCCTCGGTCAGCACATCGCACAGGTGCCGGTGATCGGCGTTGCACATCGGACACAATGCGCCGTCGGCATCCACGATCACCGCGACCACGGTGTCGGCACCGGAGGTCGCAGCGATCTCGGCGAGGCGGTCGATGTTGTCGGTGAGGTCGGCGGCCAGGTCGGCACGCATCACCGCACCCATCCGGCCGTCCTCGAGGGAAACCAGAACCAGGGACTTCTCCGGCACGAAGCCGAGGACGGCGGGCAGGGCGGCGATCAGGGCGCCGGGGCGGTCGAAGCGGAACTCCGGATGCTGGAAGGTCATGGGCCGACGCTGTCAAGGATCACCGTCAGAACGGCCACACCGGAGGCCCGGTCGGCGGTCCGCTGTGGATGGAAACGTCACTGTGGATCAAATGTTCACCCGGTTTTGTGCGCCGTCAGCGTGCGAGATCGCCCAAAGCGGCGTATGTCTTTTCCTCATGGGATTGGAATACGACCTCGTCGTCATCGGTTCGGGTCCGGGCGGGCAGAAGGCCGCAATCGCCGCCGCGAAGCTGGGCAAGACGGTTGCCGTGATCGAACGGGTCCGCATGCTCGGCGGAGTGTGCGTCAACACCGGCACCATCCCGTCCAAGACGCTGCGCGAGGCCGTGCTCTACCTGACCGGCATGAACCAGCGTGAGCTGTACGGCGCGAGCTACCGGGTCAAGGAGCGGATCACGCCCGCCGACCTGCTGGCCCGGACTGAACATGTGATCGGCAGGGAGGTCGAGGTGGTGCGCAGTCAATTGATGCGCAACGGGGTCGAGCTCTACACCGGTCACGCCAGCTTCGTCGATGAGCACACCATCCGCGTGGAGGATCCCACCCGCGCCGAGCGCATCACCGTCAGCGGCCGCTACGTCGTCATCGCCACCGGAACCACTCCGGCGCGTCCCGGGGGGGTTGACTTCGACAATGACCGGGTACTGGATTCCGATCAGATTCTCGAACTCAAATCCCTGCCGTCATCGATGGTCGTCGTGGGGGCCGGTGTGATCGGGATCGAGTACGCCTCGATGTTCGCCGCGCTCGGCACCAAGGTCACCGTCGTCGAGCGACGCGATTCGATGTTGGAATTCTGCGATTCCGAGATCGTCGATTCGCTGCAATTCCACCTGCGCGACCTGGCCGTCACGTTCCGGTTCGGCGAAGAGGTGACTGCTGTCGACGTCGGCGGCACCGGAACGGTGACCACCCTGGCCAGCGGCAAGCAGATTCCGGCCGAGACGGTGATGTACTCCGCCGGCCGGCAGGGGCAGACCGAGGGCCTCGAATTGGCTAACGCCGGATTGGAAGCCGACGACAGGGGCCGGATCTTCGTCGACGACAAGACCTACCAGACCAAAGTCGAGCACATCTATGCCGTGGGCGACGTCATCGGCTTCCCTGCCTTGGCCGCCACCTCGATGGAACAGGGCCGATTGGCCGCTTACCACGCATTCGATGAGCCCTGCTCGGGAACTCGGGCATTGCAGCCGTTCGGGATCTACGCCATTCCGGAGATCTCCTTCGTCGGTGCCACCGAGGTCGAACTCACCAAGAACTCCATCCCCTACGAGGTGGGTGTCTCGCGGTATCGCGAACTGGCGCGGGGTCAGATTGTCGGTGACTCCTACGGCATGCTCAAGCTGCTGGTGTCCACCGAGGACCTCACGCTGCTCGGGGTCCATATCTTCGGTACCAGCGCCACTGAACTGGTGCACATCGGACAGGCCGTGATGGGCTGCGGGGGTACGGTGGAATATCTGGTCGACGCGGTGTTCAACTACCCCACGTTCTCCGAGGCCTACAAGGTGGCGGCACTGGACGTGATGAACAAGATGCGGGCGCTGGCGCAGTTCCGGGACTAGCCCGACATTCACCACCTGACCCGGGGAACGAGCACCGCCCCCGACGCGTTGTGCAGCATAGGTTTATCCGACGGCACAGCCGTCAGGTGGACAAAGCGAGGAGGCACCACCCATGGCTGATGAGCATGGCCGCGACAACCAGCAGAGCCACGACAACCAGCAGAGCCACGACAATCGTCCCGAGCGGATCTACGAACTCGAGGTCCCGTCCCCGCAACTCTCTTCGGGCGACGGCCGCGGACCGGTGCTCATTCATGCCCTGGAGGGGTTTTCCGACGCCGGCCACGCCATCCGACTGGCGGCCGCGCATCTGCAGAGCGCACTGGACTCCGAACTCGTCGCCTCGTTCGCCATCGACGATCTACTGGATTACCGGTCCCGCCGGCCGCTGATGACCTTCAAGACCGACCACTTCACCAGCTACGAGGATCCGCACCTCAACCTCTACGCCCTGCGCGACAGCGTGGGCACCCCATTCCTGCTGCTGGCGGGCCTCGAACCGGACCTGCAGTGGGAGCGGTTCGTCACCGCTGTGCGACTACTTGCCGAACGGCTTGGCGTACGCCAGACGATCGGCCTGGGTGCAATCCCGATGGCCGTCCCGCACACCAGGCCGGTGACGATGACCGCGCACTCCAACAACCGTGACCTGATCGCCGATCACCAGCCGTGGGTCGGTGAGGTGCAGGTGCCCAGCAGTGTGTCCAACCTGCTCGAGTACCGGATGGCCCAGCACGGGCACGACGCGGTGGGTTTCACCGTGCACGTGCCGCACTATCTGGCTCAGACGGACTATCCGGCCGGTGCCGAGGCGCTGCTCGGCCAGGCCGCCAAGTCGGCAGCGCTTGAGATTCCCCTTGAGGCTCTCGGTGAGGCTGCGAATGCCGTTCGAAGCAAGATCGACGAACAGGTCGCCGCCTCCCCCGAGGTCGCCCAGGTGGTCGATGCTCTCGAGCATCAGTACGACGCATTTGTTGCGGCACAGGAGAATCGGTCGCTGCTGGCTCGCGACGAGGATCTGCCGAGCGGGGACGAACTTGGCGCCGAATTCGAGCGGTTCCTGGCTCAGCGCGATGAGGACCTCAGGGACGGGTCGGCAGACTCCGAAGACAGTTAGGCCGGAATCTGCGGCACGACTGCCGCACCGCTAGTGCGTCGTTCCGACCTGGCGGTGGGCGCGGAGTGCCTCAATTTCCCGTTCAAAGTCATCAGCCGAGGTAAACGATCGGTATACCGAGGCGAACCTCAGGTAGGCAACCTCGTCGAGTTCGCGCAATGGACCGAGGATCGCCAAGCCAACCTCGTTGCTGGGAATCTCGGGCGATCCGCCGGCCCGGACGGAGTCCTCGACCTGCTGGGCGAGCAGGTTCAGTGCATCGTCATCGACATCCCGGCCCTGGCACGCGCGCCGGACCCCGCTGATCACCTTCTCGCGGCTGAACGGTTCCGTCACCCCACTGCGCTTCACCACCGCCAGCACAGCGGTCTCGACGGTGGTGAATCGGCGTCCGCATTCCGGACACGATCGTCGGCGCCGGATCGCCTGCCCCTCATCGGCCTCGCGGGAGTCGACCACCCGGGAGTCGGGATGGCGGCAGAACGGACAGTGCATGACCGCACCCCTCTTCCCGTCGAACACCGACACTCGGGTCGAGCACGAGCGTACCCCGATGCCCCTCACCCGAGGGGGGCGATGAGCGTCTGACCGGCATCGATCGCAGCCGAATCAAGCTTGTTGAGATCCCGGATCCGGTCGACGGTCTGCGCGGCCGACGTTCCCGGCGCCACTCGCTGCGCCAACTGCTGCAGGGTCTCGCCGGCCTGAACCTGAACCACCGCCAACTGGTCGGGGGCCGATACCGGCGCTGCTGACGAGCCCGCGCTGAGGTTGGCCAACGAGCCCAGCCACAGGGTGGCCAGCGCGGCCAGGCCCGCCAGCGAGACGGTGACGGCGGTGCTCACCGGCCGGCGGGTGTGCGGGGCATGCGACATCGCAATACCGGTGCCCCGGTAATGCAGGGGTGCCACCGGAGGCCGCGCCGGTGCGGGCCGGTGGCTTCGGGTACGCACCGGCGCGCCGCCTGCAGTTCGGGTGGGACCTGCAGTTCGGGTGGGACCTGCAGTTCGGGTGGGACGGGGACACTCCGCGAACCACTCCACCAACTGCCGTTCATCGAGGACTGTCATGTCGACCCCTTTCTCCATTTATTCGCTCTGATGTTCGAACTGTACTCGATCAGATGTTCGATTTCCGAACATTTGAGCGAGCGTGTCTCACGATAAATCAAGCCACCGACAAGATCTGGCGTCGCGCCCACGGCCCGGCGCGACACGCCGTCGTCGAACACATGTTTGATAATGTCGGTGCGGCCGATTAGATTCACGGCCATGAAAGACAGCACTGAGACATCGGGCGCCGCCCCCGTGCGACGCGCCGCGACAGGTCTGACCGAACGACAGCGGACGATTCTCGACGTCATCCGGGCGTCGGTCACCGGCCGGGGCTACCCGCCCAGTATCCGCGAGATCGGCGACGCCGTCGGGCTCACGTCCACCTCATCGGTTGCCCACCAACTTCGAACACTGGAGCGCAAGGGTTACCTGCGGCGCGATCCCAACCGTCCGCGCGCCGTCGATGTGCGGGGCGGCGAGGACTCCGCTCCCCAGGTGACCACCGATATGGCCGGTTCCGACGTGCTACCCGAACCCACCTACGTTCCGGTGCTCGGGCGGATCGCTGCAGGCGGGCCGATCCTGGCTGAGGAGGCAGTGGAGGACGTTTTCCCGTTGCCACGCGAACTCGTCGGAGAAGGCTCGCTGTTCCTGCTCAAGGTCGTCGGCGAATCAATGATCGACGCCGCGATCTGCGATGGCGACTGGGTCGTGATCCGTCAGCAGAATGTCGCGGACAACGGCGATATCGTCGCGGCGATGATCGACGGTGAGGCCACGGTGAAGACGTTTAAGCGGACCGCCGGCCAGGTGTGGCTGATGCCACACAATCCGGCCTTCGACCCGATCCCGGGCAATGAAGCCGCGATCCTCGGCAAGGTCGTCACCGTCATCCGCAAGATCTAGCGGATCGCGCGGCGGACTGGCCTACTCCGGAGCCCTGACGAAGCCGTTGGCCTGCGCGAGGTCCTCGCTGGCGAACCACACCTCGGGCAGCGTGTTCTCATACAGTTCCGAATCCGGGGTGTAGTAGAGACCCGAGTGAGTATTGCCCTTGATCCAGTACCCCTCGGGGGCCTGATAGGGATCAGCCAGTGGCAGATGAATCGCTGGCCGCCACGGCTCCTGCACCGGACGCTCCGTCGCGGGTTCGAACGGCAGCACGTCCGCCTCGACGTCAGCGGTCCAGTCCGGAGCCTCGGGTGCGGCACGCCGGTGCCTGGGCCATCCGACCTCGTCCAGATCAAGCCGCCACATGGATTCCGCCTCAGCGCTGAAGGCTGAGTGTCGCCCGGCATCAGCGGGCACTTCGTCTTCCCAGGCCTCGATCTCCCCGACGTCGCCCGCCTCAACCTGCTCGAAGCTATCGACACGGTCGAATTCGGCAAGCTCAGCCTCAGTCGGAATGCGGGTCGGAGCAGTATCGATGGCATCCTCGTCGCTGTCGAACGTGGCGTCTTCGTCGATGGCCGATGCCGACCAATTGAATCCGGAATCGCGTCCGGAGTCCGGCCGACTACCCGGCCAGGGATCGTCGCCGAAGTGGTCGCCGTCGGTGGGATCCGCTGCGATCGAACCCGACTTACTCAGCGCCCATGCCGCCAGTGCGCCGAGCAGAACCAGCGGAATCAGCAGCAACCACCACGCCCGGAATCCGCTTGTGCCGGACGTCTCGCCGGCCGCGGGCGCCGCCGGGGTCGGGGTCATGGCGTTCGGCAGTTCCAGGCCCGATAACGACGAGGCCAGGTCCGCGGGTTGAGTACTGAATTCCTTGGTGGCCTGGTTCCAGGAGATCTCTCCGCCGCTGAACGTCTGGCTGACGGTGTCACCGGAAACGGTCTGCTCGCCGGTCGGGGTGCCCAGGGTCCCGGTAGCCCCACCGAGTTGGGCCCAGGCAGCGTTGATCGCGCCGCGAACGACGATGGCGCCGGTGTCCGGAGTCCAGAAGATCACCGGCTTGTCGGCCGCGCTGAACGAGCTGATGCGGCTGTTGGGCACACCGCCGTCGGACTCGGTGCCGACCGGGAAGCCGAGGTCGCCAGCGGCTCCGCCCACGGACTCGTATTTTGAGAGGATCGCGCCGGTCACCGCGTGGGCGCCGGTGTCCGGGGAGTAGAAGATCTTGCCGCCGGCATACCCCTGGGCTGCGCCGTTATCGCCGATCGGCGACTGCTGCCCCTGCCGCGCACCCAGTGGTCCGCCGAGGCCTCCGCTGGCCCGCCAGGCCAGGTTGATCAGCGTGGCGGCGTCGGAGGGAACCTCCAGACCGGCGAGGTTGTCGGCGAATTCGGGCGGTGTGGACGTAAAGGTCTTGGTGCCGAGGTTCCATATGAGCTCACCGCCGGTGAATTTCTGGCTCACGTTGTCACCGTCGTAGCGCTCATCTTCGATGGGAACGCCCAGAGCGCCGGCCGACCCGCCCAATGTGTCCCAGGCGGCGTTGATGGCACCGCGGACGGCGAACGCCCCGGTATCGGGTGTCCAGAAGATTGCGGGTTTGTCGCTGGCACTGAAGGTGCTCACCCGGGTGTCAGGGCCCGCCAGGCCTTCGACTTCGTCGATGGTGGGGAAGCCAAGATCACTATCGCCCGGACCGCCCAGCGACTCGTACTTGTCCAGAATCGCCCCGAAGATCAGGTGCGCACCGGAATCCGGGGTGAAGAAGATCTTTCCGTCGGTGAACTTCTGGCCGTAGCCGTCGCCCACCTCGTAGACATCGCCGTCACGGCTGCCCACAGCTGAATCAGCACCGCCGGCCGCGCCCCAGGCCGCGCTGATCGCGTCGGCGGCGTCGCTCTCCGGCGTCGCCAATGCCAATGGCGCCACCAAAACTGCCGCCGCCGCAGTTGCGGCCACCCCCAGTGCCAAGCGTCGGGCCGTCCGAGTCAGCCCATTTCCTAGCCGCGTCATGCACAGTCTCCCGCGTTCGGTTAGAGATGTATCAATCAGATCAACAATGGCCTAACGGTCCCATATATCCGCGCCAGCTAACCACGACACGCGGTGCGTTTTGCCCACGGAACCCAAACCGAGATAAAACCCGAATTGATCCGAAACAAAGGCGGAGCCAAGTCGAAATGCCCGCTAAGGGTGTTTAAAGCCCCCGGACGAGGCCGACGGCCTCGGTGCTAAAGCCCGAGGCTGCGCCCGACGATTTCCTTCATGATTTCGGTAGTGCCGCCGTAAATGGTCTGCACACGGGCATCGAGGAACGCCTTCGCGACCTTGTATTCGCGCATGTATCCGTAGCCTCCGTGCAGTTGCACGCAACGGTCGACCAGACGCACCTGGGCCTCGGTGGTCCACCATTTGGCCATCGCGGCCTGTTCGGCGGTCAGTTTGTCCTCGAGGTGAAGTTTGATGAATTCGTCCACCATGATTCGCACCGCGGTGGCTTCGGTCGACAATTCGGCAAGCAGGAATCGGCTGTGTTGGAAGGAACCGATCGACTTTCCGAACGCCTTGCGTTCCTTGACGTAGGAAATGGTGTCCTCAAGTACCGACTCCATTGCGGCCGCAGCCATG
This sequence comes from Mycobacteriaceae bacterium, assembly GCA_037138275.1. Lineage (GTDB taxonomy): Bacteria > Actinomycetota > Actinomycetes > Mycobacteriales > Mycobacteriaceae > Mycobacterium. The sequence continues at coordinate 19,019 of JBAXIR010000006.1, read as the reverse complement.
ACCGCCAGCGAAATTCGTTCCTGCGGCAAGTTCTGCATGAGATAGATGAAGCCCATGCCCTCCTCGCCGATCAGGTTCTCGACGGGCACTTTGACATCGGTGAACGACAACTCAGCGGTGTCCTGGGCGTCCAGGCCGACCTTGTCGAGGTGACGTCCGCGTTCGAAGCCCGCCATCCCGCGCTCCACGGCCAGCAGGGAAAACCCTTGCGCGCCCTTGTCCGGGTTGGTTTGGGCCACCACGATGACCAGGTCGGCGTTGATGCCGTTGGTGATGAATGTCTTGGACCCATTGAGGATGTAGTGGTCACCCTCTTTGACCGCGCGCGTCTTGATGCCTTGAAGGTCGCTGCCGGTGCCGGGTTCGGTCATGGCGATCGCGGTGATCATCTCGCCGGTGGCGAACTGGGGCAACCAGCGCTCCTTCTGCTCCCGGGTGGTCAGATTGAGCAGATAGGGCGCGATGACGTCGTTATGCAGGGCGAAACCGAGACCGCTGTACCCGCCGGCCACGGTCTCTTCGGCGACGATGGTGTTGTAGCGAAAGTCCGGGTTGCCGCCGCCGCCGTACTCCTCCGGCACCGCCATGCTCAGGTAACCCTGCTTGCCGGCCTCCAGCCACACCCCGCGGTCGACGATCTTGTCTTTCTCCCACTGAGCGTGGTGCGGCGCGACGTGCTTGTCCAGGAACGCCCGGTAGGACTCCCGGAACAACTCGTGCTCAGGTTCGAACAGGGTGCGGGAATAGTTGACGGCCTTGGCCACGATGACCTCCGGGTAGGGATTTTGCGACTGCCCTGAGAATAGACCAACCGGATGGTTGGGCGCCAAATCCGGCTCCCGCGCTTCTACGAGGTGCTGTAGGCCTCGAGGCCGGCGGCGAGCGCGGCCGGCACCCGGGCCTTCACCCGCGTGCCCTGCTCGGTGTGCTCGGTGGCATCGACCCGACCGTCGCTGTGCAACCGGGCGACCAGATCGCCGCGGTCGTAGGGGATCGTCACGTCGACGGCCACCTCGCGGGGCTCGACCAACTCTGAAAGCCGGGTGCGCAGCCGGTCGAGACCTTCGCCGGTGTGGGCCGAGACGAACACCGCGCCGGGCAGCACCCTTCGCAACTGCGTCAGCGTCAGGTCGTCCGCGACGTCAATCTTGTTGACCACCAGCAATTCTGGCGCAGGCGCGGCGTGGTGATCATTCTGCACCTCGCGGATGACCTTGTGCACCGCCTCGATCTGAGCCATCGGGTTCACATCGGAGCCGTCGACTACATGCACCAGCAGATCGGCGTCGACGACCTCCTCCAGGGTGGATCGGAACGCCTCGATCAGTTGGGTCGGAAGGTGTCGGACGAACCCCACGGTGTCGGTCAGAACCACCGGCCGGCCGTCGTCGAACTGTCCGCGCCGCGTGGTGGGTTCCAATGTGGCGAACAGCGCGTTTTCCACCAGGACCCCGGCGCCGGTGAGGGCGTTGAGCAGGCTGGACTTGCCGGCGTTGGTGTAGCCGACGATCGCGATCGAGGGCACATCGCTGTGCAGACGACGGCTGCGCTGGGTGTCGCGGACCTGTTTCATGTCCTTGATCTCGCGGCGCAGCTTCGACATCCGCTCGCGGATCCGGCGACGGTCGGTCTCGATCTTGGTCTCGCCGGGCCCACGGGTGCCCACGCCGCCGCCGCTGCCACCGGCGCCACCGCCCTGTCGCGACATCGACTCGCCCCAGCCGCGCAACCTCGGCAGCATGTACTGCATCTGGGCCAACTCGACCTGCGCCTTGCCCTCCCGACTGGTGGCGTGCTGGGCGAAGATGTCCAGGATCAGCGCCGTGCGGTCGACGACCTTGACCTTGACCACCTTCTCCAGCGCGTTGAGTTGGGCCGGACTCAATTCGCCGTCGCAGATCACGGTGTCGGCTCCGGTCGCGGTGACGATCTCGCGCAACTCCTGAGCCTTGCCGGAACCGATATAGGTCGCCGGGTCGGGTTTGTCGCGACGCTGGATGATGCCCTCCAAGACCTCCGAGCCGGCGGTCTCGGCCAGCGCGGCGAGTTCAGCAAGGCTGGCGTCGGCGTCCGCGGCGCTGCCGTCCATCCACACCCCGACCAGAACCACGCGTTCCAGCCGCAGTTGCCGGTACTCGACTTCGGAGACGTCAGCGAGTTCGGTGGACAGCCCGGCCACGCGGCGCAGCGCGACGCGGTCCTCGAGGGCGAGTTCGCCGAGGCTAGGGTCGGCGTGGGATGCGGTCACGTCAAAGTCAGTCATACGCATCCGATGGTGTCACGCACCGACAAACTCTCGCATCCGAATTACGTTGCGATTCATCGTTGAGCGTGCCACCAGGCGTCGGCGAGTTCTCCGCGTGCCAGCAGAACCGACGGTCCGCGCAGGTAACTCGTGGTGTCGCTGACCTCGACGTTGACCTCACCGCCGGGAACCCGGACCCGCACAGCGCCGATCTGTGCGCCGTCGTGGTCCAGTGCGGCTAGGGCGGCGGCCACCGTTCCGGTGCCGCAGGACCGTGTCTCACCCACGCCACGCTCGTGAACCCGCATGGACACCACCCCATTCACCGGTGCGGTCAACACTTCGATGTTGACCCCGTCGGGGAACTGGGCGTGGTCGAACTCGACCGGGCCGGCGACGTCGAGCGCGCTCAGCCCGTAGGCAGTCAGGTCCGGAACCAGACAGGCCAGATGCGGGTTGCCGACGTCGACAGCCATGCCGGTCAGCCGTCGTCCGCCGACAGTTGCGGTACCGGCGCCGAGCCGATTGGCCCTACCCATGTCGACGGTGACGTCGGCGGTGACGTCGTCGGCGCGGTGCACGACGACCGGTCGCGGCCCAGCCAGCGAGCCGACCACGAACTCGTCGCGATCCTCCAGTCCGCTGACCCGTAGGTAGTGGGCGAACACCCGCGCGCCGTTACCGCACATCTGCGCGGTCGAGCCGTCGGCGTTGCGGTAGTCCATGAACCAGTCCCCCGCTGCAACGCCGTCGGGGAGTCGCTCAATCACGCCGGCGGCGATCGCCGCACCCGCGGTGGTGACCCGCAGCACGCCGTCCGCCCCCAGTCCGCGCCGGCGGTCGCACAGCGCGGAAACCGCCGCGGGCGCCAACGTCAACCGCGCCGCCAGATCGGGCAGCACCACGAAGTCGTTCTCGGTGCCATGCCCCTTGGCGAAAATCATCTGAACCGCTTCTCAACGCAGGCACAGCATGCGTGCTCGTCATCGGTTCGAATCACCTGCTCAGGATACGTGACGCCACTGCGCGACCGCGGCGTCGAGCAGACCGGTCGTGGATCCATCCAGCCAGCGGATGCGGGTATCGCGTCGAAACCATGATCGTTGGCGGCGCACGTAGCGCCGGGTCCCGGTGAAGGTCGACTCGCGAGCACGGTCAACGTCGGCTGCGGCCGCACCCCCGTCGAGGGCCTCGATCACCTGCGCGTAGCCCAGTGCGCGAGCGGCGGTCACGCCGTCGCGCAGGCCGCGATCCAGCAGTGTGCGCACTTCCCCGACCAGGCCGGCCGTGAACATCGCATCGGTGCGCTCCCGGAGCCTGACGTCGAGAGTCGCTGTGTCCCAGTCTAATCCGAAGATCACGGTGTCCCAGCGTGGCTCACCGATGCGGGGCGCCGAGGCAGCGAAGGGGCGGCCGGTGAGTTCGATCACCTCCAGGGCGCGCACGATCCGGCGACCGTCGGTGGTCAGGATCGCCGCGGCGGCGGCGGGATCCCGGCCGGCGAGTTCGACGTGCAGGGCGGCCGATCCGATGTCATCGAGGCGCGCTTCCCATCGGGCGCGCACTGCTGCGTCAGTGGCCGGAAACTCCCACTCATCGAGCAGCGACTGGATGTAGAGCATCGACCCGCCGACGATAATCGGTACGGCGCCGCGGGTGGCGATGGACTCCACATCGGCGACGGCCGCCTGCTGATAGCGCGCGACGGTTGCGGTCTCGGCGACGTCGAGCACATCGAGTTGGTGATGCGGAATGCCCCGACGGTCGGCGATACCGACCTTCGCCGTACCGATGTCCATGCCGCGGTACTGCTGCATGGCGTCGGCGTTGACGATCTCGCCACCGAGATGTTCGGCCAATGCGAGTGCGAGTTGGGACTTACCCGTTCCGGTGGGCCCGATGACGGCAATGGGCCGCGACAATTAATCCCCCGGAGTCCACGTGCCGACGAAATATCCGACACCGTAGGGCGCACCGCGTATGAACTCCTTGGCCGCACGCGGTTTCGGTTCGCAGAGCCCCGCGAGTACCTGGTAGGCGACCCGCCCGATGACGCCGTTCGGCAGTCGGGTCAGCGCAACGGCGTTCCCGGTGGCGAGGGCGTCGTCGAGGGCAGCCTGCACCGGCTCGGAATCGGGGTCATAACCGCCGGGTGCACTCTGGGTCAGGGTATTGGCACCGTCTGCCACCACCAGGACTCCGATAGCGTCGGCTGCTTCATTGATAGCCGCACGCAGCTCGCGGCCGCGGGCAAGCGCGGCGTCGACATCATGATCGGCGGAGTAGACCCGCACCTCTACCCGGGCGGCCGGATTCGCCTGCCCGCGAAGCCAACCGGCAATCAGCGCACACAGTGGCAAGTCGGTGACCGCGTCCGGCGCGTCCGGAGCGAGCAACACGGGAACATCGATGCCGTACCCGGCGAAGGTGCCGCGGGTGGTGGGTTCGATGAGCCGATCCGTCTGGCCGACGCCGATGACGATCCAGCGATCCGGCAGCGTGGCAGCCGCGGCGATCACGGCATCATGGAAATCGGCGACCTCCTCGGCGGCCGCACCGGCGAGTTCGGGCACCAGGACCGGTGCCGAGGGAGTCAGTGCGATGGCTGCCAACACGGCACCAACGCTAGCCTCCGCTACCCGCAACGTGCGGGCCAGCGGGCTACGAGGTTGGTCCGGCACGCCCCGTATGCGAAGAACGAACCCCGAACCTGCGCCCGAATACGCACCGGAACTGGTTCAATACCCACGAGGCCGACTTCAGATGGTCGATCTCAGGGCACTATCGGCGCCGCTTCGCGCGGCAGGTGCGCGGGTGTCTCGCGCGGAGGGTTAGGTGAGTCGCAGTCATGACGATCGAGGACACCCAGGCCGGCGGATCCGCTGAGTCCACCCCCGAGTCCACCCCCGAGTCCACGTCCGAGTCCACGTCCGAAGCCACCGGCAGTCCGGCGCCCAGGCCTGCACCGCGGCCGGGACCGCCGCGGCCGGTGGCCCGCGCAGGGGCGCCGACGAAGCCACTGCCGGCACCGACGGTCAGCGACCCCCGGAAGTTCGGCAGGGTGGCCGACGACGGAACGGTTTATCTGATCACCGCCTCGGGTGAACGGGTCGTCGGCTCCTGGCAGGCCGGTGAACCCGACGCCGCGTTCGCCCATTTCGGGCGGCGCTTCGACGATCTGGCTACTGAGATCACGCTGATGGAGACCCGGCTGGGCGCAGGCACAGGTGATGCTCGCAAGATCAAGGCGGCAGCCGCTTCGTTGGCCGAAACACTCTCCACCGCAAACGTTTTGGGTGACATAGATGCGTTGGCTGCACGACTCACAGCGATCGCCGACCAGGCCGCAGAGACGGCCCAGGCCGAGCGCGCCCGCCGCGACGAACAGCGCGCCGAGCAGACCGCGCGCAAGGAGGCTCTGGCCGTCGAGGCCGAGGAGATCGCGGCCAACTCGACGCAGTGGAAGATCGCCGGCGACCGGATGCGCATCATCGTCGAGGAGTGGCGCGCGATCACCGGTCTGGACCGGAAGACCGATGACGCACTGTGGAAGCGGTATTCGGCGGCCCGGGACGCCTTCAACCGCCGTCGCGGCGCGCACTTCGCCGAATTGGATCGCGAACGCGTCGGCGTCAAAGAGGCCAAGGAACGGCTGTGCGAGCGGGCCGAGGAACTGTCCGGTTCCACCGACTGGGCCCCCACCGCGACGAAGTTCCGCGACCTGCTCAACGAATGGAAGACGGCAGGCCGGGCCTCCAAAGACCTCGACGATGCGCTGTGGCACCGGTTCAAGACGGCTCAGGACACCTTCTTCGCGGCGCGCAATGCAGTCAGCGCCGAACGCGACGCCGAGTTCCAGGCCAACGGTGAGGCCAAGGAGAAACTCGTTGCCGAGGCGGAGAAGATCGACATCGACAACCTCGACGCCGCCCGCGCAGCACTGCGCAGCATCACCGACAGGTGGGATGCGGTCGGCAACGCGCCACGGGACCGCTCGGCCGAGTTGGATCGACGCCTGCGGGCGGTGGAGAAGAAGATCCGGGACGCCGCCGAGTCAGATAAAGCCGATCCGGAGGCCCAGGCCCGCGCCGAGCAGTTCCGGACCCGTGCCGAACAATTCGAGCGCCAGGCCGAGAAGGCCGCCGCCGCGGGCCGGACCAAGGACGCCGAGCAGGCTCGGGCCAGTGCCGAGCAGTGGCGGCAGTGGGCCGACACCGCGGTGGCGGCACTGTCGAAAAGGCGTTAGCCGGCCTGATCGGTTGACGGTGGCAAGTGGTCGGTAGCTCGCCCACCGCTGCCGTCGAGGCCGTCCAGAAGCTGCCTCGCCTGTTGATCGGCCGCCTCCTGACGACGTTGAGACTCGGCCGCCAACTGCACCGCGGTGCGCGTCCACACCACCCGCGCCCAGTGGAAGGTCAGCAGCATCATCGTGATCCAGGCCAGGATGAGCCCGATTCCTGGCCCGGGATGACCCTCGGCAGCGGTCTGCCGGGACCACACGGCCAGCAAGCCGATGGCACTGCCGACAGCCGAACCGGCCAGCGCGATCCAGGCCAGCGTCCAGCGCCGGGTGATCAGCGCGAGCATCGAGAAGCCGACGCCGAAGACCAGGCTGAGCCAACTGAATATCCGCGACGGCAGCGCGATGCCGGCGCTGATCGCTTTGTCATCGCCCATTAGGACATCGACACCTCGTGCCCCGCCGGTGTGCGGCAGGATGAACGACGCCACGAGCACGAAGACCAGAATCGCCACCACGACTCCCCGCGCACCAGGCTCGATTTCACCTGCCACTCGACGCTCCGCGGCCTCTAATTCGCCCCGGTAGGCCTCAAACTCTTCGGCTGATCCTTCAGCGTTCACTGCTGACATCCTGATGTGATCGGTTGTTGCACCGGCGGTTTACCGACTGAGGGCAGCCCGAGGCCGACGGTGCTGGGCCTCCGACCAACCGCATGGGCATCGCCGGCCCGGGTTCGGCGGTAGGACAGCAGCGGCGCGTCAGCGATCAGGTGGTGCGGCGCTGCGCCGGTGACCGTCGTGGTGACGACGTCGCCTGGCCGCACGTCAGTGTCACCGGGGGTGAAATGCACCAGCCGGCCGTCGCGGGCCCGTCCGCTCATCCTGGCGGTGGCGGGGTCCTTGCGACCTTCCCCGCTGGCCACCAGAAGCTCGACGGTACGGCCGATCACAGCCTGGTTCTCCTCGAAGGAGATGGCTTCCTGAAGGTCGATGAGCCGCTGATAGCGTTCCTGCACAACCTCTTTCGGTAGCTGACCATCCATCTCGGCTGCCGGGGTGCCGGGCCGCTTGGAGTACTGGAAGGTGAATGCGGCCGCGAAGCGCGCCCGGCGCACCACATCCAGGGTGGCGGCGAAGTCATCCTCGGTCTCGCCGGGGAATCCGACGATGATGTCGGTGGTGATGGCGGCGTGCGGCATGGCCGCCCGGGCCCGATCGAGGATACCGAGATACTTCTCGGCACGGTAGGAACGGCGCATTAACTTCAGGACCCGATCGGAACCGGACTGCAGTGGCATGTGCAGTGCCGGGCACACATTCGGCGTTGTGGCCATCGCCTCGATGACATCGTCGGTGAACTCGGCAGGGTGCGGCGAGGTGAATCGCACCCTTTCCAGACCGTCGATACGCCCGCAGGCGCGCAGCAGGGATGCAAAGGCACCGCGGTCGCGCGGGGTTTCCTGGTCGGCAAAAAACACACCGTAGGCGTTGACGTTCTGCCCCAGCAGCGTGACTTCGAGGACGCCCTGGTCCACCAGGGACCGCACCTCGGCCAGGATGTCTTGCGGCCTGCGGTCCAATTCCTTGCCCCGCAACGCCGGCACGATGCAAAACGTGCAGGTGTTGTTGCAGCCGACGGAGATCGACACCCAGGCCGCATACGCGGAGTCCCGCGTTGCGGGCAGCGTCGACGGGAACTCCCGCAGGGACTCGGCGATCTCGACCTGAGCCTCGCGGTTGTGCCGGGCCCGCATCAGCAGTGCGGGCAGTGAGCCGATGTTGTGGGTGCCGAAGACGACATCGACCCACGGCGCCTTCTGGAGCACGGTATCGCGGTCCTTCTGAGCCAGACATCCGCCGACGGCGATCTGCATATCCGGGTTGGCCTGTTTGCGCGGCACCAGATGACTGATATTGCCGTAGAGCTTGTTGTCGGCGTTCTCCCGGACCGCGCAGGTGTTGAACACCACCACGTCGGCGTCGGTGCCGTCGGGGGCGCGACGGTACCCGGCGGCGTCGAGAAGACCCGCGAGTCGTTCAGAGTCGTGGACGTTCATCTGGCAGCCGTAGGTGCGGACCTGATAGGTGCGGCCGCCCGCCGTGCCGGGCTTATCGCCCGCCTCGTCCTGGGTCAGCGCTGATGTCACGGACCTCATGGTACGGAGGTGCGGCGATGCCGAGAAACCGCAGGATCGACCGGCAGAGGTCTTCGCACCTGGGTAGGGTCTGCGCATGGCAGTCCCCATGATCTCGATCACGGGCGTCAACAAACATTTCGGCGACCTGCACGTGCTCAAAGACATCAACCTCGACATCGACCGGGGTCAGGTTGTCGTGGTGCTGGGCCCGTCCGGTTCGGGCAAGTCCACGCTGTGCCGGACGATCAATCGCCTGGAGACCACCGATTCCGGCACTATCGCCATCGACGGCGAGCATCTGCCGGTCGAGGGCCGCAAACTGGCTCAATTGCGTTCCGATGTGGGCATGGTCTTCCAGTCGTTCAACCTCTTCGCGCACAAGACGATCCTGGAGAACGTGGCACTGGCGCCGATGAAGGTGCGCAAGATCGCCGGGGACAAGGCCAGGGAGCGCGCGATGGTGCTTCTGGAGCGGGTCGGAGTGGCCAATCAGGCACAGAAGTACCCGGCACAGCTGTCCGGTGGCCAGCAGCAGCGAGTGGCGATCGCCCGCTCGCTGGCAATGGACCCGAAGGTGATGCTGTTCGACGAACCGACCAGCGCCCTGGACCCAGAGATGATCAACGAGGTACTGGCTGTCATGACTGCACTGGCCGGCGACGGGATGACGATGCTGGTGGTCACACACGAGATGGGCTTCGCCCGCCGCGCCGCTGACCGGGTGGTGTTCATGGCCGATGGCGCGATCGCCGAAGATGGCACTCCCACAGAGTTTTTCGACAACCCACAATCGGATCGGGCCAGGGACTTCCTCGGCAAGATTCTCAATCACTAGGACGAGAGGGAAATTCATGCCCCAGATCTCATGGCGTCTGATCGGCACGGCCGTGCTGGCAGTCGCATTGCCGCTGAGCGCAACCGCGTGTGGCGGAGGTGGTGGTGGTGGCGACAAACTTGTCGTCGGAACGAAATTCGACCAGCCGGGTCTGGGGTTGAAGAAGCCCGACGGCACGATGAGCGGGTTCGACGTCGACGTCGCCAAATATGTGGCCAAGGAACTCGGGTACAGCGAGGACCAGATCGAATGGAAGGAGTCGCCGTCGGGCCAGCGCGAAACCCTGATCCAGAACGGTCAGGTCAAGTACATCGTCGCCACGTACTCGATCACCGATAAGCGCAAAGAGAAGGTCGACTTCGCCGGGCCGTATCTGATCACCGGCCAGAGTCTGCTGGTGACCGCCGGTAACACCGATATCACCGGCCCGGAGTCCCTGCAGGACAACAAGAAACTGTGCTCGGTGACGGGATCGACACCCGCGCAGCGCATCAAGGACAAGTACCCGGGTGTGCAACTGCAGCAGTATGACACCTATTCGGCGTGTGTTGAGGCGCTGAAGAATGGCGCGATCGACGCCGTGACCACCGATGAGGTGATCCTGGCCGGCTACGCCGCACAGTCCCCCGGCGACTTCAAGATCGTCGGCAAGCCGTTCTCCGAGGAGCAATACGGCATCGGGTTGAAGAAGGACGACACCGAACTGCGCACCAAGATCAATGACGCACTCGAGAAGATGGAGAAGGACGGCGCGTGGAAGGCCGCATTCGATAAGAACCTCGGCCCGGCCGGCATCACCACCCCCGCGCCACCGCCAATCGACCGGTACTGAGTTCGGAACCCTCGCTAAACCGACGTGGAGATCTTCACCGAGTATCGCGGCGAGATCCTCGAGGCGTTCTGGACCACGATCCAACTCACGGTGTTCTCGGCGATCGGAGCCCTGATCCTCGGCACCGCACTGGCAGCGATGCGGCTTGCGCCCGTGCCGATCCTGAACTGGATGGGCTCCGCCTATGTCAACGTGGTCCGCAACACTCCGTTGACGCTGATCATTCTGTTCTGTTCCTTTGGCTTGGCGCAGACACTGGGTGTGGCACTGGTTGATCCGGATTCACCGACGTCGATTGTCGACAGCAACTTTCGGCTCGCCGTGTTGGGACTGACGCTCTATACCGCGTCATTCGTGTGCGAGACGGTGCGAGCCGGGGTGAACACCGTGCCACTCGGCCAAGCCGAAGCAGCTCGTTCACTCGGGTTCACCTTTGCCCAGAACCTGCGGATCGTGTTGCTGCCGCAGGCATTTCGTGCGGTGATCATCCCACTGGGATCGGTGGTGATCGCATTGATCAAGAACACCACGATCGCCTCGGCGATCGGTGTGGCAGAGGCGGCATTGTTAATGAAAGAGATGATCGAGAACACCGCGGCCCTGATTGTGGTGGGCACCATATTCGCCGTCGGTTTCGTGGTGCTGACCCTGCCACTGGGATTGCTCTTCGGCCGGCTGAGTGAGCGTCTGGCGGTGGCCCGGCAGTGACGAGCGCATCGGTTCTCTTCGATGCCCCCGGGCCTCGGGCCCGGGTACGCAACCAAATCATCTCGGCTGTCGCCCTGGTGTGCGTCGCGCTGGCGGGGTTGGGTGTGCTCGCCAAACTGGCGAACAAGGGACAACTGACCGCGGCGAAGTGGACGCCGTTCCTGACTGCCGATCTGTGGCGGACGTATGTGTTGCCGGGCATCGCAGGCACGCTGACCGCGGCCGCGATATCCATTGTGTTGGCACTGGCCCTGGGGCTGGCACTCGGCGTGGGTCGGTTGTCGCCGATCGCGGCGGTCCGACGGCCGTGCGCGGTGATCGTCGAGTTCTTCCGGGCCATCCCGGTGCTGATCATGATGATCTTCGCCTACTTCCTCTATGCGCTCAACGGCACCTTTGCGTCCAAATACCTCGCGCTGGCCGGGGTCGTAACCGGGCTGACGCTGTACAACGGCGCGGTAATTGCCGAGATCGTCCGTTCCGGCGTCGGGTCGCTGTCCCGCGGGCAGCACGAGGCCGCCGCCGCACTGGGATTGAGTTGGGGGCAGACGATGCGCTCGATCCTGCTGCCCCAGGCCATCACCTCGATGCTGCCGGTCCTGGTGTCGCAGTTGGTGGTGGTACTCAAGGACACGGCCATCGGTTACCAGATCACCTTCGTCGAGATGGTCCGGCAGGGCACGGTGATCGGGTCGACCTACGGGAATTACGTATCCGCACTGATCGTGATCGCGGTGTTGATGATCAGCGTCAACTTCGCACTGTCGGCGGCGGCAACCCGGTTGGAGCGCCGACTCCGGCGTTCACGGCGTGGTACCCGACCACTGGAGGCAGAGGCGATCGAGCAGCGTGGCGCGCCGAGCGCCCGGATCGAGCAGCGTGGCGCGCCGAGCGCACTAATCGAGCCCGGCGACTAACCGATCGCGGTCCGCATGCGCGGACCCTAGACCCGCCGGCGCTGCCGTTCGGCCGCCAGCGCATCGGTGACCACCGCCACGGCCATGCTCTGGTGATAGCCTCGCCGGGCCAGCATGCCGACCAGTCGGCGCATCACCTTCGCGTCGTCACCGTCGGCCAGCACTTCGCGTCGCAGCTTGCGGTCCACGAGTTGCTCGGCCCGCACCCGTTCGGCGCCGGCGTCGATCCCGTCCAGCGCGGCGGTGATCACCTCGGCGTCGACACCCTTGGTCCGAAGCTCAGCGGCCAAGGCGCGCTTGCCTTTTCCAGAGTAGGTATGCCGGGACCGCACCCATTGGGCGGCGAAGTCCTCGTCGTCGACCAAGCCGACCTCGATCAGTCGGCCGAGCACCGTCTCGACGACGTCATCGGGAAAACCATGTTTGGCCATCTTCCCGATGAGTTCGGCGCGACTCCGAGCCCGCGCGGTGAGCAGGCGCAAGCACAGTGCGTGCGCCTGCTCCTCACGGGTCTCAGAAGTCGACGGGAGCGGGCAGGACGTCATCGACGGGTTCGTCGGTCAGCACCGCACCGATGCCGAGCTTCTCCTTGATCTTCTTCTCGATCTCGTTGCCCACGTCCGGGTTATCAACCAGGAAGGTGCGGGCATTCTCCTTGCCCTGGCCCAACTGCTCACCCTCGTAGGTGAACCACGAACCCGACTTGCGAACGAAGCCCTGATCGACACCCATGTCGATGAGCGAGCCCTCACGGCTGATGCCCTTGCCATAGATGATGTCGAACTCGGCCTGCTTGAACGGCGGCGAGACCTTGTTCTTGACCACCTTGCAGCGCGTGCGGTTGCCCACCGCATCGGTGCCGTCCTTGAGGGTCTCGATCCGTCGCACGTCCAGACGCACCGAGGCATAGAACTTCAGTGCCTTTCCGCCGGTGGTCGTTTCCGGACTGCCGAACATCACTCCGATCTTCTCGCGCAGCTGGTTGATGAAGATCATCGTGGTACCCGAGTTACTCAGTGCGCCGGTGATCTTGCGCAGCGCCTGGCTCATCAGGCGGGCCTGCAGGCCGACGTGGCTGTCACCCATCTCGCCCTCGATCTCGGCACGCGGTACCAGCGCGGCCACCGAGTCGATGACCAGGATGTCGATCGCTCCCGACCGGATCAGCATGTCGGCGATCTCGAGTGCCTGCTCACCGGTATCGGGCTGGCTCACCAGCAGTGCATCGGTGTCGACGCCCAGGTTCTTGGCGTACTCGGGGTCGAGCGCGTGCTCGGCGTCGATGAATGCCGCGATACCGCCGGCAGCCTGGGCGTTGGCCACCGCGTGCAGGGCGACGGTGGTCTTGCCGGAGGATTCCGGACCGTAGATCTCGATGATGCGGCCGCGCGGCAGCCCGCCGATGCCCAGCGCCACGTCCAGGGCGATGGAGCCGGTGGGGATGACTGAGATCGGTTGACGAACCTCGTCGCCGAGTCGCATCACCGCGCCTTTGCCGTGATTCTTCTCGATCTGGGCGAGCGCGAGTTCGAGAGCCTTATCGCGGTCGGGGGCTTGCTGTGCCATGGGATATCTCCGTTCGGTGGTGTTCGGTTGACCGGTGTTGGTCAGTTGGCCGTGACGTTAGAGAGGGCCTCTGACAAAACGGGCTGACCTGGAAAGCGACGGTCGAACAAGACCCACAATAACGAACATGTGTTCGATGGCAAGCAAGGCGCGCGGCGTGTCGGGGACGGGTCCGGGCGCGGCCGACTACCGCTGACCGCGGGCCAGGCCCGCTACCACTGGTCGCGGGGCACATCGAAGTCGGCGCACAGCGCCCACCACACGTCGCGGGGGTCGACGCCGTCCTCGATGGCCTGGGTGGCGGTCCGTCCGCCCAGTTGGGTCAGGACGTGATCCACCACGACCGAGGCGCCGCGAACAGTTCCGAACCGCTCATCAACAAGTTCGCGGAATTGCGTCAATCGCACGCCCATGAACCTACCCAGAACTACACGGCAGCACGGCACACCGCCACCGGGTCGGACACCCCGGCGATGGATTCCCCGGCCCGGCGCGCCGCCTGCCGGTAGCCCGGATCTGACAGCACCTCGGTGACACCGGCAATCAACGCATCAGCACTGAGCGGCCGGACTAGTCGCGCACTCCCCTGTCGCACAACGCGATTCGCCAATTCCCACTGATCGCCGCCACCGGGAACCACCACCATCGGCACCCCGGCCAGCAGTGTCTTGGACAACATGCCGTGGCCGCCGCCGCACACCACGACATCGGCCTGACGCAGCAGATCATCCTGGCGGCCCAGCCCCACCACGGCCCACGGTGGCACCACGACGTCGTCGCCACCGGACCCGGATGACACCAGCTGCGACACCACCAGTCGGGAGCCGACCGGCAGGGTCTCTCCCGGGATGAGATGTTCCAGCGCCAGTTCGGCAAGCCCGGCGGTGCCGGTGCTGGCCGTCGAGGGTGCCACCACGATCACCGGCCCGGCGCCGGGCGGCAACGCCAAAACATCCGTGGTCGGCTCGAAGTGCAGCGGGCCGACGACGACCGCCTCAGCCGGCCAGTCCGGACGCGGCACCTCCAGGGCCGGCAGGGTGGCGATGAGCCGACGCCGCGGACCGGGATCCATGCCTGGCAGTCCGATCCCCTGCCGAGCCTGGGCGCGCTGGCGCCCACCGGCCCGTATCGAACGCGCGGTGAACTCCCGCATGATCGAGTCACGAAGGCGTCCCCTAATCCCGGTGCCGGGCGCGAGCCCACTGCCGATCGGCGGCAGGCCCCGCGACGGCAGATACAGCGGGTGCGGGCTGAGTTCAATCCACGGGATGCCGGCAAGCTCGGCCGCCATCCCACCGCACACGGTGATGACATCCGAGACCACCAGATCGGGCTGCAGATCGCGCAACACCGGCAGGTTCAGCGCCGCCATCCGCGCGGCCCGGTGGTGCAGTTTTGCGCCCGCATCGGTGTCATCGTCTGACTCGTCGGGGTCCAGGCCGAGAAGTTCGACGACGTCCAGACCTGCACGCCGCGCGGTGTCGAGCCATCCGGTGCCGGTCAGCAGCACCGGGTCGTCGCCGGCAGCGGCAAGACGCAAACACAACGCGATCGCGGGAAAGACGTGGCCTGCTTCCGGTCCGGCGACCAGGGCGACCCGCATTGGGCCCACCCTGCCATAGCCGTCGGCCTAGGCTAGCGAGCATGACTGAGCAACCGACCGACCAACGAACGATCAGCTCTCAGATCGACAACGCACACACCGTCGAGGTCTTTTTGGCCGCCCTGCAGGATCAGGACATCGACGCCGCAGGCGCGGTTCTCGACGAGCGCCTGGTCTATCAGAACGTCGGATTCCCGACTATCCGCGGCCGGGCCCGCGCGATGAAGCTCTTCCGCAGCATGGAAGGCCGGGCGAGATTCGAGGTGAAGACACATCGCATTGCCGTGAACGGGTCGACAGTGCTGACCGAACGCACCGACGCCCTGGTGTTCGGCCGGCTGCGCCTGCAGTTCTGGGTGTGCGGAGTGTTCGAGGTGACAGACGGCCGGATCACGCTGTGGCGGGACTACTTCGACATGTTCGACTTCACCAAGGCGCTCGCGCGCGGGGTGGTCGGCGCCGTCGTTCCAGCGCTTCGGCCCACGCTGTAACGCGACCGTGGGCCGTAGGTACGGCCAGCTCGGCAAAAATGTCCATAGACCCCACGGTCGGCGGGGTCACCGGCCCGCAGGTCGCGATAACCGGCCCTGGCCGAGTTCCTCGAAAGCCTGCGCCCAGCCCAGAAGTCGATCGGTGGCGTCGGTCAACTCACTGCGGTAGCGCTGCTGGGACATCGGAGCGGTCCCGTCGGCGCTCACCGATGACACCACATGCGCAGCGGCGGTCACCATCTCGTTGTACTGACGCACACCGCTGTTGAGTTGCGCGGTGAACGCGTTGATCGTCGGCGCCAGATAGGCCCGGATATCGGGGTTCTCGCCGGCCGCACGCTCCATGGATGCAACCTCCGCCGCCGTCGCCGCCATCGTCGCCGCAGATCGACCGGCTGCTGCGGTGAGTTCGCGAATCTCCATGGGCGGCAGCATGTTTCCTCGCCCCATCACAGCAAGCAGCGAGTGCAGCCCTCGCTCCGAGGCGCCCAGCGCCGACATCGCGGGCCGGGCAACCGAACCGTGCGGCGGCAGCCGGCGTGCACTGGCCTGACGCAGCGGCGGCAGCGGCTCCCCGCGCAGCCACCGGTACCGCAGCAGCAACAGCGTTGCGGGTGCGGCGGCACCGGCGCCGATCAGTCCGGTGATCAGCAGGCCCCACACCGGGGTGTTCCACGACGCCAGCAGCCCGGTGACCAGAACCCAGAACGCCGAGGTGACGCCGAAGAACAACCCCAGCCGCAACGCCCATCGCCGCTTTCGCAACAGCCGAGCCCGCGGGTCGGATGCAGCGCTCAGTTTCTGCGCTGCGGCGTCGGCGTACTCCGCGGCCGCGTCGATACCGCGCTGCAATGCCGAGCGTCGCGGGCGCGAGGCGAAGCCCGACTGGTCTGTCCTGACCGCCATCGAGTGTTCGCCTCCTGCTGAATGGGCCTACTGGCCGAGCGGCTGCTCGGGCTCCGGTGCACTGATCGGGGTGGCCGGCGTCGCGGTGGCGGCACCACCGGACGGCAGCGCGTCACCGCGCATCGAGGCGCGGATCTGCTCAAGGCGGGAGTGCCCGGCCATCTCCACACTGGCCGATTGCACTTCCATCATCCGGCCCTGAACCGAGTTCTGGGCGAGCTCCGCAGAGCCCATCGCGTTGGCGTAGCGGCGCTCGATCTTCTCGCGGACCTCGTCGAGGTTGGGCGTGGTTCCCGGCGCGGCGATCTCGCTCATCGACCGCAGCGAGGCGCTGACCTGTTCCTGCATCTTCGCCTGCTCCAGCTGGCTGAGCAGCTTGGTGCGTTCGGCGATCTTCTGCTGGAGCGCCATCGCGTTCTGCTCGACGGCCTTCTTGGCCTGGCCCGCGGCCTGCAGGGCTTGGTCGTGCTGGAGCTTGATGTCCTCGACGCTCTGCTCCGTGGTGACCAGTTGGGCGGCGAAAGCCTCGGCGGCGTTGGTGTACTCGGCGGCCTTCGTGGCGTCACCGGCCGCGGCAGCCTGGTCGGCGAGCGTCAGGGCCTGGCGCACATTGGCCTGCAGCTTCTCGATATCGGCCAGTTGACGGTTCAGCCGCATCTCCAGCTGTCGCTGATTACCGATGACCTGAGCGGCCTGCTGGGTGAGTGCCTGGTGCTGCCGTTGGGCGTCTTCAATCGCCTGCTGGATCTGCACCTTGGGATCGGCGTATTCGTCGACCTTGGAGCCGAACAGCGCCATCAGGTACTTCCACGCCTTGACGAACGGATTGGCCATGTGTGTTGCCCCGCCTTCGAATGAGTGCCGCGTTATCAGAGTCGACGCCCAATTTATCGGTTCCGACGCCGCCACCACACCCGGGTCGCCAACTCCGTTACGGAAATCCGGCGAATCACTCGATTCAGGCGACTGCCATGGCCGCCGGATGCGGGATGACGACAGTGGTGGGGACGCTGATCGCGACGGCGGCGCTCCGTTCGACCGCCTCCTGGCAGGCCATTTCGGTGCCGGCGTCGCACAGCACACGCGACAGTGGCACGTCCAGGGCGGCGCAGATCGCGCTCAACAACTCGCTGGAGGCCTCCTTGCGGCCTCGCTCCACCTCGGAGAGGTAGCCCAGGCTCACCCGCGCCGAATCCGAAACCTCGCGCAAGGTGCGCCCCTGTGACGTGCGGGCACGTCGCAACACATCACCGATCACTGCTCGCAGCACTACAGCCGCCATGGCGCATCCTCCTTGAGTCGTCGCAATTACCTACTGCAACGCCGGAGTTGGCCGCGTGGTTCCCGCCCCGCGCGCTCAGTTGGCGACGGGCTTGACCCGTAGAGCCGACGACAGATAGTCCAGTCCGGTCACGACCGTCAGCACGATCGCGGCGCCCATGACCACCCACGCCACCGTCAGCCAAGGTCCTGACCAGGTATTCAGCGGCAGAATGAACAATCCGATGGCGATCGCCTGAATCAGGGTTTTGAGCTTGCCGCCACGACTTGCCGGGATGACTCCGCGGTTCAGGACCGCAAACCGCAGCACTGTGATCCCTATCTCACGCACCAGGATGACCACCGTCACCCACCACGGCAGGTCGCCGAGCATCGACAAGCCAATCAGCGCCGAACCGATCAACAGCTTGTCGGCGATCGGATCGGCCAGTTTGCCGAACTCCGTTTCCAGTCCATAGGTACGGGCCAGCCAGCCATCGAGTCGATCGGTGATCACTGCCACGGCGAAGACAGCGAATGCCGCGACCCGACTGCCGGACTGATGGCCGTCACCGGCGAAGAGGAAGAACAGGAATACCGGCACCAGGAGTAGGCGCAGCACCGTCAGCAGGTTCGCGAGGTTGACCACCCCGACGCGCGGAACCGTCGGCGGAGTTTGGGAGTTGCCCGGCACAGCAAACAGCGTATCGGTTGCCGAGCGCCACGGGCTGCTAGCGATAGGGTTCTCCGGTGACTGACGCGCGTGCGGACGGCTTGAGCCGTGACGTGGCCATCCGGCGCGCCCGCACCTCCGACGTCCCCGAGATCAAACGACTAGTGGACACCTACGCCGGGAAGATCCTGCTGGAGAAGGACCTCGTCACGCTGTATGAGTCGGTTCAGGAGTTCTGGATCGCCGAAGCCGGCGACCGGGTGCTCGGTTGCGGCGCGCTGCATGTGTTGTGGGCCGATCTGGGCGAGGTGCGAACGGTGGCGGTGGACCCGAGCGTGAAGGGCCGCGGTATCGGACACGCGATCGTCGACCGGCTGCTGGAGGTGGCACGCGAACTGCAGCTGCGGCGGTTGTTCGTGCTGACCTTCGAGACCGAATTCTTCGGCAGGCACGGATTCACCGAGATCGAGGGGACTCCGGTCAATGCCGAGGTGTACGAGGAGATGCGCCGCTCCTACGACGTGGGCGTCGCGGAGTTCCTCGACCTGAGCTACGTCAAGCCCAACATCCTGGGCAACACCCGAATGTTGTTGGTGCTCTGAC
>JBAXIR010000005.1:0-37323 GCA_037138275.1 Mycobacteriaceae bacterium | reverse complement strand
CGGAGGCTGAGGACATCCTGGAGCCGGAGGCGGTGGACACCCTGGAGCCGGAGGCGGGCGAGACCCCGTTGGAGGAGATCGAAGCGGAGGACGCCGGGATCGCCGACGCCGAGACCGCCGAGGTCGCCGAGGAGCAGTCTGAGCCTGACCAGTCCTGACCCGGATCCTGCAGTCCGCCTGCGTCTCGACATCGCCTACGACGGAACGGATTTCAGCGGGTGGGCGGTACAGGACGGTCTCCGCACTGTTGCGGGAGTGCTTGACGCTGCCATGACGACGGTGTTCCGGTCACCGGTGCGCCTGTTCGCAGCCGGACGTACCGACGCCGGGGTGCACGCCGCCGGCCAGGTGGCGCACGTCGACATTCCCGGCAGCGCCCTCGTACATGCATACGCCCGAGGGCACCGCAGCGGCGAACCTGAGTTCGCCGCACTGGTTCGTCGGCTTTCCCGCTTCCTGCCTGCCGATGTCCGGGTGCGCCGGGTAGTTCGGGCGCCCGCGGGTTTCGACGCCAGGTTCTCGGCACTGCGGCGCCACTACGCCTACCGCCTGACGTTGGCCCCGTTCGGAGCCGAACCCCAGCACGCCCGTTTCGTCACGCCGTGGCCGCGCCCACTGGATATCGACGCGATGGCCGTGGCGTCCCGATCGTTGTTGGGACTGCACGATTTCGCCGCGTTCTGCCGGCATCGACCCGGTGCCACGACCATCCGGGAGTTACAGCGCCTGGACTGGGTTCGCGACGGTGACGAGGTAATCGCCCATGTGACGGCGGATGCGTTCTGCTGGTCGATGGTCCGGTCATTGGTCGGGGCACTGCTGGCCGTCGGCGAGGGCCGTCGTGAACCCAGTTGGTGCGCAACGCTTTTGACCGCCGGGCAGCGCTCCAGCGATTTTGCGGCCGCTCCTGCCTGCGGGCTCACGTTAGTCAGCGTCGATTACCCACCCGATGATCAGTTGGCTGCGCGCGTCGCGGTGACCCGCGACAAGCGCTCCGGCGACTAGAGTCGCGCCGCCGCGAACGCGGCGGCCTGATCGACCAGGCCGGAGTCGATATACGCCGGCTGTTGGTGGGCAGACCAGTTGCCGATGGCGTCTCCGATGGGGTTGTTGGGATCCAGGTTGCCGCTGCAGATCGGGTCAGCCTCGGTGCACAGGTCGATCGTCCTACCGCCGTAGATCGGACTGACCTCGGATACCGGGCCGAAAAAGGGAATGGTTCCGTTGCCGAACAACGCGACCGCGGCGATGTGGTTATTCACGCTCGGGGGCAGTGGGTTGGTGTAGCCGAACATCGACGTGGGGGCGCCCAGCACGATATCGGCGACGGCGGCACCCAACGAATATCCGCCGAGCACCAGTCTGGTGTCGGGGCAGTTGGCGGCCATGTACTGGATGTGCCTACTCATATCGTTGGCACCCTGGATGACTTCGGTGTCTGCCGGGTAGTCCACCGCGTAAACGCCCACACTCTTACCGGTCTTACTGCGCAGGGCGTCGACGAAGGCGTCGCCGATCCATCCGATGCCTGGTGGTTCGACCCGGCCGCGGGCGAAGATCACTTCGACCTGGGGGCATGGTGCAGCCTGTACCGGCGGGGCGAGCACCAGGGCGGTGGCTGCCGATATCACTGACACCGCACTGCTCACCTGTCTCACCACCATCAGGTCATGGTAGCCCGGTTTATGGTCGGCCTCAGAGCAACCCGGACACGAAGCCTGCGGCTTCGCCCACCAGGGGAGTCTTCTCATAGCTGGTGTGCGCGAACGGGTTGCGGCCCTGTGAGCAGATCGGGTCGCCGTCGTTGCACAGATCGATTCCCTTGCCCGCGAACGGCATCATGGCGGCCGACACCGGGACACCGAATTTGGTTGAGGGATTTCCGAAGACGGCTACCGCGGCGACCCGGTCGGCGAGGCCGGCAGGCAGGGGTGGCGCCGACCCGACGTCGCCGACTTTGGCACCGAGTGGCGGTATGCCCAGAAGCATGTCGACCGCGGCGGCGCCCTGGGAGTATCCGCCGAGAACGAACCGGGTGGCGGGGCACTGCTGCGACATTGCCGCGATCCGGTTGGTGGCGTCGGCGGCGCCATCGGCGGCGGCCAGGAAGTCATAGGTCGCCGGATAGTTGACGCCGTAGATGCCGAGACTGCGACCGCCGAGTTGGGCCGACAACTGCTCCGCCAGTGCCTGCCCCACGCGTCCGACGCCGGCTGGTTCGCTGGTGCCGCGAGCGAAGATCAACTCCACGTCGGGGCACGGCGCGCCATGGGCGGCGGGACTCGAGACAACCAGCGCCAGCGGAGCAGCTACGGCGACCAGGGCGGAGATGAATCGCATCGGCCAATCCTCACATACCGAGCAGGCTCGCCACGAATGCGGAAGCCTGGTTGGTCAGGCCGGCCGGACCGTAGTTGCGGTGAGCCGGAACGTCATTGCCGGCCGAGCACACCGGGTCACCGGTGTTGCACAGGTCGATTGCCCTGGTTCCGTACACCGGACTGGACGTCAGCGGCAGGCCGACCTTGGCGGTGGGGTTGCCGAATACCGCCACCGCGGCGATTCGGTCAGCCATCTCCGGCGGTAGTGGGTTGGTGAATCCGATCGCGGGGAACGGCACCGAGGTAATGATGTCAATGACCCCTGCGCCCTGCGAGTAACCGCCCAGGACCAGCCTGGTGTCCGGGCAGGTGTTGACGATGTTCTGGATATAGGCGCTGGCGTCGTTGGCGCCGTTGGCAGCAGTGAGGAAGTCGTAGCTGGCGGGGTAATTGACCGCGTATGTCCCTACGCTGCGGTTGCCGACCCGGGCCCGCAGATTGTCGACGAACGATTCGCCGACGCGGCCGAGACCAGGTAGTTCGCTTGTGCCCCGGGCGAAGACCACTTCAATGTCGTTGCAGCCCAGCGCATTGGCGGCCGGTGCGCACGGTAGTGCGGTAACTAGTGTGCCGAAAGCGAGAATGGTCGCTGCGGCGGCACGCGCAGTTGTCGAACGAGATTTCATACCGGGATTGTGGCAGATGCGCCCTGAATCGACCCGCCGACGCTTCCGCGGCTTGCCGGGCGAGCGAGTGCGAGGCCGAGCAGAACCACGGTCCCGCCGACGGCCTGAATTGGACCTATCGCTTCGCCGAGCAGCAGCCAGGCGACCAGTACGGCGAACAACACTTCGGCAAGACCCATGAGGGAGGCGAAACTCGGACGCAGTCGGGCGATTGCACTGATGCCCAGCGTGTAGGCGATCGAGGTGGCCACGACTGCCATCAGCACCGCCGGAACCAGCCACGGGACGCTGCTGCCGCCGAGAACCGCATCGTTGGTGGCGAACTGTAGGGGCATCACCCCGGAGATGCCCAGCAGTGCGATGGTGACCGCGGCGACAATCAGGCCGCCGGCCGCCAGTGTGATGGCGTTCAGACCGGAACCGTCGGCGGTGACTTCGTCGGACATCACGAAGTAACAGGCGGCGCAGACCGCGGCGCCCAACGCCCAGGCGACGCCGACCAGGTCGATATGGGTGCCCGTGGTCACCGGCGAGAAGATGTCGAGCACCAGTGTCACTCCGGCGATAGCCAGCGCCGCGCCGATGATTGTCCGTCGACCGGGGGCCTGTTTCGTGGTGGCCCAGATCCAGCTGACCACGAGGATGGGAGCGGTGTATTCCACCAGTAATGCCACCGCGACCGGAAGGTGTGCGACGGCGTTGTAGAAGCAGAGTTGCGCGCCGGCCACCGGAATCATTCCGTAGGTCACCACGGTTCGGGCGTGGGTGCGGGCCTCGCGAAGCCAGTCGGGCTTGACGATCGTGGCGAAGACCGCCAGCACAAGGGCACCCAGTGCCAACCGGGCGGTGACTGCCGCCGTGGCAGACCAACCGGCCTCCATCAGTGACTTCGCCAGCGGCCCGGAGAAGCCGAATGTCACCGCCGATCCGGTCGCGAATAACAGGCCGATCCGAAACTGATCGCGGCCGTGCGGCGTCGACACGGGATTCCTCCCTGGTGGGTGGTGGTGGGCGTAAGTGTCATGAGTAAACTGAGTGACGGTCGTGACACTACGGCCGGGAGGAATGCCGAGTCAAATGCTGTTCAGTCATGACACCGAGCTCACATTGCGGGCTGCCGGTGTCCTGGTCAACAGCAACCGGGGCGAATCCAACCGGGGGGTCGGCGAACGACTCGGCGACGAGGCGGCGTTGAACGCGTATCTTTCCGAATTCGGATGGACGGGCCGTCGCGACCGCGATCCGGCGGAACTCGCCTCGGTGCATAGTCTGCGCGACCGACTCGGTCGGATCTGGGCGGCCGCTCGGGACGAAGTACGCACCGTCGATCAGGTCAACGCGCTCCTGGTGGAGACTCGCGCATCGCCCTGGCTCACCCGTCATCCCGAGATGCCGGATTGGCATCTGCATCTTGCCTCGGTCGACGACCCACTTGCGGCTCGGATGGGCGCCGAGATGGCCATGGCGCTGGCTGATCTGATCCGCTCCGGGGAACTGCGTCGACTCAAGATCTGTGCGGCCGAGGACTGCGAGGCGGTGCTGATCGATTTGTCCCGCAACCGATCCCGGATTTTTTGCGACACCGGAAACTGCGCCAATCGTCAGCACGTCGCCGCCTATCGTGAACGACGATCCCGCCGGCGGTGACTCGGGCGGCTCTGCCTGTGGATCGGTGCGGCGACCGGATCGCGCGCGGCCTTAGCGTGAGGTGGTGCCCAGCGTTCTGGAAGTCGGACCCGTGACCGTGCGAGCACTGCGCGGCGGTCGCGGCGAACGGCCGGATGCTGCGCTGGTGTCGACGGCCGTCGACGGGATCGACGACCCTGCCGCACTGATCGACGGTCGTCCGGTTTCGGTTGCGGACCTATGGCGTTCGCTGATCTCGACCATCTTGGAAACACGCCCGGATTCGGTGGTGGTTGTGCACCCGTCCTGGTGGTCGCGGGCGCGGGTCGAGCGGGTCATCGGGGCGACGACGGCGGTAGCCGTCGGCGGTGTCGTCGCGATGAGTCGATCCGAGTTGGCCCGTCGTGGTCACCCGGATGCCGGGCCGGTCATCGAGATCGCCGGCGAACTCATCGCGGTGTGCAGCGGTTCGACGACACGGGTGCTGGACCGCGGTGACCTTGGATCGGTCGTCGATACCGTCGTGGCGTTGGCCGAGTCCGACGTGGTTCTCCTTGATGCTCCGCCGGGAGTCCCGGGTTCGGCACACACTGAAGCACTGATTCGAAAAGCACTGTCCCGCCATGGTTTTACGGTGTGTGAAGCAGATGTCGCCGACTGTGCCGCACACGTCGTAACGCCGCGCCGGGCGGTTAGCGCGGCGCGCCTGCTCATTGCGGTGACGGCGGTGATGTTGGTGGTCGGCGTCGCCGCCGGCATGGCCGGGAGGCCACCGGGCGCGCCGCCCGCAGCCGATCAGGACCCGGTCGCGCAGGCCGAAATCCTCGTGGAGGGTCGCATCGCGGTCGGCGTTCCGCCGCACTGGATCGTCGAACGGGTCACCGGCGGACCCGGGTCGCGCCGTGTGCAGGTCAGTTCGGCAGCCGATGCCGACCTCGCCCTGCACATCACTCAGTCGTACGCGCCCGAGACCACGCTGGCCCAAGCCGCCGCGGTACTGCGGCGCGGGATCGCCGAGCAGGCAGCCGGGGTATTCGTCGACTTCAACCCGGCCGACGATGTGGCCGGCCGTCCCGCGGTGACCTACCGCGAGATCCGGGCCGGCCGCATCATCCGGTGGGTGATCGTGCTGGCCGGCCCGACGCGGATCAGCATCGGCTGCCAGAGCGCCCCGGACCGCCAGGACGCCATCCGTGAGCCGTGCGAACAGGCGGTGCGTTCCGCTGAGGAAACCGGAACCGACGCGCGGCGGTGAGCGTCCAACCCTGTGTCGTCCGGTTTTTCACCGGCTGCCGTGCGGACCGCACTAATCCGGCTGCCGTGCGGTTTCGACGGAGGAGAGCCGTCGGGACCGCTCAGTCGCCGGGTTGGCCGCCCCGGGCGGGCGTTTTGACCTGCGCGGATCGTCGCAGGTAGGCTAACGCCTCGGCATGCGGTACCGCGCGGGATCATTCCGCGGGGTAAACGAGGATCCCGGGTCAGTGCTGGTCGCCGGGATTTCCGAGGCCGTCGATGCCCGACCGGCACCCGGGTCACCCGGGATCCACCCGAAACAGGAGAGGTAACCGCTGTGTCCACGTACACGCCGAAGGCCGGTGAGACCACGCATTCGTGGTACGTCATCGATGCCACCGACGTGGTGCTCGGCCGACTCGCCGTTGCTGCAGCCACACTGCTGCGCGGCAAGCACAAGCCGACATTCACGCCCAACGTCGACGGCGGCGATTTCGTCATCGTCGTCAATGCCGACAAGGTCGCCATCGGAGGCGACAAGCTCAACAACAAGATGGCCTACCGCCACTCGGGTTATCCCGGCGGTCTGCGTGCCCGAACGGTCGGCGAGGAGATGCAAAAACATGCCGACCGTGTCGTCGAGAAGGCGATCGTCGGCATGCTGCCGCACAACAAGCTGAGCCGGCAGATCCAGAAGAAACTGAAGGTCTACACCGGTCCGGATCATCCGCATTCCGCACAGCAGCCGATTCCGTTCGAGATCAAGCAGGTGGCCCAGTGACTGACGACAGTGTGACCGAGACGACCGAGACGACCGAGACGACCGACGTGACCCCCGAGGGCACCGTTGAGGACGCGACTCAGGGCACGGCAGAGGTTCCCGCGGACGTCCCCGCGGCCGCTGCCGAACCCAAACGCCGCGAACCGGTGATCCTCGAGCACGCGATCCAGACCGTCGGCCGTCGCAAAGAGGCCGTGGTGCGGGTGCGACTGGTGTCCGGCACCGGACAGTTCCATCTGGACGGCCGCACGCTGGAGGCGTACTTCCCCAACAAGGTGCACCAGCAGCTCATCAAGGCGCCGCTGGTCATCGTCGACCGGGTGGACAGCTTCGACATCCACGCCCACCTCGACGGTGGCGGCCCCTCGGGTCAGGCCGGCGCGCTGCGGTTGGCGATCGCGCGTGCGCTGATCCTGGTGCAGCCCGAGGATCGACCGGCGCTGAAGAAGGCCGGATTCCTCACCCGTGACCCGCGCGCAATCGAGCGTAAGAAGTACGGCCTGAAGAAGGCCCGTAAGGCGCCGCAGTACAGCAAGCGCTGATCGGCTACCCCAGATGGGCCGATTATTCGGGACCGATGGTGTGCGAGGCGTCGCCAACCGCGAACTGACGGCAGAGCTGGTTCTTGCTCTCGGTTCGGCCGCGGCCCGGCGCCTCGCTGCACCGCGGGCCAGCGGCCACCCCGGCAGAAGTGTCGCGGTCGTCGGGCGTGACTCCCGGGCCAGCGGCGAGATGCTGGAGGCCGCAGTGGTTTCCGGACTGGCTAGCGAAGGTGTGGACGCGCTGCGGGTCGGTGTACTTCCGACGCCGGCAGTGGCCTATCTGACCGCCGCATACAACGCGGACTTCGGCGTGATGATCTCCGCATCGCACAACCCGATGCCCGATAACGGCATCAAGGTATTCGGTCCCGGTGGGCACAAACTCGATGACGACACCGAGGACCGCATCGAGGAGTTGGTCGCCCAGGGGCCCGGCATACGCCCGACCGGCGCTGAGATCGGCCGGGTGCTCGAGGCCCCCGACGCACTCGACCGCTATCTCGCTCACCTGGCCACCGCAGCCGGCGCAGCACTGGACGGGCTGACTGTGGTTGTCGACTGCGCCAACGGCGCGGCATCCGTGGCAGCGCCGCGCGCCTACACCGCGGCCGGTGCGCGAGTCATCGCGATCAACGCCCAACCAGATGGTCTCAATATCAACGAGGGTTGCGGCTCAACGCATCTCGAGCAGTTGCAGGCGGTGGTGGTGGCCCAGGGTGCAGATCTCGGTTTGGCCCACGACGGTGACGCCGACCGGTGCCTGGCGGTGGATGCCTGCGGTCAGGTGGTCGACGGCGACGCGATCATGACTGTGCTGGCTCTGGCCATGCACGAGTCCGGCGAACTCGTCGCCGACACACTGGTCACCACGGTGATGAGCAACCTCGGCCTGCATCTGGCGATGCGGGAGGCCGGGATCGACGTGCGCACAACCGGCGTGGGTGATCGCTACGTCCTTGAGGAGTTGCGCTCCGGTGGGTTCAGCCTCGGCGGCGAACAATCCGGTCACATCGTGATGCCCGCGTTCGGCACCACCGGCGATGGAATCCTCACCGGACTTCGGTTGATGGCGCGGATGGTGCAGACGGGTTCCTCGTTGGCCGCGTTGGCCGCGCCGATGCGTTCAATTCCCCAGGTGCTGATCAATGTCGAGGTCGCCGACAAGGCCACTGCCGTGCAGGCTCCCGCGGTTCGTGACGCGGTGGCCCTGGCCGAGGCCGAACTTGGTGATACCGGCCGAATCCTGTTGCGGGCCTCCGGAACCGAACAGATCGTCCGGGTCATGGTCGAGGCGGCCGACGAGGACACCGCGCGTCAGGTGGCTGCCCGGGTCGCCAAATCGGTCAGCACCGAAGGCTGATCCTTTCGACGGAACCGACACCGGCAGGTTCGCGTCAAACCCGATATGGGAACAACATCGGTTGACCCGGCGGCACTGGCGGCGGCCGCCCAGCGCCTGGACACCACCGCCGATATTGTGCTCGGCACGCTGCGAACCCGATTGGCCGGCTTGCAGTTCGACGGCGCGGTCGCGGGCCGCGCACACGGTCGGGCAGGTGACGCGGTCCGAATGGGTGTCGACATGGTGGTGGCCGATCTCGCGCGCTGGGCTGCTGTGGCGCGCGAGACGAGTGCGGCACTGCGAGCCGGTGCGCAGGGCTATTCCGATGCCGAATCGCGCGCGCAGGGCACCCTGCGATGACCCTCGATGTCCGGTCCCGGCTGGCTCAGGGCGCGGCGAGCGTGGCCGATTCGCCGCAGCAGATTCAGGACTGGTATTACGCCGAAGACGGACTGCGCCTCGACATCCTGGACGCCGACGCCGCAGCCCTCAGTGCGGCATCCGCGGGTGCCGAGGAGGCGCTTCGCGTCCATCGGGAGGCGCTCGATCTGGTAAGCCACAGTTGGCTCGGTGGCTCAGGTTCGAGCGCTGGTGAATTTCTGGCACGCCAGTCAGCGGCTGCCGCCGAGATTGTCGCGTCGCTTCGATCAGCGGCGGCTGCGTTGACGGCGCTACGGGTCGGACTCGAGCACCTCGTGGATGCGAAGGTCGACGCGGCACGCAGCGGTGACTTCTCGGCAGTAGCGAGTTTGGGCACCGAGGCGGCGGCGGCTTATGACGTGGCCGTCAGCCGACTCGGGGAACTCCCGGCACCGCGGTTCGAGACCCCTGCCCGCCCGGCCGAGTTGACGCCGCCCCAGCGGCCATCCATACCGTCGGCTCCACAGCCAGTTCCTGATCAGGCTCCCGTGCCGGTATCAGCGCCGGTATCAGCGCCCCTGTCGCCGTCGCCCGGGCAGGGCTGGACGTCCGGCGCACCGGTCGGTGCGCTACCCGGCATACCGGATATCGGTGGCTCGCTGGCGGGCCTGGTCACCTGGATAGCGCAGACATTGGGTTCCTACGCCGACACCCCGTCCGGGCCGACCCCCGTTACGACCGAGGCCAGGACCCCCGATGGGTCACTAACCGACGTTAAATCGGTTGTCCCAGAGCGGTATTCGCGTCCGGATACCCTGCTTGCCGCAGAGGTCCCGGCTGCCGTCTCAGTCACTGCCGCGCCAGGCCCGGCTGAGCCCGTCGCCCCGGCTGAGCCCGTCGGCACCGCACCTGTCGTGGCGACGCCTGAACCCGCCGTCCCACCGCCGCCACCGCCACCAACCGCGACACCGCCGCCACCCACATCGGTCGCGGCGGCTGATGTCGCCACCCCGTGCGAGATCGCCGCCGACGAACTACCCCGGGTCGGCCAATGAGGTAGCGCTAGTCCAGCAGGGCCTGCAACTGCTCGATGAAATCGACGTACTCGGCAGCATCGCCGGTCACCGGGGTGGCCAGCAGGGTGGTCACGCCCGCTTCGGCGAAGGCGGCGATCCGTTCCTTGACGTAACCTCGCGGACCGATTAGCGAGATATTGCGCACCAGTTCGTCCGGCACCGCTGCGACCGCCTCTGCCTTGCGCCCGGACAGATAAAGATCCTGGATGCGATCGGCGACCTCGCCGAACCCGTACTTGGTGGCGACGTTGTGGTAAAAATTTTTGCCCTTGGCGCCCATACCGCCGATGTACAGCGCCAGTTGAGGTTTGGCCCAGTTCAGTCGTTCCTCGACGTCGTCACCGATGGCCAGTGAGACGCCCACCATAACGTCGAGTTCGCCGAGTGCGGGGTCGCGTTTGGCCGTTCCGGTCCGCAGTGCGTCACCCCACACGCGATCGGCTCGTTCGGGGTAGTAGAAGATCGGTTGCCAACCCTCGGCGATTTCGGCGGTCAGCGCGACATTCTGTTCACCCAGCGAGGCGATATGGATGGGAATCCGTTCGCGCACAGGGTGATTGATCAGCCGAAGTGATTTACCCAGTCCGGTTCCGCGATCCGGCGGTAACGGTATCTGATAGTTCTTACCCTGGTGGGAGACCTTCTCGCGGCGCCACACCTGTCGGCAGATCTCGACGACTTCGCGGGTGCGGCCCATCGGCGCGTCGAATGGCACGCCGTGGAAGCCCTCCATCACCTGCGGACCCGACGTCCCGATGCCCAACCGGAACCGGCCGTCGGAGACGTAGTCCAGGCCGGCGGCCGTCATCGCCAGCAGTGTGGGTGTCCGGGTGTAAATCGGAAAGACACCAGACCCGAGTTCGATGGTGGAGGTCTTCGCGGCGAGATAGCCCAACTGGCTGACCGCATCGTAGGAGTACGCCTCGGCGACCAAAGCGAGATCGACACCCTGCTTCTCCAGCACCGCGACCTGCTCGACGCTTTCGCGGAAGCCGCCCGAATATGACAGGAATACGCCGGTTCTCATGAATCGGTTATATCCGGTCAGCGAAACAAAGCCACAATCCGGTCCTCATGCGTCACCGCGGGGGCCTCCGGGTCCGGCAATGCGGTGCGTGGCAATGTGACATCGAGTTCGGCGAACGCGCCGTAGGCCTCATCGCCGGTCAGGTGGAACAACAGGAATCCGGTCAGCAGTGCCCGCACCGTCTTTTGGGTGCTGTTGCGCGATCCCGGGAAGCCGAGAAGTCCCAGCAGGCGGCGTTTCTCGGCAAAGTCTGCTGCGGCGGCCTTCTCGACCACCCGCAGAATGGACCCGTCCCATGCCGCAGCGACCTCGAGTGCGTCGGTGCGCAAAGACTTCTGGTCGTCGGGCGTGGCGAGCACCAGGCCAGGAATCGTCAGCGCCGCAGCAGACTGCTCCGCCGACGGTTTGGTGACCGATGGGAATACCGCCGCCACCGCCTTCGCCCGGGTTCCATCCGCTGCGGCGACCACCGCCGCCGCACCGCCGAATCCGTGCCCGGCCAGGGCCAGTGCGTCAGGGTCCAGACTGATGTCGCCCTGGCCCAGTCGCACCCCGGTGATGACGTCGAGTGTGGCGTCGAGGTCGGCGGCCAGATTGAGCACCGACGGCGCCAACCCGCGTTGGGTATCCGGCGCAGCCACGACGAAGCCCCAACTGGCCAGGTGCTCACAGGTTTTGGCGTAGTGGTCTGCGCCGGTGAGCCAATCGTGACCGAAGGCCACCCCGGGCAGTCCCAGACCGGAAGCCGGTGTGTAGACAATGCCCGGAATTCCGGCAAAGCCGAGGTCACCACGCAGGACGCGGTGCGGGCCACTCCGGGTCAGGGGGGTGAAGAGCTTGCGGTTCCGAGCCACCTGTCGACCGTAGCCGAACCGGTCGGCCGAGTCGGTCGGACTATCCTGGTTATTCATGTGCGGAATCGTGGCGTATGTGGGTCACCGGCCCGCCTGCGCTGTCGTGGTCGACGCTCTGCGCCGGATGGAGTACCGCGGCTACGACTCCGCTGGGCTGGCCATACTCGATGGTCATGGTGGACTCACTGTCCGCCGCCGGGCCGGACGGCTGGCCAATCTGGAGGCTGCACTGGCCGAGACCGACGCCGACGAACTGCGTGGCACCGCGGGAATCGGTCACACCCGGTGGGCCACCCACGGCCGTCCTACCGACCGCAACGCGCATCCGCACCGCGACGCGGCCGGAAAGTTCGCCGTGGTGCACAACGGCATCATCGAGAACTACGCCACCCTGCGCGCCGAACTCGAGGAACACGGTGTCGAGTTCGCCAGCGACACCGACACCGAGGTGGCCGTTCATCTGGCGGCGCGGGCCTACCAGCACGGCGAGACGGCCGGTGATTTCGTCGCCACCGTGCTGGCCGTCGTTCGCCGGTTGGAGGGCCACTTCACCCTGGTGTTCGCCCACGACGACGACCCCGGCACCATCGTCGCGGCGCGACGGTCCACCCCACTGGTCGTCGGGATTGGCCAGGGCGAGATGTTCTTGGGCTCCGATGTCGCCGCCTTTATCTCTTACACCCGTGACGCTGTTGAACTCGGTCAGGACCAGGCTGTGGTGATCACCGCCGACGGCTACCGAATCACCGACTTCGATGGCAATGACGATGCCGTCAATGCCCGGCCCTTGCACATCGACTGGGACCTCTCCGCCGCCGAGAAGGGCGGATACGACTACTTCATGCTCAAGGAAATCGCCGAGCAGCCCACCGCGGTCGCCGACACCCTGCTTGGTCATTTCGTCGACGGGCGGATCGTCCTTGATGAGCAACGCCTCTCCGATCAGGAGTTGCGTGAGGTCGACAAGGTGTTCATCGTCGCCTGCGGCACCGCGTTCCACTCCGGCCTGCTGGCCAAATATGCCATCGAGCACTGGACGCGGTTGCCGGTGGAGGTCGAGCTGGCCAGTGAATTCCGCTACCGCGACCCGGTTTTGGACCGCGGCACCCTGGTGATCGCCATCTCCCAATCCGGTGAGACGGCCGACACCCTGGAGGCGGTGCGGCACGCCAAAGCGCAGAAGGCCAAGGTGCTGGCCATCTGCAACACCAACGGCAGCCAGATCCCGCGCGAGGCCGACGCCGTTCTCTACACCCGCGCCGGACCCGAGATCGGCGTGGCGGCCACCAAGACATTTCTGGCGCAACTCACCGCGAACTACCTCGTCGGTCTCGCCCTGGCCCAGGCTCGTGGCACCAAATACCCGGACGAGGTCGAACGCGAGTTTCGCGAACTGGAGGCGATGCCCGCACTGGTGGAGCAGGTGCTCGGCCACCTGGACTCGGTGACCGAACTGGGCCGCCGCTTCGCGCAGGCGCCGACGGTGCTGTTCCTCGGCCGTCACGTGGGCTACCCGGTGGCGTTGGAAGGCGCGCTCAAGCTCAAGGAACTGGCCTACATGCACGCCGAGGGGTTCGCCGCCGGTGAACTCAAACACGGCCCGATCGCGCTGATTGAAGACGGATTGCCGGTGATCGTCGTGATGCCGTCACCCAAGAACGCCGCGTTGCTGCACGGCAAACTGCTGAGCAACATTCGCGAGATTCAGGCTCGCGGCGCGATCACGATCGTCATCGCCGAGGAAGGTGACGAGACGGTTCGCCCCTACGCCGACCACATCATCGAAATCCCCTCTGTGTCAACGCTTTTCCAGCCTCTGCTTTCTACGATTCCGTTGCAGGTCTTCGCTGCTGCGGTGGCCCGGGCCCGCGGATACGATGTAGACAAACCGCGCAACCTCGCCAAATCGGTTACGGTCGAATAGCACCTGATGCGGTTTTATTACACCGCCGAACAGATTCGGGCGGCCGAGGCGCCACTGTTGGCTGCCCTGCCCGACGGCGCGTTGATGCGCCGCGCCGCGACCGGTTTGGCCACCGCGATCGCCGGTGAACTGCGTCGCGGCACGGGGGCTGTCGCCGGCCGGAGGATCTGCGTCGTCGTCGGTTCCGGTGACAACGGTGGCGATGGACTGTGGGCGGCGACGTTGCTGCGCCGCAGAGGCGTCGCGGCCGATGCCATTCTGCTCGACCCCGAGCGCACCCACCGCTCTGCATTGACCGCCTTCCGCGACGCGGCCGGCCGGGTGGTGCAGACCATTCGTGCCGGTACCGATCTGGTGATCGACGCGGTGGTGGGCATCTCTGGTTCCGGTCCGCTGCGCCCGGCGGCGGCCGAGGTATTTCGTGCCATCGAGGACGCCGGTATCCCGGTTGTCGCCGTCGACATTCCCAGCGGGATCGACGTTGCAACCGGGGCGATCAACGGACCGGCGGTCCGCGCGGCGCTGACCGTGACCTTCGGCGGGCTCAAACCCGTTCACGCACTTGCCGACTGCGGGCGCGTCGAACTCGTCGACATCGGCCTGGACCTTCCCAACACCGATCTGGTGGGCTTCGACGCCGCCGACGTCAAGGCCCACTGGCCAATGCCCGGACCACACGATGACAAGTACAGCCAGGGCGTGGTCGGCATCCTGGCCGGATCGGCGGCCTACCCAGGAGCGGCGGTCCTGTGTACCGGCGCCGCCGTGGCGGCCACCTCGGGCATGGTCCGTTATGCCGGGCCTGCCGCGGCCGACGTTGTATCGCACTGGCCGGAGGTCGTCATCGCACCCGATGCGTCGTCGGCCGGTCGGGTCCAGGCCTGGGTCGTCGGACCCGGCCTGGGTACCGACGAGGCAGCGCTGATGGCCCTGACGTTCGCACTGAAGAGTGATCTGCCGGTGGTTGTCGATGCCGACGGGCTCACCGTGCTCGCCGCCCATCCGAACCTGCTGACCCGGCGTCAGGCACCCACCGTGTTGACCCCGCACGCCGGCGAGTACGCCCGCCTGGCCGGAGCGCCCCCCGGCGCGGACCGCGTCGTCGCCGCGCGCCGGCTTGCCGAGACGTTCGGCGCGACCGTTCTGCTCAAGGGCAACGTCACGGTCATCGCCGGGCCCGACCGGGTGTATCTGAATCCCGCGGGCGACTCCTGGGCGGCCACCGCCGGTTCCGGCGATGTGCTGTCCGGCATCATCGGCGCACTGCTGGCGGCCGGCCTGGCGCCGGGCGAGGCCGCGGCGGCCGCGGCGTTCGTTCACGCCCGGGCCGCGAATGCTTCGGCCGCCGATCCGGGGCCGGTGTCGGTGCCCACCTCTGCATCGCGCATCCTTACCCATATTCGCCGCGCGATTGCCGAACTCTGAAACCGAAGGATTAACCATGCCGCACGTCAAATACCGGTCCCCGTCCATCGCGCCGGCCTACACCGGCCGGCTGTCCACCGAACCGATCCCGTCACTGCGGTTGCCGAACGACTCGATGGAACCTGCGGCGGCATACCGGTTCATTCACGACGAACTCATGCTCGACGGCAGCTCCCGGCTGAACCTCGCGACCTTCGTCACCACCTGGATGGACCCCGAGGCCGAGAAGCTGATGGCCGAGACCTTCGACAAGAATATGATTGACAAGGACGAATACCCGGCCACCGCCGCGATCGAATCACGATGCATCGCAATGGTTGCCGATCTTTTTCACGCCGAGAATCTGCGCGACGACGACGCCTCCACCGCCATCGGTGCCACCACCGTGGGTTCATCAGAAGCGGTGATGCTCGCCGGCCTGGCGCTGAAATGGCGATGGAAGCAACGTGTCTCCACCAAGGACAAGGATGCCTGGAAGGCCCGAACGCCCAACCTGGTGATGGGATCCAACGTGCAGGTGGTGTGGGAGAAGTTCTGCCGCTACTTCGAGGTCGAGCCGCGCTATATCCCGATGACCGAGGACTGCTATGTCATCACGCCCGAGAAGGTGCTCGAGTACGTCGATTCCGACACCATCGGGGTGGTCGCCATCCTGGGCACCACTTACACCGGCGAACTCGAGCCGATCGCCAAGATCTGCGCGGCACTGGACAAACTGGCGAAGACGAAAAAGGGGCCGGACGTTCCGGTGCATGTCGATGCCGCCAGTGGCGGGTTCGTGGTGCCGTTCCTGCAGCCCGGCCTCAAGTGGGACTTCCGGCTGCCGCGAGTGGCGTCGATCAATGTCAGCGGCCACAAGTACGGGCTGACCTACCCCGGTGTTGGTTTCGTGGTGTGGCGCAATGCCGATCAGCTTCCCGAGGATCTGATCTTCCGGGTCAATTATCTCGGCGGCGACATGCCGACGTTCACCCTGAACTTCTCCAAGGGCGGTAATCAGGTCGTCGGGCAGTACTACAACTTCCTGCGGTTGGGTCGGGCCGGCTACACCACCGTGATGACGTGTCTGTCCGATACCGCCAAGTGGTTCGCCGGCCAGCTGGCCGAGTCGAAACACTTCGACGTCATCACCGACGGTTCACAGATCCCGGTGGTGGCGTTCAAGCTGTCGGGCGGCGCGGGTCGCCCTGACGGGGGCTGGGGCTACACCGAATTCGATGTGTCAGCAGCACTGCGGTCCTACGGGTGGCAGGTTCCCGCGTACACGATGCCGCCGGGTGCCGAGAACATCTCAGTGCTGCGGGTGGTGGTCCGCGAAGGCTTCTCCGCGGACCTGGCCCGCTCACTATGGGAGGACCTGCACTCCGTGCTGGGCCACCTTGACGCGACCCGGCCTGGCGGCCACTTCACCCAGGAGCACTTCGCGCACTAGCCGCGAACCCGCTCGTTTCGCGGGTCGTAGATTCCCTTGAGTGACAGGGTGATCGGATAAACCTCGCCACCGACATTGACGGCGTAGTTCCCCGCCCGCAACCAGTCCGGGGTCACTACTGCGCCGTCGGCCGCGCGCAGGTAGGCCAACCCGACGCAGGACCCCACCGTCGCACCCCAGGCTGCCGAGGACACCTGGCCCGCGACAGCGCCGTCGCGCAGGATCAACTCACCGCCCCACAGCATCGGCTCCGGGGAGTCCACGACGAAGCTCGCCAGCCGCCGTCGCGGTCCCTCGTCTCGTGCGCGCCGTACTGCAGCTCGACCGAGGAAGTCGACGTCGCCGTCGAGTTTGCACGCGAATAGCAATCCGGCTTCGACCGGGTTGTCCCCGGGCGTCAGTTCGCGGCCGAACGCGCGGTAGCCCTTCTCCAGACGCATCGACTCGATCGCGTAGTAGCCGCCGCGCGCGACGCCCAGTCGTCGGCCGGCCGACATCAGGTCCTCGTAGACGCCGACGGCGAACTCGGCCGGGACGTAGAGCTCCCAACCGAGTTCACCGACATAGGTGATCCGGGTGGCGCGCACGGTGGCATACCCGAGCGAGATGAGCCTGCTGGTGGCGAACGGGAAGGCGGCGTCGGAGAGGTCGGCGTCGGTCAGGCCGGACAGCAGTTCGCGGGATTTCGGTCCCATCACCCCGAACACCGCCATCGACGAGGTGACGTCGACGACCTGGGCTCGTGCACCGGCCGGCATGTTCCTGGCGATGTGGTCGAGATCCCGAACGGTACTGGCCGCGCTGCTGACGATTAGGAACTCGCGCGCATCGGTGCGGGTGACGGTGACATCAGCCTCGTAGGTTCCTCGCGCATTGAGCATGCCGGTGTAGACCGACCTGCCCACCGGCACAGCGACATCGGCCGTGCACAGCCACTGCAATACCGCTTCGGCGTCTGAGCCTCTGAGCACATACTTGGAGAACGACGTCTGGTCGAACACCGTCACACCGGTGCGGGTGCTGACCTGCTCGGCTGCCGACCATGGCAGCCAGTTCTGCTTGCCCCAGGAATACTCGATGATCGGGTCAATGCCGGGTGGGGCGAAGAAATTGGCTCTCTCCCAACCCATTCGGCTGCCGAAGTTCGCTCCCGCGTCAACCAACAGTTGGTATACCGGTGAGCGCCGGAACGGCCGTGCCGTCGTCAGTTCCCGGTTGGGCCAGGGAATCTCGTAGTGCACGCCCAGGATTTCGGCGACCCGGTCGTGTAGCCAGGCCACGTTGCCGTTGAACGGCGCGAACCGGCGGATGTCCACTCCCGTGAGGTCGGTGGTGGGCGATCCGTTGACGATCCACTCAGCCAGTGCCCGGCCTGCCCCGCCTGCCGAGGCGATGCCGACCGAGTTGAAACCTGCGCCGACGAAGAAGTTCGCGCACTCGGGCGCCTCGCCGAGGATGAACTGGTTGTCGGGGGTGAAACTCTCCGGTCCGTTGTAGAGCTTCTTGAGGCCGGTGTGCTCGAGGGCGGGTATCCGCAGGAGGGCGTTCTCCATGAGAATTTCGAAGTGCTCCCAATCCTCCTCCAGCAGTTGGAATTCGAACGGGTAGGGAATCTTGTCCGGAGCCACCCAGGGCTTGGCCTCAGGTTCGAAGCCACCGATGACCAGTCCGCCGACTTCCTCCTTGAAGTAGGTGTAACCGTCGGGGTCGCGCAGGATCGGAAGGTTGGGATGTACACCGTCTATGGCCTCGGTGACGACATAGAAGTGCTCCGCGGAGTAGAGCGGAACATTCACCCCGGCCATCGCACCAACCTGTTTCGCCCACTGGCCGGCGCAATTCACCACGATCTCGGCTTCGATATCGCCGGCGTCGGTTCGCACCCCGGATGCCCGGCCGTCGGTGGTGAGCACATCGAGTACCCGCACCCGCTCGAGCACCTTTGCACCGCGCTGCCGGGCGCCCTTGGCCAGCGCCATCGTCAGATCCGTCGGATTGGCCTTACCGTCGGCGGGCAACCAGATCGCGCCCACCAGGTCATCGGTCCGTATCACCGGGTAGCGCTCGAAAGCTGCTTCCGGACTCAAGAGTTCGCACTCCAGGTCGTAGGCGGTCGCGTTCGCCGCGGTGCGTCGCAGCTGGGTCATCCGGTCTTCGGTGCGGGCCACCGTGACACCACCGCACTGTTTGTAACCCGCGCTCAGAGAAGTCTCGGCCTCCAACTCGGCATAGAGCGCGGTGGAGTACTGAACCAACCGGGTGCCGCTCTCCGAGGCGCGCAACTGGCCCACCAGTCCGGCGGCATGCCAGGTTGTGCCGCAGGACAATTGACCCTGCTCCACCAGAACCACATCCGAGCGGCCAAGTTTGGTCAGGTGGTAGGCGACACTGGTGCCGATCACGCCGCCGCCGATGATGACGATCTGAGCACGCTCGGGCACAACGGGAGTCGACATCGTCCTCCTAGTCCGGCGCCTGCGCGTCGTTGAGCAATCGAGTGAAGTCGGGGCCGCGAAACTCGGCGACGGCGGATTCATACCGTTGCATCGCCCAGTCCCAGAAGTCGAATTCCAGTTCGCTGGAACCATGCTGGATGCATCCCCATAATGTCCAGCCATACTTGCCGACGATGCCCTGAAGACGCGCACGGGCGGTCTTGTGCCGCAGTGGACGGCCGTAATACCGGCCGACGAGTGCGGCGAGCTGGTCGGCGGACAGTCCGCATTCCGCCCAGATATTGCCGAGTTCGAAGCAGGGGTCGTTGTTGCCTGAGTACTCGTAGTCGATCAGCCAGACCTTCTGGCCATCGTCGACGAAGTTGCCGGCCAGCAGATCGTTATTACACGGCACCGTGCTCTGATCGCCTATTTCAAGAATCCGTGCAATTGTGGCGAACTCGTCGGCGAAATCAAGATAGTCCGCAGGCATTCGGAAGCCGTTGTCCCGCACAGTCGTCAGATACTCGGGCTGGCGCTCGAACATGTTGAACCGGTCGCGGAACCGCGGCCCGCTATGCAACGCGCGGCATCCGTCGGCAACCCGCGTCAGCACATCCGGCCGCGCCATGTCGGCATTGGTCAGCGTGGTGCCCTCGATGAACCCGACCAACAGGATGCCCAGGTCTGGACGGTAGTCGATCACGGGCGCCCCGACTCCGGCTTGCTCCGCGGCTACTGAGTTGACGTACTCGTTGTCGCGGTCGATGCCGAGCAGGTTGCCGGCACTGCCACTGCAGCGCGCCACATAGGCCGCGGTCGCCGTGGTGATCTTGACGTTGCGGTTAGTCAGGCCGCCCGGCAGGTCCTCGAGTCGGCGTGGCATCCCGGCCAATGCCGGGAACTCGTCCAGCACGGCATCCAGTTCCTGATCGGAAGGCAATGGCATCGGGGCGATGCTACCGGCAGCCGGGGGAGCGGACGTGGGACAATTCACGGCGGTGACATGAGGATGCAGACCACACCGTCGACTTCGTCGACGCAATCACAGGCCCAGGCGGTCAACGGCGAAGCCGTCGTCGACCTTGGTGCCATCGCGCACAATGTCGCCGTCCTTCGTGAGCACGCCGGCCCGGCCCAGGTGATGGCGGTGGTGAAGGCCGACGGTTACGGGCACGGCGCCACCGCCGTGGCCCGCGCCGCACTGGCGGCCGGGGTGGCCGAACTCGGCGTCGCGACCGTCACCGA
This sequence comes from Mycobacteriaceae bacterium, assembly GCA_037138275.1. GTDB lineage: Bacteria > Actinomycetota > Actinomycetes > Mycobacteriales > Mycobacteriaceae > Mycobacterium. The sequence goes on along the minus strand of JBAXIR010000005.1, from coordinate 17,011 downwards.
AGCGCTGGCATTGCGCGCCGACGGGATCACCGCCCCGGTGCTGGCCTGGCTGCACGCCCCGGGCACGGCCTTTGACGCGGCCCTGAACGCGGATGTGGGAATCGGAATCTCCGCACTGCGGCAACTGGATGATCTGCTGGCCGCTGTCGCCCGGACCGGCCGCACCGCGGAGGTGACGATCAAGGTCGACACCGGTTTGAACCGCAACGGAGTCGGCCCGCAGGAGTACCCGGACGTGCTGACCGCGCTTGCCCGGGCGGTCGCCGCCGACGCGATCCGGGTCCGCGGCATCATGAGCCATCTGGCCAGCGGTGATGAACCAGACAACCCGCTCAATGATCTTCAGGCCCAACGGTTTACCGCCATGCTCGCCGAGGCCCGCAACTGCGGCGTCGATTTTGATGTGGCGCACCTGTCGAACTCGCCGTCGGCGATGACCCGGCCTGACCTCGCCTTCGATTTGGTTCGTCCGGGTATTGCGGTGTACGGCCTCAGCCCGATCCCGGAGCGCGGCGAGATGGGTCTGCGGCCGGCAATGACTCTGAAATGCACTGTCGCGGCGGTGAAATCGGTTCGCGCCGGCGAGGGTGTCTCCTACGGTCACACCTGGACCGCCGACCGAGACACAACTGTGGCACTTCTCCCGATCGGTTACGCCGACGGTGTGTACCGAATGCTGAGCGGACGGCTGGATGTGATGATCAACGGCCGCCTGCGGCGCAACGTCGGACGAATCTGTATGGACCAGTTCGTCGTTGAACTCGGTCCCGGTGTTCCCGATGTCGCCGAGGGTGACGAGGCGATCCTGTTCGGGCCGGGCACTTCCGGTGAGCCGACCGCGCAGACCTGGGCCGACCTACTCGGCACTATCCACTACGAAGTCGTCACCAGCCCACGCGGCCGGGTGCTGCGCAGCCACATCGGGTCCGGCCCCGATGGCCGATAAGTTGGGTCCGGCCCGCAAGGCCGGACTGCTGGCCGGAGTCGCCGGTCTCACTGCGGTCGCCGGCGTCACAGCTGCCAAGGCCCTACGACAGCACAGGATGATCGAGGACGCCTACGCGGGCGAGGACTTCGCCCTGCTCGATGCCGATCGGGGCTGCGTTGTCACCACGGGCGATGGCACGCCACTGGTGGTCCGCGAAGTCGGCCCGGTGACCGCGCCGTTGACGGTGGTGTTCGCGCACGGATTCTGTCTCCGGATGGGATCTTTCCACTTCCAGCGCGCCGCACTGGCCAAGCGCTGGGGTGATCAGGTCCGGATGGTGTTCTACGACCAACGTGGGCACGGACAGTCCGCGGCGGCCCCGATCGCGACCTACACCGTCGGGCAACTTGGTCTGGATCTGGAAACCATTCTGCGGGTGATGGTTCCGAGCGGACCGGTGATCCTGGTGGGCCATTCCATGGGCGCGATGACGGTGCTGTCCCATGCGCGTCAGTTCCCGCAGCATTACGGACCCTGTGTCGTCGGCGCCGCGCTGATCTCGGCTGCGGTGGAAGGGCTACCCCGTTCGCCACTGGGAGAGATCCTGCAGAACCCCGCACTGGAGGCGGTTCGGTTCACCGCCCGTTACAACCCCGGGCTCATTCACCGCACCCGTGGCGCCACCCGTTCGGTGCTGCGGCCGATTTTGCGGACCGCCTCGTTCGGCGGCGATGACGTCAGTCCCAGCGTCGTCGAGTTCGCCGAGGCCATGATTCACGGCACCTCGATCGCGACCCTGGTCGAATTCCTGCACGCATTGGAAGTCCATGACGAGAGTGCGGCGCTGCCTGTGCTGGCCCGGATTCCAACTCTGATCGCCTGCGGTACAAGGGATCTGCTCACCCCGGTGAAACACTCCGAGGAGATGGCCGCGTTGCTGCCCGATTCGGAATTGGTGATTGTGCCCGGCGCCGGCCACCTCGTTCAGTTGGAACAACCCGATGTCATCAACGACGCCCTGCTTCGGCTGGTGGAACGGGCGACGGCACGTGACTGACCTCCGTCTGGACCGCGGCACGGCAACACTGCCGACCGTCGACGACACCATCGCACTGGGCGAACGGTTCGGACGTGGGCTTCGTGCCGGGGACGTCGTCGTGCTGTCCGGTCCGCTGGGTGCGGGAAAGACCGCTCTCGCCAGGGGAATTGCCCTAGGTATGGATGTCGAGGGTCCGATCACCTCACCCACCTATGTGCTGGCTCGGATGCACCGCGCCAGACGTGCCGGCCAACCGGCGATGGTGCACGTTGACGTCTACCGCCTGTTGGATAGTGGCACCGATCTTCTCGCGGAACTGGACTCCCTCGACCTCGACACCGACCTCGATGACGCCGTCGTCGTGGTCGAGTGGGGAGAGGGTCTGGTTGAGCGACTGTCGACCAATCACCTCGATGTCACCCTGCACCGTGGCATCGATGATGACACCCGCACCGCGACCTGGCAGTGGAGTCGGGCGTGACCCGAACCGTGCTTGCCATCGACACCGCCACCCCTGCGGTGATCGCCGCGGTTCTGCGCCGCGACGATGCGGGGCGGACCGAAATGCTCGCCCAGCGGATTACCGTCGACGCCCACGCCCACGCGGAGCAACTCACGCCGAATATCATTGCGGCAGTGGCTGATGCGGGTCTGACGATGGGTGACATCGACGCCGTCGTCGTGGGGTGCGGACCGGGACCGTTCACCGGCCTGCGGATTGGGATGGCCACCGCCGCGGCATTCGGGCACGCGCTGGGCATACCGGTGTACGGGGTGTGCTCGCTGGATGCAATCGGCGGACAGACGACCGGTGAGGTACTCGTGGTCACTGACGCCCGCCGCCGGGAGGTCTACTGGGCGCGCTACCGCGACGGGGTGCGCACCGACGGACCCGGCGTGGGTGCGATGAGCGCTGTCGGAGTCGACGGCGCCGAGCTGGTGGTCGATGCCCAGCCGTCGCCGGCCGGCCTGCTCGCCGCTGTCAGCAACTGGGAGGCTGAATCGCTGCCACTGGTTCCGCTCTACCTGCGCCGCCCCGATGCCAAGACACTTGCCGAGCGTGCGCGGTGACTCCGATGAACATCGTCTACGACGAGTTGAACGAAGCCGATGCGACCCGGTGCGCGGAACTTGAAGCGCTGCTGTTCGATGGCGACGACCCCTGGCCCGAGGTGGCCTTTCAGCGTGCGTTGCGCGCACGTGAGGCCCGCTATGTCGCCGCCCGGGTGGACGGCCACCTCGTCGGCTATGCCGGCATCGTGCGATTGGGCCGTACACCGCCGTTCGAATACGAGATCCACACGATCGGGGTGGATCCGGCCTACCAGGGGAACGGGATCGGTCGCGCCATGATGACCCGACTGCTGGATTTCGCCGGGACCGACAGCGCGGTCTATCTCGAAGTGCGCACTGACAACCCGCCGGCCATCGCGCTCTACAGCAGTTTCGGCTTTGTCACCGTCGGTCTGCGCAAGCGCTACTACCAGAGCAGCGGAGCCGATGCCTTCACCATGCGGCGAGATCCGCAATGACCGGCCGAACCGTCCTGGCCATCGAAAGCTCCTGTGACGAAACCGGAGTGGGTATCGCCCTGCTCGAGCCCGACGGGGCCATCGCACTGCTGGCCGACGAGGTGGCCTCCAGCGTCGACGAGCATGCGCGGTACGGCGGCGTGGTGCCCGAGATCGCCTCGCGCGCGCACCTCGAGGCACTCGGACCCACCGTGCGGCGGGCGCTGTCGACCGCAGGAATCTCACGTCCCGATGTCGTCGCCGCCACCATCGGACCCGGTCTGGCCGGTGCCCTGATGGTGGGGGTGGCGGCCGCCAAGGCCTACGCCGCGGCCTGGGGTGTGCCGTTCTACGCGGTCAACCACCTCGGCGGGCACCTCGCCGCCGACGTCTACGACCACGGTCCGCTACCCGACAGTGTCGCCCTGCTGGTGTCCGGCGGACACACCCACCTCCTGCACGTGCGCTCGCTGGCCGAGCCGATCATCGAGCTCGGCAGCACCCTCGACGATGCGGCGGGCGAGGCCTACGACAAGGTGGCCCGGTTGCTTGGACTGGGGTATCCCGGCGGGAAGGCGCTCGACGATCTGGCCCACGACGGAGACCGCAACGCCATTGCCTTCCCCCGTGGAATGACCGGCCCGCGAGATGATCCGTACGCATTCAGCTTCTCCGGACTCAAGACCGCGGTAGCCCGCTACATCGAGTCTCACCCTGACGCACACTACGGCGATGTCGCCGCCTCGTTCCAGGAGGCGGTCGCCGATGTGCTGACTGCCAAGGCTGTGCGCGCGGCCACCGAAACCGGTGTGTCCACGCTGCTGATCGCCGGAGGTGTGGCGGCTAATTCACGGCTGCGTGAATTAGCTGAACAGCGTTGTGCCGCAGCGGGTTTGACATTACGCATACCGCGACCCCGGTTGTGCACCGATAATGGCGCGATGATCGCTTCTTTCGCCGCACATCTGCTCGCCGCCGGCGCGGCGCCGTCACCGCTGGACGTCGCCACCGATCCGGGTCTTCCGGTCATTTCCGGGCAGGTGAGATGAGTACCGAGGACCGGTGGGCGATCACCGATCTCATCTACCGCTACGCCGAACTGATCGACTCCGGTGACTTCGACGGCCTGGGCGCATTGTTGGGCCGGGCAGATTTCGGCGGGGCCAAGACGCCGACCATGTCCGGTGCGGCGAACATCGCCGGACTGTTCGCCATGACCACCCGGCGCTTTCCCGACGCCTCAGGGCCGGGCACGCCTGGGACCCGGCACCTGGTTCTGAACCTCATCATCGAGGTCGCCGATGACGCCACGGCCGCCGCCCGCTCGACCTTCTGTGTCGTGCAGGCCACCGACCGGGTGGCATTGCAGCCGATCGTGGTGGGCCGCTACTTCGACCGCTTCGCCCGTGATGCGGGCGGGTGGTACTTCACCGAGCGCATCGCCGACGTGGAGATGGTGGGCGACGTTTCAGACCACCTGCTCATCGACCACCGGCAGTTCGACGGACCCCGTCAGCAGGGCTGATTCGGCCCACGGCGAATCGCAGAGGACCCCCCTTGAGTGCTAGCACTCTCCGGTATAGAGTGCTAGGCGGCAGGCGCACAACCCCTGACGTCGGCACCCGCGATGACGGCGCGAGGGCACGGACGAATGCCGATCACCTGGTTAAACCGATTCGGTCCGGGGAACAGCCCCGGGCCACAGCCATAACAGTGGAGGGTTCCATCGTGGCGAGCGTGAACATCAAGCCACTCGAGGACAAGATCCTCGTTCAGGCCAACGAGGCCGAGACGACCACCGCGTCGGGTCTGGTCATCCCGGACACCGCCAAGGAGAAGCCGCAGGAAGGCACCGTCGTTGCCGTCGGCCCCGGCCGGTGGGATGAGGACGGCGAGAAGCGGATCCCGTTGGACGTCGCTGAGGGTGACACCGTCATCTACAGCAAGTACGGCGGCACCGAGATCAAGTACAACGGCGAGGAATACCTGATCCTGTCGGCACGCGACGTGCTGGCGGTCGTCAACAAGTAGTAACCGTGAACCGCCCCGGAAACCCCGCGTCTAACGCGATGGTTTCCGGGGCGGAACGCGCTAAAGCGAAAGTCGGGAACGCAGCACATGAGCAAATTGATCGAATTCAACGAGACCGCGCGTCGTGCGATGGAAGCCGGTGTCGACAAGCTGGCTGATGCTGTGCGCGTCACCCTCGGCCCGCGTGGCCGGCATGTGGTGCTGGCCAAGGCTTTCGGCGGCCCGACCGTCACCAATGACGGTGTGACCATCGCCCGCGAGATCGAACTGGAAGATCCGTTCGAGAACCTTGGCGCGCAACTGGTCAAGTCGGTGGCGACCAAGACCAACGATGTCGCCGGCGACGGCACCACCACGGCCACCGTGCTGGCGCAGGCCATGATCCACAACGGTCTGCGCAACGTGGCCGCCGGCGCCAACCCGATCGCACTCGGACTCGGTATCAGCCGCGCGGCCGATGTGGTCTCCGAGGCCCTGCTGGCGGCGGCCACCCCGGTGGCCGGTAAGACCGGCATCGCCCAGGTCGCGACGGTGTCTTCCCGCGACGCCGAGGTCGGCGAGATGGTCGGCGAGGCCATGACCCAGGTCGGCGGCGATGGTGTGGTCAGCGTCGAGGAGTCCTCGACGATGAACACCGAACTCGAGGTCACCGAGGGCGTCGGCTTCGACAAGGGCTTCATCTCGGCCTACTTCATCACCGACTTCGACTCCCAGGAAGCCGTCCTCGAGGACGCCCTGGTGCTGTTGCACCGCGACAAGATCGGGTCGCTGCCCGACGTGCTGCCCCTGCTGGAAAAGGTGGCCCAGTCCGGTAAGCCGTTGCTGATCATCGCCGAGGACGTCGAGGGTGAGGCGCTGTCCACCCTGGTGGTGAACGCCATCCGCAAGACCCTCAAGGCCGTCGCGGTCAAGGCGCCATTCTTCGGGGATCGTCGCAAGGCGTTCCTCGATGACCTGGCGGTGGTGACCGGCGGACAGGTGGTCAACCCGGATGTCGGACTGCTGCTGCGCGACGTCGGCCTGGAGGTCCTGGGCTCGGCCCGGCGCGTCGTGGTCACCAAGGACTCCACTGTGATCGTCGACGGCGGCGGCACCCATGAGGCCATCGCCGACCGGGTCAAGCAGTTGCGCTCCGAGATCGAAAACACCGAATCCGATTGGGACCGCGAGAAACTCGAGGAGCGCCTGGCCAAGTTGTCCGGCGGCGTTGCGGTCATCAAGGTCGGCGCGGCCACCGAGACCGCGCTCAAAGAACGCAAGCACCGCGTCGAGGATGCGGTCGCGGCCGCCAAGGCCGCCGTCGAAGAGGGCATCGTGACCGGCGGCGGTAGTGCGCTGGTGCAGTCCCGATCGGCGCTCAAGGAACTGCGCGACTCAGTCACGGGTGACGAGGCATTGGGTGTCGAGGTGTTCTCCGCGTCGCTGTCCGCGCCGCTGTACTGGATCGCCACCAACGCCGGCATGGACGGATCGGTCGTGGTGAACAAGGTCAGCGAACTGCCCACCGGGCATGGTTTCAACGCCGCCACGCTGACCTACGGCGATCTGATCGCCGACGGTGTCATCGACCCGGTGAAGGTCACCCGTTCGGCGGTGCTCAACGCGGCATCGGTGGCGCGGATGATCCTGACCACCGAGACCGCGATTGTGGAAAAGCCGGCCGGGCACGACGACGACGGGCACGGCCACCACGGCCACTCGCACTGAGCAATCACTGCGCGTTCTAAACTAATCGCTGTGAAGAGGGTATTCGCCGACGGCCGCGGTCGCTGGTTTGCCGTTGCGGCCTCGGTCGCCGTCTCGGCCGCCATGTTCGCAGCCCAGGGCAAACCGGCCCCGTCGGGTACTGCGGTGTCCGCACCGAGTCCGACGAGCGCTTCCGTGCCCGCCGCCGCGCCGCCGGCGGCAAGTTCTAGGGAAGCGGAACTGCTGGTCGCCAGCGCACCCGTACCCGACGCGAACTTTGAGTTCGAGTTAGCGCCCGGGCGTGCACCTGAGCAGGGGCTTCAGATCCACACCATCTGGGCCGCCCGAGCCATCAGCACGATGTTCCTGGAGATCCAGACCATCGGCGGGGTCCGGCAGGATCCACTTCCGTGGCACCCCAACGGGTTGGCGATTGATGTGATGATCCCGAACTACCACTCAGCCGAAGGTATTGAACTCGGCAATCAGATCGCCGGGTTCGCCTTGGCGAATGCGAAGCGGTGGGGCGTGCTGCACGTGATTTGGCGGCAGGGCTTTTATCCGGGCATCGGCGCGCCGAGTTGGACCGCGGACTACGGAAACGAAACCGCCAACCATTTCGACCACGTTCACATCGCCACCGTCGGCGGCGGATACCCGACGGGTCGGGAAAAGTATTACCTGGGTTCGATGGTCACCACGCCTTAAAGCTCAGTAGGCTCGCTCGAATGTCGGCCGCCCCCTCGTTCAATCGCGGCGCGAAGACCGTACGGGCGCATGACCCCGAAGCCCTCGCGATCGCCGAATCGCTACCTATCACCGGCAAGCGCCTTCGCGCCATTGTCCGAGACCTCAGTGAGATCGGTTCGTGCGATCTGGGCTACCGCGTCACCGGCACACCGGAGGATAAAGCCACCGCCGAGTACGTCGCGTCGAATCTCAGGCGCGCCGGCCTGGATGGCTGCGGTACCGAACGGGTCCGGGTCGACGGATGGCGCCTGTCGGGGGCCAGTGTCGCGATCGCGGGCGGCAAGACCTACCAGGCGACGAGCTTCGGAGGCGTGCCGGGCACCGGTCCCAGAGGCATCACCGCACGTTTCGTCGACGTCGGCCGTGGTGATCGCAAGGCGCTCGAAGGTATGGATCTCGCCGGTGCGGTCGTGCTGTGTGACTGGGATCGCGCGGCGTATCCGCCGCGGCTGGCAGGTCTTGAACTCGGGCGGCGCGGGGTCCGCGCGATCGTCATCAACTGTCCGCCGGGCGGACCCTACTACCAGGCCCCCAACGCACTCGGCGCGTTCGACAGTGGCTGGCATGACGGCGCTCCGCCGTTCGTTCTGATCCGCAAGGAACATGCGGCCGACATCAGGAAGAAACTCGCCGGGGGTGACGCGAGGGCCACGGTCACCCTCGATGCCAAGCTCTCCCGCGATGCCGTGGGCTACAACTCGATCGGTTATCTCGGTGACGGCGATCCGCGTAAGCCGATCGTCATCGGCGCCCACCACGACGGTTGGAATCATGGCGCCTGGGATAACGCGACCGGTGTGGCATCGCTCATCGTCATGGCGGAAGCACTCCAGCAGGCCGGTATCAACCCCCGCCACCGGATGGCGTTCAGTTCTCGTACCGGCGAGGAGTACGGGATGGTGGGCTCCGATTGCGACTGGTGCGTCGGCGCCTGGGAGCAGGTCGCCCATACCCACCCGGACTGGGGCGCCAACGCCGCTTTTCACCTGTGCCTCGAGGCCAGCGGTCACCCCACCATGCGGATGATCATGCTGACCCCGCCCGATCTCGCCCGCTGGGCGCGCGGGGCCTGCCGGACCGGAGAAGCCAAGGGATGGCTCGACACCGGTTGGTATAGCGACAGTCCTTCCACCGGAACGGAACAGTGGCCGTTCCTCATTCGCGGGGTCCCCGGCGTCACCGCATTCAACTGGGATAGGTGGTTTGAGAAAGCGCTCTATCACACCCAGTTCGACACCCTCGACGCCCTGGACTTCAACAAATTGGAGAAGCAGGTGCGGTTCTTCTCCTACCTGCTACTCATGGCCGACCGGGATCCGGACGGGATTCTCAACCACGCCGATCGGGCGCGCCATCTCAAAGCTGCCGTCAAGGACTGCGGCGTTCCGACCGCGGGCATCGAGCGTGCAGCGGATCGGCACGGTAAGCGCAAGGGCCGCGCGGCCTTCACCAAGGTCGGCACCGAATTGTCGGCAGTCGACAGCTCAATCGAGACCTGCTACCCACACACCCAGTTTGCGAAAGATCTCAGGGAACTCAATGCCGCCCGCACCGCTCTGATGGCGGAGGATGATCGGCGCGCGGCACGACACCTGCTGAGAGTCGGCGATAACAAGGTTGCAGCCCTCCTGAGTCGCGATGCCCACGCGACACACCTGGAACGGCGGGCCCAGAACAAAAAGAGCGAGCACTGGGTCGGTGCCAGTCACCTTCCCGTCGGGCCGAATCTGTGGGATGAGATCGCATCGTTGCAAGGCATCCCGCAAGCCCGAGCGAAAGGCCCGTGGATCCAGCGCTCACTTGACAGGCACATCGCCCGCACCCGCAAGGAATTGCAACGAGTCATCACCGCAATGCAACGCGCACTTGATTGAGTGCACTAGGGAGTATGAGATGAAGTTCCGTCAGACGTTCGGATTGTTACTTATTCCTGTCGTCGTTGCCGGTGCAGCCGGCTGCGGTCGATCGTCGGACTCGACCGGCAGCGTGGCGGCCTCGTCGTCGGCAACGCAGGGTCCGTCGGGCGACCCGACCAAGGATCAGACGCTGGGCAGCCCGCACCGGGGCGGCACGATGAAGGTCATCTGGCAGGGCTTCGGATCGTCGATCGACCCGGGTATCGACTATGACGGCAACTGGTCGCTGCTGCGGATGACCAACGACGGCCTACTGACCTGGAAGCGCGTCCCCGGCGCGGACGGCAACACCCTGGTACCCGACCTCGCCACCGAGATCCCGAAGCCAAGCGAGGACGGACTCAGCTACGAGTTCACGCTGCGCAAGGGTGTGAAGTATTCGACTGGCCGGGAGGTCAAGCCGAGTGACTTCAAGGCGACGATCGAGCGTCAGTACAAGCTGCCCGGCCCGGTCTCGAACTTCTACTCGGCGATCAAGGGCGGCGCGGAGTGCGAGGCAACTCCGGAAGCCGGCAAGGTATGCAATCTGAGCGATGGAATCCTCGCCGATGACGCAGCCATGACCGTGACCTTCAAACTCGCCAAGAAGGATCCGGATTTCCTCCAGAAGCTCGCACTTCCGTTCGCCTATGTCCTGCCGGCCGATACTCCGGCCGAGGAAGCCGGTGTGAAGCCGTTGCCTGCGACCGGTCCGTACATGATTGAGAGCTACACGCCCAGCGAGAGCATGGTGATGGTCCGCAATCCGGAGTTTGTGCAGTGGTCGGGCGAGGCGCAGCCGAACGGCTACCCGGACCGGATCGAGTTCAACCTCGCGATCAACCCGAACGAGGGCACCACGCAGGTCGCCAACGGGGACGCGGACTATATCGCTGACCAACCCCCGGCCGACCGGCTGGAGGAGATCAGCACTAAGTACCAGGATCGGATCTTCATCGACCCGAGGCCGCAGGTGTATCACATGGTTCTCAACACTCAGGTCGCGCCGTTCGACAACCTTAAGGTCCGCCAGGCGCTCAATTACGCGGCAGATCGCAAGGCGCTGCAGCAGATCTGGGGTGGCCCGAAGCTCGCGGAGATCACCTGTCAGGTGCTGCCGCCGAACTTTCCGTCGTATGAGCCGTACTGCCCGTGGACGAAGGACCCGGGGACGACGTGGAGCGCACCGGACATGGAGAAGGCCCGCCAGCTCGTCGAGGAGTCGGGAACCAAGGGGCAAAAGGTGGTCATCATCACCACGAACGAGGATGGCTACACCGCGATCAGTAACTACTTCGTTTCGCTGCTGAAGGAACTTGGATACGACGCAAGCTCGAAGTCGATGAATTCCAGCGTCCAGTACACCTATGTTCAGGACTCGGCGAATAAGGCACAGATCAGTCCGAGCTACTGGTATCCGGACTACACCGCGCCCGCGGACTTCCTGGATGTGGTCGTGGGATGCGGCGGATATCGGGCTAACAGCACGGCTAATCCGAACCTCTCCATGTTCTGCGATCCGGCGATCGACAAGAAGACCAAGGAGGCCGAGGCGTTGCAACTGACCGATCCCGATGCGGCGGCCAAGGCGTGGACCGAGATCGACAAGCTCGTTACCGATGCTGCGCCGTGGGTACCGATGTTCGTCGGCAGCAAGCTCGACTTCGTCTCGGCTCGGGTGGGCAACTACAAGTACAACCCGTCGGTCGTGGGTGGATTCATGATCGAGCAAGCCTGGGTGCAGTAACGGCAAACATGACCTGCACGTGACCATGACCACGCAGGCCGCCGCCCGCCCGGGCCGGGGGACCTGGGCGATCGCGATCTCTCGACTGCGCCGAAACCGTGCCGCGATGCTCGCGGCGGTGGCCCTGGTTCTGATAGCGGCGGGCACCCTGCTTGCTCCGGTCTACGCCAGCCACGTCGCCCACACCGATCCGTTTGCCTCAAATCTGTCGGGGATGGTGCAGATCGACGGACGGCAGGTCGCCGTCATCCAGCCGAACGACAGCGGCCTCGGCTCGATTCCGATCGGGCCGACGCTGCGATCGCAATACTTCCTCGGCGCCGATACCCAGGGTCGCGACGTGGCTGCGCGGCTGCTCTACGGCGGCCGCGCATCGCTGCTCGTCGGTATTGGTGCGGCGTTGCTCGCGTGCCTCGTCGCAACGTTGGTGGGGCTTTTCGCCGGCTTCATCGGGGGAGCGACCGACGCTGTCGTCTCGCGGACGCTCGATGTCATCTGGGCTTTCCCGATCTACCTTCTCGCCATCGCGCTCTCGACAGTGTTACTCACTCAGGGCATCTCGCTGGGGCCGATCACGGTCGATCCGCAGAGCCTGTGGTTGCCGATTCTCATCATCGGGGTGATCTATGTCCCCTACGTGGCACGTCCGGTGCGAGGCGAGGTGATCGCGGTCCGACGCCGAGACTACATCGAAGCATCGATCGCCCAGGGCGCCCGGCGCAGGCGTCTGCTCTTCCGCGAGGTGCTACCGAATGTCATCCCGAGCGTGATCGTCATATTCCCTCTCATGGTCGCGACGTGCATCCTTACTGAGTCGGCCCTGTCGTTCCTCTCGATCGGCGTCCAGCCCCCGCAAGCGAGTTGGGGCAGTCTTGTCAACGACGGTCAGACCCAGCTCTATACCCGGCCATGGGTCTCGATCGCTCCGGGAATCCTGATCACTGTCACCATCCTGGCGCTCAACGTCCTCGGCGACGGCGTCCGCGAGGCGGTCGACCCCCGCGCGAAGGTGCGCACCCGTCGGCTGCGGAAGTCGCGATGATCGCGTTCATCGTCCGCCGGTTCCTATCGATGACGGTCGTGCTGTTCTCCCTGAGTGTTCTGGTATTCCTCATCTTCTTCGCCACACCCGGAGTCGATCCGGCACGCCGGATGGCGGGGCGCAATGCAACGCCGGCGAATATCGCGGCCATTCGCGCTGAGTTCAGTCTCGATCGACCTCTGCCCATTCAGTACGTGACAATGATGGACCACATCGTCGTCCAGCGTGACGTCGAGTCGTACACAAATCGCGGCGTTCAGGTGATCCCCGAGATCGTCCGCGCCGCGCCGGTGACGCTCTCACTGGTGCTCGGCGCATCCGTCATCTGGGTCCTCGCCAGCATCGCGTTGGGCGTCCTGTCGGCCGCGCTGCGCGGTACTGTCTGGGATCCGCTGATCATGGCTATCGCGCTCGTCGGTGTGTCGCTGCCGGTGTTTTGGCTCGGGATGGTCGCAAACCTGCTCACCCAGCAACGGTGGAACGACACATGGATCTTCAGATGGGTTCCGCCCCTTGGCTATACGCGACTGACGGACAATCCACTGCTGTGGTTCCAGCACCTGGTGATCCCCTGGATCGTCCTCTCGATCCTGTTCGTCGGGTTCTACGCGCGAGTGCTTCGGTCGGATCTCATCGAGAAGGAGAACGAGGACTACATCCGCACCGCCCGCGCCAAGGGTATCTCCGAGAGTCGAGTGCTGCTGCGGCATCAACTCCGGGCTTCCCTCATCACCTTCGTGAGCCTGTTCGGGCTGGACTTCGGTGCGTTGGTGGCAGGCGGGGCACTGCTCGTCGAAGTAGTGTTCGGACTGCCCGGGGTGGGCCGGCTGACGTACCTTTCGCTTGCCGGGCTCGACCTTCCGGTCATCATGACAACCGTTCTCTACGGGGCGTTCGTCATCGTCATCGCCAGCGCGGCTGTCGATGTCCTCTATGCCTGGCTTGATCCGAGGACGCGGGCCTCGTGAGCGCACCACTGCTGGAGGTCGTCGACCTGCGCGTGCGGTTTGAGACCGAGACCGGCCCGGTAACCGCGGTGGACGGCGTCTCCTTCACTGTCGAGGAACAGAGCATCGTCGGTATCGTCGGCGAGTCCGGATCCGGTAAGAGCGTGACGATGATGAGTGTGATGGGTCTGCTCATCGACCCGAACGCTCGTATCGAGGGCGAGGTGCGCTACCGGGGGCGCGATCTGCTGGCGCTCAAACGTGACGAGTGGAGGCAGATCCGCGGAGCGGAGATCGCGATGATCTTTCAGGACCCGATGACCTCGCTGCACCCGGTGCTGCGGGTGGGCGCTCAGATCGCTGAGCAACTCCGGGCGCATGAGCGTCTGTCCAAGGCGCAAGCCCGAGACCGGGTCGTTGAGTTGTTACAGCAGGTCGGGATTCCCGATCCGGCGCAGCGGCTCAATTCCTACCCGCATGAGTTCTCCGGCGGACAGCGTCAACGCCTGATGATCGCAATGGCGTTGTCCTGCAAGCCCAAACTGCTGATCGCTGATGAGCCCACCACCGCGCTTGACGTCACGATCCAGGCACAGATCCTGGATCTGATCCGCGCCGTCGCGCGGGACTATGGCACCAGCGTCGTCCTGATCACCCATGATCTCGGCGTCGTCGCCCAGATCGCCGATCACGTTCAGGTGATGTACGACGGGAAGGTGGTCGAGTCTGGTCCGACGGCGGCGATCTTCGACGATCCTCGTCACCCGTACACCTGGGGACTGCTCGGCTCAATGCCCCGGGTCGACCGGCCCCGACTGGACCGGTTGCCGACGATTCCCGGTGCACCACCGGATCCGCACGAGCACCGGTCGGGCTGTGTGTTCGCTCCGCGCTGTGACCACAGGCTGGCCGAGTGCGCCACGACGCCGCCGCTCGTTGCTGACGACGCGGGACATCTCGACGCGTGCATCCTTCCCCGAGACGGGCGGGCAGCGCTGAGATGAATGTTCCATTGTTGCGCGCGACCGGCGTCTCCAAGCGTTATCCACTGCGAGGCGGCGGTCTACTGCGGCGCACCCGGGGATGGATCCACGCGGTTGACGATGTCTCGCTTGATGTCCGTGAGGGCGAGACGCTCGGGCTCGTCGGAGAATCGGGATGCGGTAAATCGACACTCGGGCGTGTGCTGCTGCGTCTGCTGGACCCCGATTCAGGAACGATCTCCTTCGCCGGAACTGATATCACAGGTATCAGGGGCGAGGATCTGCGCCGGATGCGCCGGGAGATGCAGATCGTGTTTCAGGATCCCGCGGCATCGCTGAACCCCCGGCACCGTGCCGGCGCGATCGTCGGGGCACCGTTAGCCATTCATGGCGTGGGCACCGCAGCCCAGCGCTGGGAGCGAGCGCGGGAGCTTCTGGAGATCGTCGGGCTGCGACGCGAATACGCCGACCGCTATCCGCACGAATTCTCCGGCGGTCAACGCCAACGCATCGGCATTGCCCGGGCGATCGCGCTCAATCCCCGCCTTGTGATCGCCGATGAACCGGTGTCGGCCCTTGACGTGTCGGTCCAGGCCCAGATTCTCAACCTGCTTGCCGACCTGCAGCGGGATCTCGGTCTCACGTACGTCTTCATCGCGCACGATCTCGCCGTCGTGCGGCAGGTGTCGGATCGGGTTGCGGTCATGTACCTCGGTCGGATCGTCGAGATCGGACCGGCGCTCGAGGTGTGTGACCGCCCCGCGCATCACTACACGAATGCCCTGTTATCGGCGGTGCCCATTCCCGAGGTGTCCGGGATCGGCACGCGCGAAAGGATCATCCTCCGTGGCGATGTGCCAAGCCTTGCCACACCACCGACCGGCTGTGCGTTTCACCCCCGCTGTGCGGCGGCAACGGATCTGTGTGCCCGTGAGCGACCGGCACTGGTTCCGCGGGCCTCCGGCACCGGGGAGCACGCGGTGGCCTGCCACCATCCGATCTGAGAGCCTCAGGCGCTTCGGCGTCCGATTCCCCGCTTGAGCAGCAGGTCCCGCTCGGCCTCGCTCAAGCCGCCCCAGATGCCGTAGGGCTCGCCGACCGTCAACGCGTGCGTCCGGCACTGGGTGATTACCGGGCACTGGCGGCACATCTGCTTTGCTCTCATTTCGCGCTGGGTCCGAGCCCGGCCGCGCTCACCGTCGGGATGGAAGAACACCGACGATTCGACGCCCCGGCAGAGGCCCTGTAACTGCCAGTCCCAGGTATCGGCGTTCGGACCAGGTAGCTGCTGCGGCTGTAACATCTGAAAGCCTCTCTCCCCGTGCATGTTTCGCACATCTGACCCGTGAATCAATGTTGAGCTGTGTCGCCGTTGACCACTCGTGACCGCAACGTTAGGAGAGCTGATGAAACCCCGTCAAGGGTCTTTGGATGTGCAAAATCACCTATCCGCAGCGTGGGAATTTACGTCACGTTCATCTTTGAACCGTTTGCCTTCGATTCACCCAGGAGACCCCCGGCGTTGGGTATGTCTGCTCTGAAGTTGGGGCCTTGAGTTGACACGGTCGTAACGCGGGCAGCACAAACTCTTAACCGCGATTGATAGCGTCGCCAACCGATGACTTCGAGCACGCCGGTCCCCGTGTTGGCCGCCGCTGCCTTCGGCGCTGAACCCGGCCGCTGGCCGTTGCCGCCGGCACGGGGCGCGCAGGAACTTCTGCTGCGTGCCGTGGCGGCCGGCGGCCAGGGGCGCTACGCATGCGCCCAGGCCGATCTCGCTGAACTGCTCCGCCGCGACCCCCCTGGGCGATGGGTGTCATTGGCCATGAGCACCCGGGCGTCGTTTTACCGCCAGCAGGGTTGGCACGCACTGGCCCGCGGATGGGACGGCCGGGCGCTGGCCCGGGCCGGCAGGGATGCCCAGGCCGGTGTCGACGCCCTCATCGGCCTGGCGGCCGATGCACTCGGACTGGGCCGGCTGGCCGCCTCGGCCGCACTGCTCACCCGCGCCACCGCACTGCTGGACTGTGCCGGTGCCGGTGCCGGTGCCGACGCGCCGCCCGACCGCTTGCCGATCAGGCTGTCCTGGGTGCGCGCTGAACTGGCGATGGCGGCGGGCCACGGCGACGATGCCCGCGACCATGCCCGGCACGGGGTCGACCTCGCCGCACAGGCGCTTCCGGCCCTGCGTCGGCATCGTGTGAAGAGTGACGTCGTGCTCGCGGCGGCGTTGTGCAGTGCTGGCGACCTGGCGGCGTCGCGCGCGGTGGCCGACGTGGCGCTGACCGACACCCTGACCTACGGCCTGGTGCCGCTTCGCTGGGCTTTGGCCTGTCTGCTGGCCGGAATCGGCAGTGCGACCCACGGCCCGACCGAAATCGCCGATATTCGGGACCGCAGCGCCGCTTTCATCACGCGCCACGGCGGTCACCTGCGCAGCAGCTAACGGCCG
>JBAXIR010000004.1:0-42884 GCA_037138275.1 Mycobacteriaceae bacterium | reverse complement strand
CGAGAATGCGCCCGATGGTGTATCCGGCGAAGATCTGGCCGTCAGCTAACGGCATCTGCGCAGCTTATGCGCCGGACAGTTCACCCCTGAGCAACTCACCCCGGGACATTGGCTTTCAGCGCGGCCAACGCGCCTTCGCTCAACCGGGCGAGTTCGGCCACCTCGTCATGGTCGAGTGCAGCCCCGAAAATTTCGGTCATCCGACGGTTGGTCGCCTCCTCCACCTCGGCATAGCGATCCTTCTTGTCCGCGCCGTCGGCGAACGGCTCAGGCCAGCCGAACATCATCGTGTAGTCGTGCCCGCCGTGCAGCATGTGCGCTTCGACGGGGGTGATGCCGGACAGCGTGAGCGCGCCGAAGTGCACGCCCGCCCGCAACTCGCGCAGCACGAACATCACCTGCAGCGCTCGTCCCGGGGCATCCTCGGCCAACGGCATGGAGCGCCAGCCGGCGTACAGCGGTAGACCGCCGCCCGGTGTGACGGCAATGACCTTCTCCCCCAGTGCGGCGATGCGGTCAAGACCCTCGGCACCGGTGAGGTACCTGCGGCCGAACCCGGCGACCTGGTTCGAATACACCTCGGCGGCATCCTTTGCACCCCGGACCCCAACGCCTTCGTCCCAGCACGCGCCGGTGAAGTTAGGTTCAAAGACCGTGAACACCGCACTCACCGCGGTGCCGTTGGCAGCACCCAGCACTCCGCCGCGGCCGGCGACATAGCCTGCGAGCGGATTGGCATAGCCGGCGGCGATGCTCTCGCCGAACGTCTCCGGGTGCAGCATGAAGATGCCGATTGCTTCGCCCATGGCCGCGCCGACCTGACGGACTGACTGGTCTACCTCGGCATGGCCCATGGCCCTGCTCCTCACGTGTCGTTGTGTACGTGTGTTTGACGCTACTCAGTGACGGCGGCAACGGTGACCGGGATGCCATTGAGCGCTCCGTTACCCGACGGCTCATCAAGGAAGGTCGGCGGCGACAGGATGTTGGTGTTCACCCCGGGAGAGGCATTGGCCACCCCGAGGCGGGTGCCGGGCTGACCGTGTCCCCAGCCGTGTGGCATCGACACCACACCCGCCTTGATCGCGTCGGTGATCTCCACCGGCACCTCGATCTCGCCGGCCGAGGATACGACGCTGACGATGTCTCCGGAGGCCACTGCGCGCTTGGCCGCATCCTCGGGATGCATCAGCAGCGTGCAACGGTCGCGGCCCTTCATCAGAGCCGAAACATTGTGCAGCCATGAGTTGTTCGACCGAAGATGCCTACGGCTCACCAGCACCAGATCGTCGGGTTCGCGGTGTAGCCGGGCCGCCAGCCGCGGCAGATCATCAAGCAGATACTGCGGTGCCAGCCGGATCTTCTTGTCGGCGGTGTTGAGGATCTCGGGTACCTGCGGGATCATCGGACCGAAATTGATGCCGTTGGGTTGTTCCTTGAGTTTGGCCAGCGTCAGCCCGTCGGGAACCTCGCCGTAGAAGTCCCCGAACGGGCCGGTGCGCAGGGTCAGATCCAGGATGCGTTCTGGCCCGCCATGGCTGTAGTGGCTGCGGATCTGGGCCCCGTCGAGGCCCTGGGTGAAGCACAGGTAGTCGAAGAACCCGTCGTCGATGGCTGCCACATCAACGTCTTCGGCCGGCGTTCCCGCGCATAACCCCGTCAGCCGGATCAGGATCTCCCACTCCTCGGGGCGATCACGGTCCGGCGGGAAGAACACCGGCGCGGAGTAGTTGGCGATCGAATTGATCGCGAAGGCCAGGATCAGGTCGTCGTGGTGTGGCGTCTCCAGCGGCGAGGGCCCCGGCAGGATCACATCGGCATGGCGGGTGGTCTCGTTGAGCCACAGGTCGACTGCGATCATCGCGTCGAGTTGCGGCAGTACCTCATCGAGCCGATGCCCGCCCGGCGTGGACAGCACCGGATTTCCCGCCACGGTGATCAAAGCCTTGATCTGACCCTCGCCCGGGGTGGCGATCTCCTCGACAAGACAGGACACCGGCACCTGACCCAGGACCTCTTTAGCGCCGCGCACCCGGGTCGACCATCGGCCGAACGCCGCCAGACCACCCTCGAGTCCGGGCTGCGGTTGCGCGGTGACGGTCCAGACCGCCGGCCGCGGGAACATCGCCCCACCGGGTATATCGAAGTGACCGGTAAGGATGTTGACCACGTCGACGAGCCAGCTGGCCAAGCTGCCAAATTCCTGATTGCACAACCCGATTCGGCCGTAGACGACGGCCTTCTCGGTGCCCGCGAGTTGACGTGCCAGGTCCCGGATGCGCTCGGCGCTGATCCCGGTGACGGGTGCGACGCGTTCGGGAGACCAGTCTTGGGCAGCTTCCCGCAGTGTCTCGACGCCGTCAATGTGCTCACCGAGGCGGCCGACGGTGGCGAGGTTCTCCTCGAACAGTGTGTGCACCACCGCAAGCAAAAGGGCGGCATCGGTGCCCGGGGTGATCGGCAGCCATTCGTCGGCCTTATCGGCGGTGGCGGTACGGACGGGGTCGATGACGATCACGGTGTCGATGCGCTTGAGGATGCCCATCACATCGGGGGCGGCGAGCAGCGAACCCTGGGAGGCCGCCGGGTTGGCGCCCATCACCACCAGAAGGTCGGTGCGCTCGATATCGGGCACCGGGAAGCCCCACCAGTTGCCGAACATCAGGTGCGACGAGAGGTTTTTCGGCCACTGATCGACGGTGCCGGGCGAATAGCTGACCGGGATGCCCGACATCCCGAGCAGCACACCGGTGTAGCGGCCGAGTGAGAACGAGTGCGCCAGCGGATTTCCGGTGTAGGCGGTGACGGCGCCGATCCCGTGTTCGGCGATCACCGGCGCGAGCAGTTCAGTGCAGCGCCGGAAGGCTGCATCCCAGCTGACCTCCTGCCACTGCCCGTCGACCTTGATCATCGGCGTGCGGATCCGGTCCGGGTCTTCGTGGATGGCTCCTAGGGAGACACCCTTGGGGCACAGATGCCCGCGGCTCCAGACGTCATCAGCGTTTCCGCGGATGCCCGCTATGCGGCCGTCAGCGACCTCAATCTCCAAGCCGCACATGGCTTCACACAGCGGACAGGTGTAGCGGTGGCGGCCGTCCTGACCGGTGGCAGCTGGGCGGGCAGGCTCGATAGTCACGCACCTGATGGTAGGTCGCCGCAGGCCCCGCCACCGCGGATCACAGAATCAGCTGGGCCGGCGCGCAAGTTTCAGTCCGGGTAGTCCATTGGAACCTCGAGGGTATTGAGCCACATCGCGAGTGCGTCGTACTGACCGACCAACATGACGAACTCGATCAGCTGTCTGCGATCCA
The DNA here is from genome assembly GCA_037138275.1 of Mycobacteriaceae bacterium. Taxonomy (GTDB): domain Bacteria; phylum Actinomycetota; class Actinomycetes; order Mycobacteriales; family Mycobacteriaceae; genus Mycobacterium. Next base: position 39,573 of record JBAXIR010000004.1, on the reverse strand, counting down.
GATGACCCGCCAACCTCTGCCAGGACTCGTCGGACACCGTGCGGGTAGCCAATAGCTCATCGACCGCCGACAGCATCGCCTCGTGGCGCGCTGAGAGTCCCGCCGAGTCCGGCCAGGCGAATACCGCCGCCACGGTGTCGGGTTCCACACCCCGCGTCAGGGCTATCCGGCGGTGCTGCTGCAATTCGTACTCGGACTTTCGGACGTGCCCGACCCGCAGGATCACCACTTCGGTGTCGCATCCGGGCAGGCGTCCGCGCCGCAGCAGCACCCCGCCAAACGGCGCCCAGGACCAGAACAGCCGCCGGTGTTGGGCAAACACCGTGAACAGGTGGATCTCGGGCACACCCCAGATTCGGGCGGAGGTCTTGCAGAACAGCCAGCCGAACAATCCGAGTTCGCGTCGACTGCCAGACGGAATCCTGGGCGGCGCCGGCGCGGGCAGCCGATCTGGTCGGTCTGCGGGAAGGGGAGGGTTGACCACGTGACTATCTTCTCCCCTGGCCGGGCGCCAGCGCGACCTTGGGGACGAAAGCCAGAAGTAGTCTTGGGTCAGGTGAGATTAGACTCGCGTCGGCACGCCCACCGCCCGGCCGCTCCGGCGACAAGAACACTCCGGCGACAAGAAGGTTGAGAGATGACTACAGCAGTGCCATCCCTTCCCGCGCTGCTGCGCAAGCGGGCCGCTGATCGCCCCGACGCCCCCGCATTCACCTTCGTCGACTACGCCGTGGACCCGAATGGCTTCTCTGAGACCCTGACATGGTCGATGGTTCTGCAGCGGGCCGTGAATTTGGCCGACGAACTGCGGCAGTGCGGGTCACCCGGTGACCGCGCCGCGATTCTGGCCCCGCAGGGCCTCCAGTACATCGTCGCCTACTACGGCGCGGTGGAGGCCGGCTTCGCCGCAGTCCCACTACCGGTGCCGATCCTGGGCGCACACGACGAGCGGGTATCGGCCGCGCTGCAGGACTGCAAGCCGTCGGTGATCTTGACCACGTCAGACACCGTCGACGCCATCGCCACCTATGCCCGTGCCGACGGCGGTAATGCCGCGCCCACGATCCTCGAGGTCGACTCGCTCGACCTGGACTCGCCGTCGGAAATTGGCGCAAGCACGCACGCACCGGACAGCATCGCGCATCTGCAGTACACCTCGGGATCAACCGGGCAGCCAACCGGCGCGATCATCACGCACCGCAACCTGCTCACCAACTTCGACCAGATCGCTGACGCGTTCTTCGAAGACCGCGGCGGACTGCCACCGGCCGACATGAACATCGCGGGATGGATCCCCTTCTATCACGACATGGGGCTGATGCTGGGAATCGCTCTGCCGCTGGCCTGGAACTGTCCTGCCTGGCTGACCGACCCGGTCGGGTTTCTACAACGACCGGCACGTTGGCTGCATCAACTCGCCGACTACCCCAATACCTTCTCGGCGGCCCCGAACTTCGCGTTCGACCTGGCGGCCCGCCGCACGTCCGACGAGGACATGGCCGGCCACGATCTGGCGCGGGTGATGTCGATCAACAACGGCAGTGAACGCGTCAGCGCAAGGACGATCGCCCGGTTCAACGAACGATTTGCCCGTTTCAACCTTCCCGCGACGGCGGTGCGCCCGTCCTACGGACTGGCTGAGGCCACGCTGTACGTGGCGGCCCAGAAGGCCGGCGAACCCTCTCACAGCGTGTCTTTCCTTGCCGACCAGTTGTCGGAGGGCAAGGCCGCGCGATGTGACGCCGACACCCCGGGCTCCTCCGAATTGGTCGCCTACAACCTCACTGGAACGCAACTGGTGCGCATCGTCGATCCGGACACCTGCACCGAACTTGAAGACGGCAGCGTAGGAGAGCTCTGGGTGCAGGGCGACAACGTCGGCCCCGGGTACTGGAACGACCGGGCACGCACCGAAAGGACCTTCCACGGCTACCTCACGAATCCGACCCCCGGTACACCCGACGGTCCCTGGCTGCGGTCCGGCGACCTGACCGTGATCTCCGACGGGGACCTGTTCATCGTCGGCCGCATCAAGGACCTGCTCGTCGTCAACGGGCGCAACCACTATCCCGACGACATCGAGTCGACGATCCAGGAGATCACCAGGGGACGCGTCGCTGCGATCTCCGTCCCCAACGACGACACCGAACAACTGGTCACCATCGTCGAGTTCAAGGCCCCGCCGCAATCCGGTGTCGAGCCGTCGGAGATCCTCGGCGCGATCAAGCGTCAGCTCACCTCGGTGGTATCGGAGAACCATGGCCTGCGCATCTTCGACCTTGTGCTCGTCGCCCCGGGTTCGATCCCGGTGACCACCAGCGGCAAGATCCGGCGATCGACGTGTGCCGAGAGGTACCAGCACGACACGTTCGAACGGCTGGACGCCTAACACATGGTGGCTGCGCTATCCCGCCAAGAACTTCTGCAGTGGCTCGCGGCCTACCTGGTGAGGACGGTCGGGTGCAAGCCCACCGAGGTGGATCCTGAGCGGTCGCTCAAGGATCTGGGGATGGGCTCGGCCGAGGCGGTGGTGCTCTCCGGCGAGTTGGCGGAACTGCTGGGCCGGCCGGTTGATCCGGTCGAGTTCTGGCAACACCCAAGCATCAACGCGCTGCTGGATTTCCTGACCGGATCGCCGTCGGCGGCTAACGCCGCGTCACCGGGTCTGGCGGTACCTCATCGCGCCGACGAGCCCATTGCGGTCATCGGACTCGGATGCCGGTTCCCCGGGGATGTCTCGAGTCCGGATGCATTGTGGCAGTTCCTGTCTGACGGTCGATCCGCGGTGACCGAAGTCCCCGCCGAACGCTGGGCACCTTTCACTAATGGCTCGCCGGAAGCGGCGGAGGTACTCGCCGAGACGACGCAGTGGGGCTCGTTCCTGACTGATCTCGATGAGTTCGACGCGGAGTTCTTCGAGCTCTCCCCCCGCGAAGCCGCCAAGATGGATCCCCAGCAGAGGATGCTCTTGGAAGTCACGTGGGAGGCTCTCGAGAACGCCGGAATTCCACCGACATCGCTGCGCCGCACCCAAACCGGGGTGTTCGCGGGAGCCTGTGCCGCCGACTACGCGTACCTCGCTTCACGCGATCTGGCCGAGGTCGACGCCTGGAGCAATACCGGCGGCGCACTCAGCATCATCGCCAATCGACTGTCTTACTTCCTGGACCTGCGCGGGCCATCTGTCACAGTCGACACCGCGTGCTCCTCCTCGTTGGTGGCGGTGCACCTGGCATGCCAGAGCCTGCGAATGAGCGACTGCGACATGGCCATCGCGGCCGGCGTCAACGTGCTGTTGTCCCCTGCCATCTTCCGTGGCTTCGACGAAGCCGGTGCGCTGTCACCCACGGGCGCATGCCATTCCTTCGACGCGGCCGCCGACGGCTTCGTGCGCGGCGAGGGTTGTGGGGTGGCGATACTCAAACGACTCAGCGACGCGATTCGCGACGGGGATCCGGTGCTCGCGGTGGTGCGCGGTTCGGCGATCAACCAGGACGGCCGGTCAAACGGATTGATGGCCCCGAACCCGGCTGCCCAGATGGCGGTGCTGCGTGCCGCCTACTCCAACGCCGGCGTCGAACCCCGTGATGTCCAATTCGTCGAAACCCACGGGACCGGAACGTTGCTGGGCGACCCAATCGAAGCCCGCGCGCTGGGAACCGTTCTGGGCAAAGGCCGCCCGGCAGACGCACCCCTATTGATCGGCGCAGTCAAATCGAACCTGGGTCACCTCGAAGCCGCCGCCGGCATCGCCGGCTTCATCAAGGCAGTACTGGCGTTGCGCCATGGGGTCGTTCCGCCGAACCTCGGCTTCGAGAACCCGAATCCGCACATTCAATTCGGCGACTTGCGGCTGAAAGTCGCTGCCACGGAACAGGACTGGCCGAAGACCGAGCACCCGCGCCGGGCCGGAGTCTCGGCGTTCGGCTTCGGCGGTGCCAATGCCCACGTCGTACTGGAGCAAAGTCCGAAGATCGCAGCCCCGACGCCGCAAATCCCGCCTGACGAACCCGCGGCGACAACGTTGGTGTTGACGGGCAAGACCCCTGAGCGGGTGTCCTCGTGGGCGGCGCGGTTGGCCGACTGGATCGACGCCGACGAAACCGGCGTCGCACTGGCCGACATCGCGCACACGGTGAATCATCACCGCGTGCGGCAGCCGGTTTTTGCCACGGTGTGCGCGCGTGACCGCGACCAGACAGTAGCCGGCCTGCGGGCGCTTGCCGCCGGACAGGCGGCCACCGGAGTGGTTGTACCGCATGAGGGACCCTGCGGATCAGGTACGGTGTTCGTCTACTCCGGCCAAGGTTCGCAATGGGCCGGAATGGGCCGTCAGTTGCTCGCCGACGAGCCGGCGTTCGCCGCCGCCGTGGCCGAGTTGGAGCCCGATTTCGTTGCGCAAGCTGGATTTTCACTGCAAGAAGCATTGTCCTCGGGCGAACCCGTCACCGGAATCGAACGCATTCAACCGATGCTGGTCGGCATTCAGCTGGCGCTGACAGCGCTGTGGCGGAACTACGGTGTGGAGCCTGACGCGGTGATCGGCCACTCGATGGGCGAGGTCAGCGCAGCGGTCGTGGCCGGAGCGTTGTCGGTGTCCGAGGGCCTGCAGGTCATAGCCACTCGCTCCCGGTTGATGTCCCAGCTGTCCGGCCAGGGCGCGATGGCCCTCGTCGAGCTCGATCCTCAATCCGCCGAGGATCTGGTTGCCGGTGAGCCGGACATCACGGTGGCGGTGTACGCATCTCCCAGACAGAGCGTTCTCGCCGGACCGCCGGACAGAATCGCCGCTGTCGTCGCTGACCTCCAAGCGGCGGATCGACTTGCGCGGATCGTTGACGTCGACGTGGCCTCACACCATCCGATCATCGAGCCGATTCTCCCCGAATTGCGTTCACAATTGGCGGGTTTGCGACCGTCGAGGCCGAAAATTCCGATCATCACCACGACGGCGGGCCGAGGTGATTCGGCGACCTTCGACGCCGACTACTGGTGCGACAACCTGCGGAACCCGGTAAGGTTCACCCAGTCCGTCGCGGCCGCCGGCGAGCAGCACACGATCTTCGTTGAGGTCAGCCCGCACCCGGTGCTGACATACGCGATATCCGACACCCTCGGCGATAAGCACCACCACAGCCTGGGAACTCTGCAGCGAGACGCCGACGACACGCAGGTGTTCCACACCAGCCTCAACGCGGCGCACACCAGCCAACCGCCGTCGACCCCGCATCGTCCGGAACCGCACCCGCGTGTCCCGAATAGTCCGTGGCACCACACGCGCCATTGGTTCAGCACCGGCGACCAGGTTCGGCCCACCGGATCAGGCTCCGCCCGAACAGTTTTCGTTCATCCCCTTCTCGGCGAGCATGTACGGCTACTCGAGGAGCCCGAACGGCACGCCTGGCAGTCGGATACCGGCACCGCCGCCCTGCCCTGGCTGGGCGATCACCGGGTCAAAAACGTAGCGGCCATGCCGGGGGCGGCGTACTGCGAGATGGCTTTGGCCGCAGCTGAGCAGATCTTTCCCGGAGGTTCGCACGTATGTGACATGGAGTTCGAAGAACTGCTACTGCTTGACGAACACACCGAGGTCTCCACCGTCGCTGCACTGGAAGCCCCCGATACCGCCGCATTCGCGGTGTCAACGGCAATCGACGGTGAACTGACGCTACGTGCGACCGCTGTACTGCGCGCAAATACCGTTGCGCTGGAACCCGTTCACCAGGACATCGAAGCAATTCTGGCGCTTCATCCCGATCCGGTCACCGGCGATGAGATCCGGGCATTGCTGTCCTCGCGTGGCATCGAGTTCGGGTCCTCATTCACCGGACTCACGCGGGTACACACCGCTGCTGCAAGCCCCACCCTGCTGGCCGAGATCGCGGTGCCGACTGCCATCCGGGCTAAGCATGCCGGCTTTCGCATTCATCCCGCCGTGCTGGATGCATGCTTCCAATCGGTGGGTGCTCATGTGTTGCTTTCAGGGCAATGCGAAGGTGGCCTACTCCTACCCCTGGGCGTGCAACAACTGCAACGTTTCGGCGCGAGCCGCGATGCTAGCTACTGCCACGTCACGATCATCAAGTCCGAACCGACATCGATCGAGGCGAACCTCAACGTTCTGGATCGTGACGGCGAGGTGATTCTGGGGGTGACCGGCCTGCGGATGGGGACCGGTGAGACCAAGAGCGCCGAACGTGAACGGCTGCTGTCGGACCGATTGGTGACCGTCGAGTGGGAGGAGCGTCCAGCACCGTCGGCCGCGAGTGCCGATGCCGGGGTGTGGCTGCTGATCAGCACCGCAGACACCGACGACCTGCCGTCGCAACTCGGCGAGGCTCTGGTGAGCGCCGGTGGGCAATGCCGAACCATGCACTTCGACACAGCCACCGAGTTGTCCGCCCGCGATCTGGCGGCTGAAAATCTGACCGGTGTGGTTGTGCTCGCACCGCCGTCGGCCGGTGATCAGGGTCCGGAATGTCTGTCCCGGGGACGACACCTGGTGGGGCAGGTCGTTGACATTGCCCGCACACTGTCGGCTACCGACGGTGTGCAACCCCGCCTCTACGTCATCACCCGGAATGCGCAGACCTGCACGCCCAATGACCGCATCAACCTCGACCATGGCGGAATCCGGGGATTGCTCCGAGTGATCGGATCGGAGCATCCGCAACTGCGACCCACTCAGATCGACATCGATCCCCGCACTTCCGCCGAGCAGGTGACCGATGAACTGCTGACCAACTCCGACGAGGACGAGACAGCCTGGCGAGAAGGCTCCTGGTACGTGGCCAGGCTGCAGCAGACTCCGCTGCGGGCCGAGGAACGGCGCACCGCAGTGGTTGATCCGGAAAGCGACGGCATGCGGATGCAAGTCCGCATCCCCGGCGATCTGCAGACCATGGAATTGGCCGCCGTCGAACGGCGGGCGCCGCAAGCCGGCCAGATCGAGGTCGCAGTGGAGGCCTCGAGCATCAACTTCGCCGACGTGCTGGCCGCTTTCGGCCGATACCCGTCCTTTGACGGGAAGCAACCGCAACTGGGTCTGGACTTCGCCGGCGTGGTCACCGCGGTCGGATCCGGGGTGACCGAACACCGGGTGGGTGACAAAGTCGCCGGCCTCGGCGCCGACGGATGCTGGGGCACCTATGTCACCTGCGATGCGAGACTGGCCGCGCTACTGCCCGACGGCGTGAGCGCGGAAGAGGCCGCCGCGATCTCCACCGGTTACGGCACCGCGTGGTACGGACTGCATGAGTTGGCCCGGATTCAGGCCGGCGACCGCGTCCTGATTCACTCGGCCACCGGAGGTGTCGGTCAGGCAGCGATAGCGATCGCACGCCAAGCCGGAGCGGAAGTCTTCGCCACAGCCGGCAGCCCGGCTCGGCGTCAATTGCTCCGGGAGATGGGTATCGGTTACGTCTACGATTCCCGCTCAACGGATTTCGCCGACGAGATCCGCCGAGACACCGACGGGTATGGCGTCGATATTGTGCTCAACTCGTTGATCGGTCCCGCCCAGCGCGCAGGACTTGAGTTACTGGCCTTCGGCGGACGATTCGTCGAGATCGGCAAGCGCGATGTCTACGAGCACACCCGCGTCGACCTCTACCCGTTCCGCCGCAACCTGTCGTTCTTCTACGCAGATCTGGCGTTGATGACCACCAGCGATCCGAAACGAATCGGAGTGCTGCTGCGCAAGATCTACGAACTGGTTGGCGACAACGTGCTGCCGGTACCCGAACACACGGTGTATCCGTTGGCCGAGGCCGCCACCGCGGTTCGGACCATCAGCGCCGCCGAACACACCGGAAAGCTCGTGCTGTCAGTGCCGCGGGCCGGAGCGACGTCAGTGGTGGTGCCGCCTGAGCAGGCGAAGGTCTTCCGTGGCGATGGCTCGTACATCGTCACCGGAGGTGTTGGCGGACTCGGCCTTTTCCTCGCCGCGGTGATGGCCAACGGTGGATGCGGGCGGATTGTGCTGACCTCGCGGTCGCAGCCCAATCCACAGGCGCAGAAGACGATTGACCGACTCAAGGATGGCGGGGCCGACATCCAGGTCGAGTGTGGGAGCATCGCCGACCCGGACACCGCAGCACGCCTGGTCGCGGTGGCTACCGCGACTGGGCTTCCGCTGCGCGGAGTTCTGCATGCGGCCGCTGTTGTCGACGACGCTGTACTGGAGAACATCACGTCGGATTTGATCGAACGGGACTGGGCACCAAAGGTTTACGGCGCGTGGTACCTGCACGAAGCGACGGCGGATGCTGAGCTGGACTGGTTCTGCAGCTTCTCCTCGGCTGCGGTCCTGCTGGGGTCGCCGGGACAGGGCGCCTATGCGGCTGCGAACAGTTGGCTGGACGCCTTCACGGCCTGGCAGTGCAGCCAGGGCGTGCTGGCCAGCTCGATCGCCTGGGGCGCGTGGGCGGATATCGGGGCTGGCGTGGGTGTGGCGCAGCGCGGAAACGTGACGATGATCAACCCCAAGGACGGTGCCTACGCATTCCGGGGACTTCTGCGCCACCACCGCAGCTACACCGGGTACCTCCCGCTGACCGGGATGCCGCTGTTGACCGCGCTCGCGGCACGCAGCCCGTTCGCGGAGGCATTCCGCGACGGGGGCGGCGCCCATGGTGCCGATGTTCCGGCCGTGCTGGCCGAACTCGCCGGTCTGAATCCGGCAGAATGGCCCGACCGGTTGCGCCGCGTTGTTACCGACCAAGCCGGTCTGATCCTGCGCCGCGCGATCGATCCCGATCGATCATTCGCCGATCATGGTCTGGACTCGCTGGGCATCCTGGAGTTGCGCACGCAGATCGAAACCCAAACCGGTATTCGCCTGACGCCCAAGATGATTGCCACCTTCAACACCGCGCGGACCCTTGCGGCACACCTCAGCGAGACTCTCTCGTCGCAGGCCTGACCTCACCTCGCCATCAACCGCCCCGACACGGCGATCACGAGGCGCCGTGGCAACACCCGGCTGAGTCCACGGAAGACCACTGCATTAACGAGACCGTCGACGAAGCTGGGTTTGTGTCCAGAAAGCGCCCGGATGGTGTGGGCGACGACCTGCTGGGGGGTCCGGATGAATGCGCGTACCGCAGTGCCCGACACGGCGTTGGCTGCCGCTTCCCCGGCCAGTTCGAAGAACGGGGTGTCGGTAAGTCCGGGGCAAACCGCCAGGATACGGATGCCGTGCTTGCGTTCCTCTGCCCACAGCGCCTCGGTGAAGGACAACACGAAAGCCTTCGACGCACCGTAGACCGCCATCTGCGGCAGGGGTTGGAACGCCGCGGTCGATGCGACGTTGATGATCGTTCCCCGGCCCCTGGCCCGCATCTGCGGTAGGTAGCGGGCGGTTGCGCCGACCAGCATCCTGCAGTTGAGTTCGATTGCGTCCTCTAGGCGTTGCGGGTCGGCATCTGCGACGTCGCCGTGGGTTCCGAAGCCGGCATTGTTGACCAGCATGTCGACGTCGAGCCCCAATTCAGTGGTTCGCTGCCACAGTTCCGCCGCCGCGGTGGGCTTCGAGAGGTCCATCACAATCACGCTGACATCTACCCCGTGTGCCGCCTGCAGTCGCGCGGCGAGTTCCTCGAGCCGATCCGCACTGCGGGCGACCACGACTAGGTCGTGGCCCAGCGCGGCGAACTGCCGAGCGAACTCGGCGCCGATCCCGGTAGAGGCCCCGGTGATCAGGGTCACCATTCGCCACCCCCACGTCGATCAGCCAGGAAGTCAATCGTAGTCGCCCACCAGACCGCTAGTCCGTCGCCCAGTCGTCCTTTGCCTGGACCGCTGCCAGGAGTTTGTGGATCTCTGCGACGTAGCGCTCGAGTTCTGGGCCGTGGCTGTGGTAGCTCACCAACAGACGGCCGTCATACATCCCAGTTGAATACATGTCGACACCCGCCGACGTCGAGGCGAAAAGCACTTCCATTTGGTACTGCTCGACGACCAGGCCGGGCGGGGTCGGCAAGGGCGGTAGATCTCCGACGTCAGTCACCATCACGACATCGGGCAGGCCGGGCGGGTTGCCCTGGTACTCGGCGCTGAAGTGTAGGAATGACTGCTGGACCACGCCGTCGGCGAGGTCAGCGCGGAACACCTCAACGATATTGCGGGCCAGGTCCAGAAGGTCGGTATTGGAGCGGATCTCGGCCAGATACATCGCCATTCCCACCGGGTTGGTCGCCTCGGTGGCGCCGACCGGCGGAGTCAGGAAGAAGCGCAGATCGACCGGGTAGATGTAAGGGATTGGAAGGTGCGGAGTCTCCCGAATGGTCCACTCGGCCATCAGGATCGCAGCAGCTACGACAGAGTTGACGCTGATCCGCTGTGCCGCACAGATGCCGACCAGGCGCTGGGTCTCCTGGCGGGATAGTCGACACGCCGCAGAAGGCACGCGAACCGATTGCGGGCCTACGCGCCCAGCGTTGCGTCTAGACGGTGGTAGATCGTAAGCGAAGATCGCCGGAAGGAACCGCTCCAGACCAAAGCGTTGGAGTTTGCCGATGCCACGAGAGGAAAGCACCGACTCCAGCGATACCGGAATCGGCTCGGGCTTGACCGGTCCGAGCGCGGTACCGGTTGCGATGTTGGTGTACCAGCCGAACAACTGCTCCAGTAGGGCGAACTGGTGGTGGCCATCGCCCAGTGCATGATGCGTATAGAGGGTCACGGTAGACCGCGCATCGCCCAGCCCGATTCTCACATTGAGGAGTGCCTGGGACTGGTCGGGCAGCCGCACACCCGGGGTGTCGCCGAACTTCTCCAGCCAGATTCCTTCGTGCTCATAATCGTCGACCATGATCTGGTGCCTGCCGTCGGCGCCGCGTTCGAGATGACCGGCATGGGCGGGGTGGACCCGCAGCAGTGTGTCGAATGCCTCCGTCATCGCGGCCACGTCCACCGGACCGCTCAGAGTCAGAGTGAGACCGATGAAGTTCTCGGCTTTAGCGTAGAACTCCTCGCTTGGCGACAGATAGCGGATCTGCGTTGAGCCGAACACCCGTTAACCTTCCCTCTTAAAATCCATTGATCGAAGATCGCACGGCTACTCGTCATCGTCGAAAACGGCCGCGGACAGATCCACCAGGGTCATAGCCTCGTCCTCGTCCTCGGCTTCAGCCCCGTCCCCGGAAAATGCTTCACCGATCAGTGCGGCCATTGTTGCTGGAAGCTGTTGCGCCAGAGCATTAATGGTGTCGCCGGACACCCGTCGTTTGTCGTACCACCAATCCACGTGTAGCACGCCGCCGTACCGGTAGGTCCGCAACTCAAGCGGATGGCCCAAGCCCGGTACGGTTTCGCGGACAGTGAGTTCGCTGTCAGTGTCAAACTGGACGAGCGCGTCGCTCTCCTGCCATTCGGGGATCATCCCGAGGTAGGAGAGGTAGATCTGCGCCCCGCCGGCGGCGCCCAGCAGCCCCGCGGTGGGTGCATGCAGGTATCGCAACAGTCCGTACCCGATCCCGTGATGCGGCACCGCCTTGAGTGCGTGACTCACCTCCGTGAGGAGTTGCGTCGCGCTGGCGCCCTGGTCGCCTATGCAGGGGAGCTTGATCGGGTAGATCGTGGAGAACCAGCCGATCGTCCTGCGGAAGTCGACATCCGGCCGCAGCACGGATCGTCCGGTGCCGGCGAGGTCGACACTGGCCACGCCGTCACCCACGGTGACTGCCAGGCTGCGCGCCAGTGCTGCCAACAGGATCTCTTCGGTCGAGGCCTGCAGTATGCGGCGCGCATTGTCGACCTGCGAGGTCTGTTCAGGTGTCAGGGCGGTGGCCACTCTGACCAGATCGTCCGCTCCTGGCGTGCTCGAATCCCCTGCTTCGGCCAGCCGCACCGAAGCGGTCGCCTCGTTGTCGACCCAGTAGCCTCGCTGGTCGAGCACGCCGGGGTGCGCGGCGAGCGCCGCGCAGCGCTGCGACCAGTCCCGCCAGCTCGTAGACGCCGGCTCCAGTGCGATGTCACTGCCGGCCATCCGCTGCCCGAACGCGGTTAACAGGTCGGTCACCAACACCTCTCGGGATATCGGGTCGTCGACGATGCCGTGCACGGTGAGCACCAGGAAACGCGGACCTGCACCGGCACCCACGACATAGGTGGCCGTCAATGGCGCGCTGCCAAGGTCCTGCTCTACGGCCGCGGAGACGATGGCGTGCAAGGCTTCTCGCTCCTGCGGTGCGCCGGGTACGGCTTCTGCGGGCAAGGCCACCTCGGTCAGACCGGTGAACTCCGCAGGATCGGCGATCTGCTGCTCCCACACCCCTGCTCGGTCGACTATCCGCATCCGCAACGCATCGTGATGATTGATGATCGCCGTCAAGACGGCTGTGGCGTCCTGCGCACTCACCCGGGAGTCCAGGCGCAGCACCAGCGGCACCCGCCAACGCCCGGGCTGCGATAGGCCACTGTCGAGGAACCGCAGGATGTTCGGCGGGACGGGAGGATTGAGGTTGCCGGCGTCCTGGCTGGACAACCCGCCGAAGGCATAGCGGGCGACCAGGGTGTCGGCCAGGGCACCGAGGGTTGCGTTGTCGTAGAGGTCCTGCGGAGTGAGTTCGACACCTTCGTGGGACGCGGTCATCGCGACGCCGATCGCAACCAGCGAATCGCCACCGAGTTCGAAGAAGTTGTCACCCGGCGCGACAGATTCCACACCCAGACATTGCGACCAGATCCGCCCCAGTGTGCTCTGCATCTGCGTGCGGGCGTCAGCCGGCGCGCCATCGGGGCCGTTCACCGATTGGCTATCGGCAGTCGAATCGGAGCCCGACTCAACCGGTTTGCGCACGGCGGTCGAATCCGGATCGATCCAATAGCGCTGTCGGGCAAAGGCGTAACCGGGCAGGGTGACGCGACGCGGGTCATCGCCGTAGCGCTTCTGCCAATCCACGTCCACTCCGGCGGACCACAACTGCCCCAGTGCGAGCAGGAAGGCATCCCGGTCGTCGCGAGTCTGTGCGGGGTGGCGCATCAGGCGAACCGCGCGGTGGGTGTCCGACCACCCGGGCATCCGCACGGCCGATCCAGTCAGGCTCCCGCCCGGTCCCACCTCGACAAGCACCCGGTGGGCATCGCCGAGCAGGGTGGCGACTTCGTCGGCGAACCGCACGGTGGACCGAATGTGCCGGGCCCAGCGATTCGGATCGGTCGCCTCGTCGTCGGTCATCCAGGTGCCGGTCACGTTGGACAGCATCGGGATTGACGGCGCACGCAAAGTCAGGGTGGACAGGAACTCCGCGAACGGGGCGAGCACCGAATCCATTGACTGCGAATGGAACCCGTGGGACGTCCGGACGCGACGGGCCACGATGCCCTCGGCGGCGCAACGGTTGGTGAATTCGCGAATCGCCTCGTCGGGCCCGGCGATCACGCAGCTGCCGAACTCGTTGACAGCGGCGAGGTCGATGTCCGCGGTCAGGTGGGCCGCGATGTCGTCGGGACTCGAGGCCACAGCCACCATGGCACCCGCCGGGGCGGTGTGCATCAGACGTGCCCGCGTCGAAACGGCCTTGATCGCCGAATCCAGGTCAAAAACTCCGGCCACGGTGGCAGCCACGAGTTCGCCGATGCTGTGGCCGGCCAGTGCCGTCGGGGATACCCCGTACGAGATGATCAGTTGCGCCAGAGCATATTCCACGGCGAACAGGGCGGGCTGGGCAAGGTCGGTGGGCTCCAACGAGGCCCCCTCGAACACCTCTACCTTGAGGTCGATGCCCAGTTCCGCAGCGAAGCCGGCGGCGCACCGGTCGAAGATCTCTCGGAACACCGGCTCGGAGTCGTAGAGGCCGCGGGCCATGCCGACGTGCTGAGCTCCCTGGCCGGGAAACATGAAGGCGACCCGCTGTGCGCCAGGGGCAATGCCAGGCGGGCAGGTGCCGATAGATACGTTGTCGTGCTCGGCGGCGGCCAACACGGCGACCGCGTCCGCGCGATCTGCGACAACGGCGGCAAGGCGAACCTCGTGCAGTCGTCGGTTCGCCAGCGTGAATGCCACGTCGGCAAGCTCGACGTCAACATCGGTGTCGAGCGCGGCCGCAAGGGCAGCCTTGGCGTCCGGCAGCGAATCGGCGGTGTGGGCGGACAGCAGCAGCACCTGAGGGCCGCTCGGCGTATGGCCTGTCGGGGACGGCGCCGGAGCCTCCTCGACTACGACGTGCGCGTTGGTGCCGCCGACACCGAATGAACTGACCCCGGCCCGTCGCGGTGCGTCCGACTCCCATGCGACGTACGAGTCGGCGACCACAAACGGTGTGTTTTGCAGATGTAACTCTGGGTTCGGTGCCGTGAAGTGCACCGTCGGAGGGATCGCCTTGTTCTTCAGACAGAGGATGGTCTTGATCAGACCCACGACTCCGGATGCGGCATCAAGGTGACCGATGTTCGACTTCACCGATCCGATCACGCACGGACTGGTCCGCTCACCCTCGCCCGCATCAAAAGCCTGCCGCAGGGCTTCGATTTCGATCGGGTCGCCCAAGGGCGTGCCCGTGCCATGCGTCTCGACGTAACCGATGGTTGAAGCGTCGACAGCGGCGACGGCTTGCGCTTCGGCGATGACTTCCGCCTGGCCTGCCACCGCGGGTGCCGCGTAGGTCATCTTCATCGCGCCGTCGTTGTTGACCGCTGAGCCGCGGATGACGGCGTGGATGCGGTCACCATCGTCGAGCGCGGCCTGCATCGGCTTGAGGATCAGCGCCGCCACTCCGCTGCCGAAGATAGTGCCGTCACTCTTGACGTCAAACGGCCGACAGTGACCGGACGGGGATACCATCGCACCCGGCTCAAAGGTATATCCGACCCTGTGTGGCAGCCGTATTGCGGAAGCACCGGTGAGCGCCATGTCGCATTCCCCGGACAGCAGGCTCTGGCATGCGAGGTGCACTGCGACCAGTGACGACGAGCACGCCGTCTGGACCGACAGACTGGGCCCGCGCAGGTTCAGCTCATGGGACACTCGTGTTGCCAGGTAGTCCTTGTCGTTGAGCAGGACGAGGTTGAACATCTCGACGGTGATGCCCTCGCCAACAAGCTTTTTGGTGTCCCGATGCGACATCAGGTTGTCCATCAGGTAGCCGCTTGCGGTACTGCTGGCGAAGACTCCGATCGAGCCGTCGTAGGTCGCGGGGTCGTAGCCGGAATCCTCGAGGGCATGCCAGGCGGTCTGCAGGAACAGGCGCTGCTGGGGATCCATCATCCGGGCGGTATAGGGGGTCATCCCGAAGTACTCGGCGTCGAACTCGTCGATCCCATTGAGCATGGCCGCCCGCCGGACGTATGCGGGGTTGGCGAGCGTGGTAGCGCTGACTCCGGCGGCGGTCAGCATCTCCTCAGAAAGAGTCGTCACGGATTCCTCGCCCGCACGCAGGTTGTCCCAGAATTTCGTCACTGACTCCGCGCCGGGGAATCGTCCGGCCATGCCGATGACAGCTATCGCGTTGGGAGGCAACTCATTGACTGCGTTCGGGTAGTCGTCGGCGATGGTCAACTCTGGTGTCCCTTCCGTCTACCCGACTGCGCACGGGCCCGGGCACGGAGTTGGGCTCGCGCACCGAGACCGGATCGAGCTGTCGCTGCGGCGTCTTCAGCTTCTGCGTAACCCATCCGCTCACACAGTGCATCGGTCAGTGATGAAATGGTCGGGTACTCGTAGATCACCGCGGCGGGCAACGGGATGCCAAGACTCGCGCTTAGTCCGCGTTGCAGTGTGACGCTCATCAGCGAGTCCATCCCGAGCTGGAAGAACCCGACCGCCGGATCCAGAGTCTGCGCGGGCGCCAGCCCCATCACATCCGAGGCCAACGTCCTGATGTGGTCGGCCAGCAGTTCGCGCCGCCGTTCGGGCGCACACTCGCGCAGTGCTGCGGCCAACTCGCTCTCCGGCAGGGCCGAGGTCGACGCTTCGTCACGGGCCAGCACATCGTCAATGATCCGTAGTGCCCCGCGAGTGCGATACGCCGCGGACAACAGCGGCCAGTCGGCATCCACCACGGTGGTCCGCACCGGCGCGTCAGAACCAATCAGCATCGGCAGCGCACGAATGGCTACCTCATCAGCCATCGGCACCAGGCCCGTGTCGGAGATCACCTGGCTGGCGTCCGATTGCAGATCGGCCAGCGACTTCCACAGCCCCCAGTTCACTGTGGTGGCGGGGAGACCGAGGTTGCGGCGAGCATAGGCGAAGGTGTCGAGAAAGGCACTTGTCGCGGTGTAGTGGGCGAGCCAACGCGACCCGAGCAGACCCGAGATCGACGAGAACAGGACGAACTGGCGAACGTCGGCCTTCAGCGACAGGGCGTGCAGGACCCCGAGTGCGTCCAGTTTCGGCCCGAACATGGTGGCGACGTCGTTGTCGGTCATGCCGGACAACGCCACCGGTCCGCCGGCGAAAGCCGCAAGATAAATGCCCTCGAGTGCCGGCAGATCGGCACCGAACCGGTCGAACAGCGCCGCCATGGCGGCGTGGTCAGTCACGTCGGCGGCCACCGCGATCAGCGTCGTCCCCGTCGATGACAACCGTCGGGCCAATTCGTCGAGGCGCTCGCCGGGGTTCCGTGAAACCGCGACGATCGTTCCGGCTCCCATATCGGCGAGTTGCTGGATCAGATGCGGCCCGATGTGGCCGGTGGCTCCGATGACCAGATGACTGGTATCGCGGCCGATCACATCGGTCGGCGTCGACCACGGGGCACAGTGCTCCAAACGCGGCACATGCCGAGCGCCCGCCCGGTACACCACCTGATCCTCACCATCACCTGCCTGCGCCTCTGCCAGCACCAGTCGAGCAGTCAACGCGGCCGGCATCGAATCGTCGATATCGACGACGGCGGCCCAGATCTCCGGATGCTCCAGTGCAAGCGTGCGGCCCAATCCCCACAGCACGGCGTGCGCCGCGTTGGCGCGGTCACCCTCTGCGACGGGCTGGGCATTGCGCGTGAGGATGTGCAAACGTGGCGCCGACGGTAGTGAAATCAGTTCTTCGACCAGTGCCCGCGCCTCGTTGAAGAGGCCGTAGGCGGACGCGACATCGATGAGGGAGCCCGCTGATGCCGGCGCGAACAGCACGTTGTCCACGTCGGCCAGAGCGGCGCGCAGCGTGTCCCGATCAGCACCGCGCGGCAGACCCCGACCAAGTTCAGAACCCAATTCGAGGTCGCCGATGACGAGCCAGGAACCGGCACCGCCGGCGGCGGCCGCCAACGGGCGCACCGGCCAGGTCGGCTGGTAGAGCCAATCCGGCGGGACGGGGCTGGCGCCGGCGGCCGGTCGTCTACCTGCCATACCGAAGCCGGCCGTCGGCACGGCCGGTGTGATGTCGATCCAGTGCCGCGTGTGACGCCAGGGGGTGGCCGGGATCGCGGGGTGCGGCCCCGGCGGATGCTCACCGAGTGGCGCCCCCGCGGTATGCGTCGCATTGAGGGAGGAGTGGAACGCAACGGTGTCGTGAATGTCACGCTGCAGCGTGCCGAGGCTGTGGTGATGCTTGTTGCCGGTTTTCGGGTCATCGAGGGTGTCCGAGATGGCCTTGGTGAGCAGCGGGTGCGGACTGATCTCGATGAACGTGGCGTTGGTGGCACCGGCCGTGGCGATCGCTTCGCTGAACCGGACCGGGTTGCGAAGGTTAGCCACCCAGTGGTCCGCGTCGAATTGCGGTGTGTCGCCTGAATTCTCGACGGTGGAGATGATCGGGATGACGGGGAAGCCGGGCGCCAGATCAGCCAGTGCTTCTTTCAGTTCCGGCAGGATCGGATCCATCATCGCGTGATGGGATGCCACATCAACGTTGACCCGGCGGGCGAAAATGTTCTGTGCGCCGGCCCGGGCCACGACGGCATCGACGGCCTCGGTCGGTCCGGCAACGACGGTCTGCCGCGGGGATGCGAACACCGCCACCGTCACCTCCGGAAACTCGGCAATCAATGCCTCAGTGCCGGGCGCGTCGAGCTCGAGCAGTGCTATCGCTCCGGTTTCGGCGCGGCGAGCCATCAGCTGCGACCGCCTGGCGATCACCCGGAGTCCCTCGGCCGGAGTCAGCGCCCCGGCTACGACCGCCGCGGTGATTTCGCCCATCGAATGCCCGATCACCGCATCGGGTCGCACCCCGTACGAGCGCCACAGCTCCGTCAGCGCCAACTGGATACCGACCAACGCCGGCTGGATCTGGTCGATCCCGGTCAGTTCGCGGCCACCGGCAAGCACGTCGTGCAGCGAAAACCCGACCTCTGCTACGAACGCTGGATCTAAGTCGGCGACCGCGGCTGCGAATACCGGTTCATCGGCAAGCAGTTGTCGGCCCATTCCTGCCCACTGCGATCCCTGACCGGAATAGACGAACACCGTTCCCGGACCGCACTGTCCGGCATGCGGACCGACCACACCGGTTGCGGATTGCCCGGCTGCCAGTGCCCGCAACCCGGCGACCGCCTCATCCCGGTCGGCCGCGCATACCGTGGCGAAGGTTCCGTGGTGGGTCCGGTGGTGGTTGAGCGCGTGCGCGATGTCGGCCAACCGAATCTGTGACCCTGCGCCGACCATCCAGTCGGCCAACGTGGTGGCCATCTCGGCCAGTCGCTCCACGCTCTTGCCGCTGACCGCCAGTGTGATGACCGGCGGGACGGCCTGTTCTTCGGCCGCGGCCAACTCGGGTGCCTGTTCGATAACGATATGGGCGTTGGTGCCGCCGAACCCGAACGACGACACACCGGCGCGGCGCGGACGTCCGGTTTCCGGCCAGGCGATTGTCTCGTCGACGATTTTCAGCCTTAGGTCGTCGAAAGGTATGTGCGAGTTGGGTTTTTCGAAGTGCAGATTCGCCGGAATCTCACCGCGCTGCACCGCCAGTGTCGTCTTGATCAACCCGACGATTCCCGCAGCGGCTTCCAGGTGGCCGAGGTTTGTTTTGACCGCACCGGCCAGAAGCGGCGCTTCAAGTGCTCGGCCGTGTCCGTACACCGCACCCAGGGCACGGGCTTCAATCGGGTCACCCAGCAGCGTTCCAGTTCCGTGCGCTTCCACGTAATCGACCTCTGCCGGCGCAATGCCCGCATCAGCACACGCGGCGCGCAATACCGCAGCCTGAGCCGCAGGGTTCGGCGCCATCAAGCCGTTGGATCGACCGTCCTGATTCACCGCCGATCCGCGCACCACAGCCAGCACGCGGTCGCCATCCCGTATCGCGTCGGAGAGCCGCTTGAGGACGGCGACGCCGCAACCCTCGCCGCGGACGAAGCCGTCAGCTGATGCGTCGAACGCGTGACACGCGCCGGTCGGCGACATCGCCTCGGCCGCATCGAAGCTTCGTGTCACCACGGGAGACAGAATCAGGTTCACCCCCGCGGCAATCGCAAGATCCGATTGGCCGGTGCGCAGGCTCTGGCAGGCCAGGTGCACCGCGACCAGTGACGACGAACAGGCGGTATCAACGGTGAGCGACGGTCCACGGAGGTCAAGGAAGTAGGACAGCCGATTGGCGATGATGCTCAACGCGCCGCCGGTACCGGTCCAGGCGTCGATCTTGCCGAGGTCACGCGAGGCCAGGTATCCGTATTCACTGACGCACGAACCGGCGAACACCCCGGTCAGCGATCGCTGCAGGGTTTCGGCCGGGATGCCGGCATGTTCGAGCGCTTCGACGGTGACCTCGAGCAGCAGGCGTTGCTGCGGATCGATCCGGTCAGCTTCCCGGGGTGTGATACCGAAGAAGTCCGCGTCGAACGCATCGATATCGCGCAGGAACGAACCCCACTGCGTGGTTGCCGCTATAGCCGCCGCAGTGTTCGCGGAGCCGTCATTGAACGCATCCCAGCGTCCGTCCGGCACCGTGGAAACCGCTGAGCGGCCCGCATCCAGAAATTCCCATAACTCGTCCGGGCCGTGAATATCTCCGGGCAGCCGACAGCCCACTCCGATGACGGCGATCGGCTCGTGCATCGGTCCAACAGTGGAGCCCGATACAACGCCCACTGTCTCGGCATCGGGGTTCAGCAGCGCATCGGTCAGGGAGTTGATCGTCGGGTTCTGCCAGAAGTCCACCGGTGAGATCGGCCGGCCCAGATGCTCCGCCAGTTCACCGGACAGCACGACAGCATCACGGGATCCCACACCCAACTCGTTGAACGGGGCGTCGAAATCTATATCCGCTGGATCGCAGGCGAGCTTTGTGATGAGGTAGTCGACCAGCCAGTGGCGAAGCTCGGCGTGGGCGTCTGCCTCAGGGGTCATACCGCTATATCTAACCGGTTGAACTCTCCGCCGCGATACAGATCGGCACACGACGACCGGCGGATCTTGCCGCTGGTCGTGATCGGGATGGAACCGGGCGACACCAGAACGAGGTCCCCGACGCGCAGGTTGTGCTCTTTCCAGATCGCAGACTTCACCTCACGGCTGACCGAGTTCAGCCTCGAACCCTCCGCATCAGCTGCCGGCTTGAACTCGACGATGGTCACCAGGCTCTCGCTGGAGTCGTCGTCGACGGCGATCGCGGCCACGCGGCCACCGGTGATCTCCCGAACAGTCGCCTCGATGTCATCGGGATAGTGGTTGCGGCCGTCGACGATCAGCAGGTCCTTGAGTCGGCCCATGATGAACAATTCACCGTCGGACAGCGCGCCGAGATCCCCGGTACGCAGCCACGGACCGGCGGGAGTGCCCGCCGACGGCTGTTGGATCATCGCGCGGAACATGCGGGTTGTCAGCTCGGGCTTGTGCCAGTAGCCGAGCGCGACGTTGTCACCGCGCACCCAGATCTCGCCGATGGCGCCCTCGGGCTTCTCGATCCCGGTCTCCGGGTCGACGATGCGGACCGGATAGGAACGCGGAGGCCCGTACGTGACCAGTTCGGTGCTGGCCTCGCGGCCGGCCTCGCAGCGCAGCGCAATGCCCGCGGCGAGCTGCTCGAGATCGAAGCTGGCGGTCCGAACCGAGTCGTTGACCTCAGGTGTGGCCACGTACAGCGTCGCCTCGGCCAGACCGTAGGACGGCTGAACGACCCGATCCTTGAGACCGAACTTGGCGAAGCGTTCCACGAACCGATTGACCGTCGCGGAGTGCACACGCTCGGCCCCGCTGAGGATCACGTGAACCTTGCTGAGGTCGAGGCCTTCCATATCGGCGTCGGAGGTACGCCGCGCCGCGAGTTCGAACGCGAAGTTGGGTGCACCGGAGAAGCAGTGCGGGTGCTTGGCCATCTGCTGAATCCAGCTGGCGGGCTTGAGTAGGAATGCCAGCGGGCTCATCAGCACCGCCTTGCGGCCCGTCACCAGTGGAGAGCAGACGCCCATGATGAGGCCGAGGTCGTGAAAGAAGGGCAGCCACGAGACGACAGTGGTCTCCGCTTGCAGCGTCGTGGTGCCGAAGTAATCCAGCATGATCTGCTCAACGTTCGACGTCACGTTGCGGTGCGAAACGATGACGCCGGCGGCCGTGCGGGTCGACCCCGAGGTGTACTGCAGATAGGCGGGCCCTGGACGGGACTGATCAGTGACGTCCAACTCCCGGGTCTCATCGAAGTCGAGCAGATCGACCTCGATTACGACCGGCGCGGGGCGGCCGCCCTGGCCAGAGGCGTACTTGTTGACGTCGGCGACCGAAGCCGAGTTGGTCAGCAGCACCACCGGCATGCTGTCCTCGAGTGCAGAGGCAACGCGCTGATCGTGTACACCGAACTGCGGCACTGACAGCGGAACGGCGATGAAGCCGGCCTGCAATGCACCGAGGAACGAGACGATGTAGTCCAGGCCCTGCGGTGCCAGGATCCCTGCGCGATCGCCGGGCGCGCCATGCAGCCGTAACTCATCCGCGAGGACCAGAACCTTGCGGTGAAGCTCACTCCAGGTCAGCGTCTCAGCTGGTCCGGTGCCGGTGACCTCCGGATCCATGAAGATGTACGCGGGAGCATCCGGATCTTCGGTGGCGCGACGCAGGAGCAAGGCGGGCAGGGACGCATTGGTCTGCAGCATGCTGAGTAACCTCTTCGCTTTCGGTGTGCGGGGCCACTCGCGGCGCCCCTGGATCGCGTTGCCCGGGAGTTCGCAAAGAACACCAAGCCTGGACGCGAGCCTAAAAATCTTCGCGCGGGCACCCGAATGAGCGCTCGCTTCTCCCCCAATCTATCAGCAAAGCGTAATACTCACTCGGTAAAGCGGCAAGATTCACCCCCTAGAAGTGGCTCAGAGCACACTTGCCCATTGCCCAGAGCACAATCGCCAACTGATCGCTCGCCTCGTCAACATCCACTCTGAACTGGTTATTAAGCCAACGCCGACCGGGCGCACAGACTTAACTCAGCGTGCTCGCAGCCCTGCACAGCAAACTGTGTCCTGCGCCTTCTTACGCTCTCAGCTAAATCTCAGATTGAGCATGGTCCGTCAACCACTCGCAGCGCGGCCCGGGCGGACCCGCTCCTCCACCCACTGGGCGAGCCGGGGCAGGTTCGTGTTGATGTAGAAGTGGTCACCCGGGAAAACGGTCAGGTCGAAACTCGAGGTGGTCCGCTGCTCCCACGGCGACATCAATTCCTCGGTGCCCAATTCATCGTTATCCGCCATCAACGCGTGGATCGGGCAGGAAACCTTCGACTCGGGCGGACTCTCATACGCGGCGACGGCTTTCAGGCCTCGCAATGTCGGCAGGATCGTGGCGGCGAAGTGTTCATTGTTCAGAAATTCCGGGTTGGCCCCCGTGACCTCGCTGACCATGGTCAGCAGTTGGGCGTCCGAGCCTTGCAGATTGGCGACCCTGCGCAGCAGTCCGGGCGCGGCGGACGCCGAGACGAACAGTGCGGCAACGGGATTCCCGGCCTGTTCGAAGCGCAGCGCCACCTCAAAGGCCAGCAGTGCACCCATGCTGTGCCCGAACAACGCCACCTGGCCCGCCGGTGACTCCTCCGGTTTGAGCATCGCGCACAGCCGGTCAGCCAAGTCCGGGATACCCGTGTACTGGGACAAATCCTTGCCGGCTCGCTTACCGGGATACTGCACCGCCACGCATTTCGTTCCGCCGGTGAAAGCCCTCGCGAACGGCACGTAGAACTCCGCCGAACCACCGGTGTGCGGGAAGATGTAGAGCCGCGGCTCAGGTGGCCTGGGGTCGGAGCCCATCAGATCGGGATCAGTCCGTGCTTGCGGGAAACACGCTGAATCTGTTTGTCCCGCAACAGTTTCATGGCCTTGCGCAGCAGCAGCCGAGTCTGATGCGGCTCGATCACCGCGTCGATGAACCCGCGTTCAGCGGCGATATAGGGGATGGCCATGTTGAGGTTGTAACCCTCGATGAAGTCGGCGCGGATCTTCTGCACCTCCGGCGCCGTCGGATCCGGGAACCGCTTGACCAGCAGTTGCGCGGCACCGTCGGCGCCGATGACGGCAATGCGCGCCGTCGGCCAGGCCAAGTTGAGATCGGCAGTCAGTTGTTTGGAACCCATCACCGCGTACGCGCCGCCGTAGGACTTGCGAATGGTGATGGTGACCTTCGGGACATCAGCCTCGACGACGGAGTAGAGGAACCGTCCGCCACGCTTGATGATGCCGTTGCGCTCCTGCTCGACACCGGGCAGGAACCCTGGGGTATCGACAACGAACACCAGCGGGGTATTGAACGAGTCACAGAACCGAACGAAGCGGGCGGCCTTGTCGGAGGCTTCGTTGTCAATCGCTCCGGACATCATCATGGGCTGATTGGCCACCACACCGACCGGGCGGCCGTCGACGCGGGCGAACCCGGTGATCAACGCCTGCCCCGCTTGGGCGGCGACATCGAGGAAATCGCCGTCGTCGAAAATCCGCAGCAGGATGTCGTGCATGTCGTAGGCCGTGTTGTCGGCGTCCGGAATGATCTCGTCGAGTTCGAGGTCCTCCGGGGTTATCTCCGGCTCAAGGCCGGGATTGACCACTGGCGCGTCGTCAAAGGTGTTGGGCGGCAGGAAATCCAGGAAATCCCGAACGTAGGCGAAGGCTTCCTTCTCCGAGTCGACGACCTGGTGGATGTTGCCGTAGCGGGCCTGGTAGTCGGCGCCGCCGAGTTCGTCGAGCGTGACGTCCTCTCCGGTGACGTCCTTGATCACGTCCGGCCCGGTGACGAACATGTAGCCCTGGTCGCGAACCGCGACCACAAGGTCGGTCTGGATCGGTGAGTACACCGCGCCGCCGGCGCACTTGCCGAGGATGATCGAGATCTGCGGAACGACGCCGGAGAGCAGTTCGTGGCGGCGGCCCAATTCGGCATACCAGGCCAGCGACGTGACGGCGTCTTGAATACGGGCGCCGCCGGAGTCGTTGATGCCGACGATCGGGCAGCCGACCATGGCCACCCACTCCATCAAACGGGCGACCTTGCGGCCGAACATCTCTCCGACCGAGCCACCGAATACGGTCTGGTCGTGGGAGAAGACCCCGACCGGGCGGCCGTTGATGGTGCCGTGCCCGCAGACCACGCCGTCGCCGTAGAGAGCATTCGGATCGCCGGGGGTTCGAGCCAGCGCGCCGATCTCCAGGAAGCTACCCGGGTCGACCAACGCCTGTATCCGCGCCCGGGCACTGGGGATGCCCCGCTTATCGCGCTTGGCCGCGGCCACCTCGCCACCGGGTTCGGCCGCCAGCGCGAGCTTCTCACGCAATTCGGCCAGCAACTCGGCGGTGGTCCTATCCGTCACTGACCCTGCTTCTCCTGCGCTTGAATCCGGGTGATCGCTTCGCTGAGGTGCGCGCCCACCTTGGCAATGTACGGCTCGTCAATCGCCTGGATGTGCTCGCCCCCGATCGGCACCACCTCGAGATCGGATGCGAACCGGCCCCATCCGCCGTCCGGCTGACGGATGCCGTACCGCGGTTCGAACATGATCGCGTCGTCGTGATACCGGTCGGCCATATAGAGGGTGACGTGACCGTTGAATGGCTCGATATCGGCTGTGTCCAGCGCGCGGTTGTCCAAATACGACGTCCGCTGATGTTCGATAACGCCGCCCGGAATGTTCACCCCGCTTGCCTTGACGGCGTCGAGCACGAACCGGACCTGGCCGTCGTCGTCGAGGTTCTCAAGTTGCTCGTAGGGGATGGCCGGGATCTCGACATTGAAGGTTCGCTGCGCGAACAGCGCGTAGCGGTCCCAGCGGGCACGGATCTCCTCTTTGGTCTGGGGGACGTCCTCTCCGGCGCGAACCGTGTCGATCAGCCCGACGAACCGGACGTCGGCTCCGGCGCGGTCGAGTCCGACGGCACACGCGTAAGCCAGCGCCCCACCCAGTGACCAGCCGGCGAGAATGAACGGGCCGGTTCCGCCGATCTCCAGAAGCTTGGGAACGTATTGCCGGGCCCGTTCCTCGATGGAACCTTCGACCCGTTCCAGGCCATAGACCGGGTTGTCGGCCGGGAGGCGCTTGATGAGTGGCTCGTAGACCACCGTCGAACCACCGGCAGGGTGGAATACGAACACCGGCACGCCCTCGACGCCCTCTTTCGGCGCCCGCAGGGTGCGAACGAACCCCTCGAGTTCGCCGGCGTCGAGGTACTCACGGACGTCGGTGGCCAAGTCCTCGATGGTCGTGGCGGACTTCACCTGCTCGACGGTGATGGTGCCCTCGGCTCGCTCGGAGAGCCGTTCGGCGATCTTGGCCGCGGTCTCGTCGTCGACCTTCGGCAATTCGTTGAAGATTCCGCCCGGTGATTTGCCGGTGACGATGGCCCAGGTGGCGAACGTGATGCGCTCGGCGGCCTCGCGCGGCGGCACGTCGGTGCCCAGCGCGTCGATGACGGCCTGTTGGCTGAGCGCCTTACCGGCCGCGGCTGGAGAGGATGGTGCGGGTTCGGTCGGCGGCGCCGGAATTCCCGGACCGGCGGGATCAGTCGGCGGCGGCGGCACATCGGAATGGAGTTCGGGGTGCTTGGCGGCAAGCCTGGCCGCCAGTTCCGCCGGAATCTCACCGGCGGCTATCGCGGCTTGCTCGGCAGCGATCTCTTCCGGAGTGAGCGTCTTCTGGTGCTCGTGTAGCTCAGACACGGCCTCGCGATTCTCGATCGCGTACGCGATGAGCTTTTCAACGGCATAGAGATTCGCGTCGCGAACCGCGGTCAGCTGGATCGGCGGGAGATCGAAGTCGTACTCGACGCGGTTCTTGATCCGCACCGCCATCAACGAGTCCAACCCGAGTTCGATCAAGGGAACCTCCCAGGGCAGGTCCTCGGGCTCGTAACCCATCGCGCTACCGACGATCGTCGACAACCTGTCATGCACGGTTTCGGCCGAATCCGGCGACCACTTGCCAAGGCTGGCGGTCAGTCCGGCGCCGGCGGCGAGGCTGTCGTGCAGGATATCGGCATCCGGGCTCTCGTCGACAGGCTCGGCCACCGCTGTCGGCGCGCTTACCGCGACGCCGGTGGCCACCGCGGCAGGCAGACTCGACACCGCACCTGACCGGCTGACGATGGCGTCGTAGATCAGAGTGAACGACTCATCAATGCGGGCGTGCACCTGCACCGCAGCCCCGCCCGGGTGCCGGGTGAGAGTGGTCACCAACCGGGCGCCGTCGCCGGGCATCGCGCGTTGCTCGGAGGCGGTCAATGTTGCGTCCGGAAGGACCTGTACCGCAGCGGCTTTCACCAATACCGCCAGATCCGTAGGCCCCTGCGGCGCGTATTCCCACACGTGCCGCCCATCCGGCATCGCGACGTGCGTACCGGGCAGAATGCCCGAACCGTCGGCAGAAAAGTGCGCGTTGAGCCAGTGCGGCTTGCGCTTGAACCGAGTCGGCGGGATATCGGCGTAATCGTCTGGGCCCGCCGCCGCAGTGAATAAAGTCGCGAAATCAAGGCCGTGGCCGTAGGTGTAGAGCTGCGCCATCGCAGCCACCACCGACTCCACCTCATCGGACTTGCGGGCGAGCGTGCCGATCAGCTGCGCATCATGCAGGCCCGCGGCGGCTGTCGTGAGGCCAACCTGCATCAGCGCCACCGGGTTTGGCGCCAGTTCCACGAAGGTGGTGTGCCCGTTGTCGACGGCGTTGCGGATGCCCTGGGTGAAGTGGACGCTGTGCCGCAGGCCCTTCTTCCAGTAGTCCACGTCGTGGATCGGCTCGCCGCCCGGCCGGATGTAGCCGCCCTCGTGCACGGTGGAGAAGTAGCCGATCGTTAACGGATGCGGCGCGATGCCCTGCAACTCGGCGGCCAATTCCCCCAGCAGCGGGTCCATCTGGGTGGTGTGACTGGCACCCTTCGTCTGGAACTTGCGAGCGAACCTCCCTTCCGCCTCGGCGCGGGCGATGATCGCGTCGACCTGCTCGGGCGGTCCGCCGATCACGGTTTGAGTCGGCGCGGCGTAGACGCACACTTCCAGATCGGGGAAGTCAGAGAAGATGTCTCTGATCTCCTCGGCGGAGTATTCGACCAGTGCCATCAGGCGGATATACTCGCCGAACAGCATCGCCTCGCCCTCGCCCATCAGGTGCGAGCGGGCGCAGATGGTGCGGGTGGCGTCCGCCAGCGACAACCCCCCGGCGAAGTAAGCCGCCGCCGCCTCGCCCAGCGACTGGCCAACCACCGCAGCAGGTTTCGCGCCGTGATGGCGCAGCATTTCGCCCAGCGCGATCTGGATCGCAAAGATCACCAGCTGAACCACTTCGATCGGGTACTCGCAGGTTTCGTCGGTGTAGTCAACCGAGTCATCCAGGATCAGTTCGAGGATCGAGTAGCCGCGTTCATCCTGAACCAGGCTGTCCACCTTGTTGATCCACTCGGCAAAGACGTCGTCGCGCAGGTACAGACTCTTACCCATCTTGCGGTGCTGGGCGCCGAATCCGGCCAACACCCATACCGGGCCGTTGGTGACCGGGCCGTCGGCGCTAAACACCAGTGGACTCATTTTTCCGTCGGCGATCGCACGCAGACCCTTGACGGCCTCGTCGTGGTCATGAGCCATGACGACTGCGCGGGAGCGCCCGTGATTACGCCGGGACAGCGAGCGGCCAATTGATTCCAGCGACGAGGCCCGCCCGGCTGGGCTGTCGATCCAGTCTGCGAGTTCGGTGGCGGTAGACCTTTTCCGCGAGGTC
Organism: Mycobacteriaceae bacterium; assembly: GCA_037138275.1. Taxonomy (GTDB): domain Bacteria; phylum Actinomycetota; class Actinomycetes; order Mycobacteriales; family Mycobacteriaceae; genus Mycobacterium. Next base: position 11,522 of record JBAXIR010000004.1, on the reverse strand, counting down.
AGAAAACCTGAAACTGCCAGCGGCACAACGGCAACGGGCAGAACCTCGGTGTCGAGTTCCTCGCGGGCTATCGCCAGCAGTCGCAGCGCCTCATCAGTCAGACCGGGCAGTGCGGGCTCGCCGTCGACAGCCGCGTAGTGGTCGACGTCGCCGTAATCATCGTCATCACCGGCACCTTCATGAATGAATTCGCCGTACTCATCCATCCGGACGCCGCCCACGTACACCGCGACCGCCTCGGACGCCGACGACGTCTCCGGCTCAGGCTCGGGTTCGGGCTCGATGAGATCTTCAGGCAGCACCTCCCGCAGCACCAGATGCGCATTGGCACCGCCGAATCCGAAGCCGGACACCCCGGCGATAGCATGTCCGCTGTAGCGCGGCCAATCGGTAGCCGCCTCGACCACCCGAAGATGGACTGCGTCGAAATCGATGTAGGGGTTGGGCCCGGCATAGTTGATGGATGCCGGAATTTTGTTGTGGCGCAATGACAGTGCCACCTTCGCCAGGCTGGCGGCACCGGCGGCGGATTCCAGGTGACCCACATTGGACTTGACCGCACCGAGCAGTGCGGGTTGATCTGCGGCACGGCCCCGACCGATGACACGCCCGAGCGCGTCGGCTTCGATCGGGTCACCCAGAATCGTTCCGGTGCCGTGCGCCTCGACGTAATCGACGTCGCGCGGGTTGATCCCGGCATCGCGATAGGCCCGGCGCAGCACATCGGCCTGGGCATCGGGGTTGGGCGCCAGCATGCCGTTGGATCGGCCATCATGGTTGATCGCGCTGCCTGCGATGACGGCGAGAATATCGTCGCCGTCCCGGCGCGCGTCATCGAGTCGCTTGAGCACCAGCATGCCCGCGCCCTCCGAACGTGCGTAACCGTCGGCGTCGGCGGAGAACGATTTGATCCGCCCGTCCGGTGCCAGTACGCCGCCGACCTCGTCGAAGCCGAGAGTGACGGCGGGGGTCACGAGCGCGTTCACCCCGCCGGCCAGCACCACGTCGGCCTCGCCGGAGCGCAGTGCCGCCACACCCTGGTGCACGGCCACCAGCGACGACGAACAGGCAGTGTCGACGGCCACGGACGGTCCGCGGAAGTCATAGAAGTAGGACACCCGGTTGGCGATGATCGAACTCGCGGTGCCGGTGATGGCGTACGGGTGCGCGGTCCGCGGATCCATCATCGCCAGGTAGCTGTAATCGTTGGTGGAACTGCCGACGAACACCCCGACGCTTGTGCCGCGCAGGCTCGACGCCGGGATGTGGGCGCCTTCCAGCGCCTCCCAGGTCAACTCGAGCGCGAGGCGCTGCTGCGGATCGAGGTTGTCGGCCTCCATCTTCGACAGCGCGAAAAATTCGGAGTCGAAGCCCTTGATATCGGTGAGGTAGCCGCCGCGGGTGCGGGCTTTGGCGATCCGTTCGGCCAGCCGCGGCTCGTCCATGAACTCCGCCCAGCGACCCTCGGGCAGGTCGGTGATGGCATCACGGCCCTCGAGCAGCGCCTGCCACATTTGGTCGGGGGTGTTCATATCGCCCGGGAACCGCGTCGCCAGACCGACGATCGCAATATCGGCGACCTCGCGGGTGCGGGTCCAGTCCTCGTCCGGATCGTAAGGCTCGAGCTCGGGCTCGCCTTCGATGATCACCACCGCAAGCGACTCGATTGTCGGGTGCCGGAATGCCACCGTCGCGGTCAGGGTGACACCGGTCAGGTCCTCGATGTCACTGGCCATCGCCACCGCGTCGCGCGAGGACAGCCCGAGCTCGACCATCGGCGTGGACTCGTCGATGGTGTCCGGCGACTGCCCGGTGGCTACTGCCACCCAGTTGCGCAGCCACCCGCGCATCTCCGGCACCGACATCTCGGTGCGCGCCAGCTCACTCCCGGCGGACGGAGCCGACGGTTCTTCGGGCTCGGGGGGCTCGGGGGGCTCGACAGGCATCGTTGAATCGGATGCCGGACCTTCGGTCGTCATTCCGCCTCGTCAGGGAAGGCGTTGGCGATCTTCCCGCTGCGCAGGCTGCCGTCGAGGTAGGCGGCCCGGCAGGCGCGCCGGCCGATCTTGCCGCTGGAGGTGCGCGGGATAGCACCGGCCGGCGTCAGCAGCACATCGCGCACGGTGACTCCGTGGCGGACGGCGATCGCCGCACGAATGGCGTCGGTGACGGGCTCGACTTCCATCTTGTGAGTGCCGGCCGCGCGCTCGCCGACGATGACCAGTTGTTCGGACGTGTCACCGGGGTCGCGCTTGAGACCCGACTGCGCGTTGGCGAACACCTCGTCGGGGAGTTGATTGGCCGGCACCGAGAACGCCGCGACGAAGCCGGTGCGCAGTGCCCTGGTGGCCTCCTGCGCCGAGTACTCGAGATCCTGCGGGTAGTGGTTACGGCCGTCGATGATCACCAGATCCTTGACCCGGCCGGTGATGTAGAGGTCTCCGTCGTGGTAGGCGCCGAGGTCACCGGTGCGCACCCAGTTGGCGTCGTCGGCCGCACCGTCGGCGTGAGAGGGACTTGTCCGCGACTTGAGAATGTTCTGAAAGGTCGCGATGGTCTCCTCGGGCTTATTCCAGTAGCCGGTGCCCATATTCGGTCCGCTGATCCAGATCTCGCCGATCTGCCCGTCGGGCACTTCGCTTGCGGTCTCGTGATCGACGATCGCGGCCCATTCGGCGACGCCGATCTTGCCGGCCGACGCCTGTGCGACCGCGGCGGGGGAATCTTCGGGCACCTCGATGAAGTGATTGCCGTTGAGTTGATCGCGGTCGACGGTGACGATCTTGGGCGGTTGACCGGCCGGTGTGGTGGACACAAACAATGTCGCCTCGGCCAGGCCGTAGGACGGTTTGATGGCCCGGGCGGGAAACCCGAACGGCTCGAACGCCTCGTTGAACCGACGAACGGTGGCCGCCGAGATCGGTTCGCTGCCATTGAGGATCGCCTTGATATTAGACATATCCAACGGCGGCTCACCGTCGCGCGGTAGACCGCGGGCCGCGGCATGGTCGAACGCAAAGTTCGGTGCCACTGAGATGACGCCGCCCTCATCCTCGGGCTTGCGAGCCATCTCGCGGATCCAGCGACCGGGCCGACGCACGAACGCAGCCGGTGTCATGAAGGTGAAGAAGTGGCCGATCATGGGTGACAACAGCGCCGTGATCAGACCCATATCGTGGAAGAACGGCAGCCAGCTGACGCCGCGATCGCCTTCCTCGCCCTCGAGTGCCTCGATCACCTGCACCACATTGGTGGCTAGGTTCTGCTCGGTGATCTGCACACCGGTGGGGATCCGCGTGGATCCGGAGGTGTATTGCAGATAGGCGATGTTCTGTTGATCGGTCTCCACCGGTTCCCAGGCGGCACCGACCTCGTCGGGCACGGCGTCCACGGCGATGACGCGCGGACGCGCGTTGGCCGGGCGGGTGCGGAAGAATTTCCGGACCCCTTCTGCGGCCTCGGTGGTGGTGAGGATCGCCGACGGCTCGCAGTTATCCAGAACGGCATGGAGCCGGCCCACGTGACCGGGCTCGGACGGGTCGAACAGCGGTACCGCGATACGACCGGAGTACAGCGTGCCGAAGAACGCGATGAGGTACTCGAGGTTCTGCGGGCACAGGATTGCCACCCGGTCGCCGGGTTGGGTCACCTGTTGCAGGCGCGCGGCGACAGCGCGGTTGCGGATGCTGAAGTCAGCCCAGCGCAGATCGTGGGCGACCCCGTCACGCTCGGTGGAGAAGTCCAGGAAACGGTAGGCAAGTTTGTCGCCGCGGACCTTGGCCCACCGCTCGACGTGCTTGACGAGGCTGGCGCCTTCCGGGAAGGTGATCCGTCCGTCCTTGATGAACGGGTTATGGAACGGCATACCACTCTCCTGTCAGAACACATTCCGTGTCGGGCCGCGGTGGGCGGCAACCCCCCGGCGCGCCATCGGCGGGCGGCCACCGGCACGCTCGCGGGGTTTCGTCGATCCTCCGTCGGACCGGCTTTTATCAGGCCTTATTTTCCTCTTAATGTTAATCCCAATGTGTGCAGCAGCCAAATCGCAGCGCCGTTGGACCGCGGTCTAACCGTGCGGCGGCCGAGGTGCGTTCACGATCAGGTCACGTGCCCAATTCAGTGTCCACGACGTCGACGTCAGGCCGTCGAGGTTCCAGAACTCCGGCGTGTTGTACAACGCGTGCACGGGTTGACCGGCGCCACCGGCCAGCACCTGAATTGTCTGTGGCAGGTTGGCGATATTGAAGGCTGACTGCGGGGCTGCACAAATCAGATCGCCGGGCCCACAGATCTGGTTGGTGCGGTTGTTCAGAGCGCCGAAGCCGCCCGGTCGCGGTCCACTCATGGTCAGGCCCAGCGCCGACAGGGTCGGGACCTCGGCGAGGGTGATCTCCGCACCCTGGCCGGGCGGGTTGGGCCCGATTTCCACACCCTCGCCCGGATGTCGGCGGCCGTCGGCGATCAGGGTCACTCCCAGCACCAGGTCCTCGTCTACCGGGCCACGCCCGTTGCCGATATCGCTGGCCATATCGCCGGCGATCACAGCACCCTGGGAGAAGCCGACCAGTAGGTAACTGGTCAACGGACAGCGGTCATTCATCGCGGTCATCGCCGCCACCGCTGCCCGAGATCCCTCTGTGCGGCTGTCGTTGTAGGACATTTGCCTATCCGCCGACAGCGGATTGTGGAACTGGGCAGTGTAGGGAACGGTGAACACCTCGACCCGGTCGCGGCCGAACTGATCGGAAATGGGCCCGGTCACGTTGCGCAGCAAGGCAATCGGGAACTGTGTCGGGTTGAACGGGTCATCGGTCGGCGAGGACTCCCAGGTACCCGGGATGGCGATCAGGTCGACGTCGGGGCAACTCGCGTCCTGGAAGGCCGGCCGCGGCGTGCGCCCGGGTTGGCTCGTCGGCGGCACAGCGGTCGGTGGAATGGCCGTCGTCGCCGGTTCGGGCCGGCGCACCACGATCACGATGATCGCCACCACCAACCCGACCACCACTGCGACAGCGGCGGCGGCGATTAGTGCCAGGATTCGGTGCCGTCTGCGGCGATCAGTCTTTCCGGACCTGCGGACCATGTCTCAGCAGAGCCGTTGACCGGCAAGAAGAATGTAGTAGTCAATGGCCGCGTCCGCCTGGATGGCGGATGCCGACTGCGGCGACGACGCGTTGGAGTCGGCGACATCGCTGCGAACCATGGGGGCCACGTAATCCCTTACCGCCTGGTCGCTCTGACCGGCCGCACGGGCCTGGCATACGTAGGAACCGATGCTCAGCGCACGCAATTCGGATGAGGGGTGGACGCCGGCGGCGATGAGTCCGTCGAGATAACCGCGTTGGACCGGGGTCAGATCCAACGCGCTCGATTGGGGTCCCGACTCTGGCGACACTCCCATCACGACGCCCTGATCCGAACCTGCACTCTGCTGCGACGGCAGGGCCACCGTGCTCATCAGATCCGCCCCCGATGAGCTACAACCCGCGAGCAAGCACACCGCCGGACCGACGACTCCGGCCGCCAAGACCGCTCGCGATGCAGCGACGAAAACCGGTCGCGAAGGCGTTCCGAAGGGACGCCGACCCGTACCTGAAAGTTTGCTGAGCGAACCGCTACTCAAGCGTTGCACTGTTCCACAGTACCGGTTCGGAGAATGTGCACCAGCCTCCACGACGTTGCGGATACCTAACGGTTGTCACCGGGAAAAGTTCGCTAACCGATGGCGGCCGAGACGTCGTTGGCCAACGCGCCCAGCGCAGCGGACCACGTGCCCCAGTCATGGTTACCCGAGGCCGGGAAGTCGAAGTAGCCGTTATGTCCGCCCAGCGACCGATAGTGCGCATAGAAGGTTCGGTTGCTGCCCTGGGCCTGGTCACAGAATCCGATCATGGCGGCCGGGTCGGTGCAGGTGACTGCCTGCGGACTGAACACCCAGAGCCTGGTGTTGTTGGCCACCAGCAGGTTGGCGTGGACATTGGGATCGTGGAATTTCCAGCGGCCCAACTGCGGCGCGCCCCACATTGCCTCGACGTTAGCTCCGCTCGCGTTGATGCCATTCGAGATGGCGCCGTTGAGTTGGGTGTTCGACGGGGCCAGGAAGCCAGACATCGATCCGGCGTAGCTATAGCGGTCGGGATGGAAGGTGGCCATGGTCACCGCTCCCAACCCACCTTGAGAAGCGCCGACGATTCCGTGACCGCCCGGCGCGAGTCCCTTGTTGGCCGCCAGCCAGTTGGGCAACTCGTCGGCCAGAAAGGTCTCCCACTGCTTGGAGCCGTCCTGCTCCCAGTTGGTGTACAGGCTGTAGGCGCCGCCGGCCGGGGCCGCCACCGAAACTCCCCGGCCACCGAGGGTGCCCATCGCATTGCCCAGCGTCACCCAGTTGCTGACCTGGGGCGCGGCATTGAAGGCGTCAAGCAGCACCACGACATGCGGGCCACCGCCGGAGAAGGCGACCGGAATATCGCGGCCCATCGCAGCAGACGGGACCATCAGGTACTCGATGCCGGCAGCCGCGGCGGTCGGCGTCAGCGCACCCCACCCGGCCAGCGCCACGACCCCGGCGCACAGCGCCCGGAACAGTTTCAGCAGACTGCTCATACCCACCTCACGTCGACTCATCCGGTCTGTTATCCGATCGGACGCCGAATCGTAGTGAATCACACAGACCACGGGGTGGTTCCGGTATTGGTGCCGATCGCCCGAGGCCGGAGATTTCATGGTCCGGTCGCCGGGAGTCCGGTGTACGGGGGACTTTCTGGTGGCGGCGGAGCCAAACCGCACCGCGCCAGGTCGTACCTCGGAACCCGGTCGATCCGGTATCCGGTGTACTCCAGCGCGTGGTGCAGGTTGCCGATGAACCGTGGCCAACTCATCGGCTCCCGGATCGACTCGAGTTTCTCGACGGTTTTCGGGCACCCCAGCGCAATGCCGGCCTCTCGGATCCACCCCTCGTCGAGGTACTCCGGGATGTAGGGACGTTCCTTGAGCCATGGCCCCTCGGCGACCGCCCAGTCCGGGAAAAGGTTCTTGTCATGGCCGATTCGGGCGTCCCCCAGGCGCGCAGTGTGCGCGGCAAGCGGGTTGACCAGACCGATCTGGTCTATCACCCGGGTGTTGAGACCGACATTCATTCCCACCATGCCTAGATTGGTGAAAAAGACTGTGTGCGTAGCTATTTGGCGGCGCCAACTTTCCATAGAAACACCAGGTGGTGGAGGCGGCGGCGGCATAGCCGGCACCACATCCCACACGTCGTAGTTGCCCGAGGGCAGCAGCAGTGCTCCATCCGGGGTGTTGTTGATGGCGACCAGGACCGAACGCATCCGCGGATAGTCGAGATAATCTGCGGCGGTCAGCGGGTGGGCATGGCCGGTGGCCTGAGAATAGAACCGCCGCTCGTCGACGATTCCGGAGTAGGTCACCCGGGTGGCGTCAGAACCCATACCCGGTGAGTTCGCCGCCCACAGCGCCCAACCTGCCAGCGCGAGCCATAACGCGGTTGCGGCACCGCCCAGCACAGTGACTTTCTCTCGGGCGAACCCGGCGCGCCAGGACTTGCTGGGAGACCAGGCTCCGACACCCAGCACCACCGGGATCACCGAGACCGGGGCGAGCAGGCAGAACACCGGTGCCAGTAGAACGCGTCCGTGCATGAAGTCACCGCCCTGCCGAATCCAGTACATGGCCTGCACAACACCGCTGACGAGCATGAAAGCGACGACCGCGGCCGGATTTTGCAGCCGCCGGGACCATGACCCGCGACCGGGCGCCTCGCCCACCGAACTCCACCTCGGCCGCCCGGCCACCAGCACCAGACCCAGAGCGATCATGAGGAGCGTCGGAACCCACAGCGCGTAGGGCCCGGTGAAGTTGCCCAGATAGATCAGGCCTTGGCTCCACTTGCTGCCGGCCGCGTCCTTGGCCAACGCGGTCTGCGGTACCAGCAGTCCGTAGTAGCCCATCCGAAAGATCTGGTATCCGATCGGCAGGAGTCCACCGGCCAGCACGATGAGTGCCCGTCGCCGCCAGTCCCCGGCGGCGAGGATCATCATCACCAGCGCAAGTCCACCGATGAGGGCCAACTCAGGCCGGACGAGAACGCTCAACCCGGCCACGAACGCCAGTGCGGCGTGCAACCGCGGCCGCGCTGTCCGGGCCTGCCCCCAACCGACCATCATCCACCACAGCAGGCCAAGCCAGGCAGTCACCAAACCGTTCTCCAAACCGGAGGTGGCGAAGTCACGTGCCGGCGGCAAGGCGATGTAGACCAACGCACCCGCCGGAAGGATCAACGCGGTGCGACCACGAAGGCCCGGCGCGTACAAGCGCGCCGCCCCCAGCATGGCCATCATCACACCGGCCACACTCAACGCCAGGGCCAACGCGAGCGCGACGTACTCCAACCGCATCGGACCGCCGATAACGCTGCCGACGTACATGAGGTAGGTCCATGCGGTGGAGGTGTTGGACTCGACCCGCTCGCCCGGGTTGAACACCGGACCATTGCCCACCAGCAGGTTCCGGACGGTCCGCAATACGATCAGGCCGTCATCGGCGATCCAGCGCCGCTGCCACGCACCCCATGCCCACAACGCCACGACCATGGCAACCGAGGTCCACAGACTGACTCTGGTGAGCAGCGAGTTGCCAAACCCGGCCCAGAGGTTTACCCCCGAACGCCCTGCGGACGAAGCGGTTTCGGGACCGCCGGGGTCGGCAGCCGCCGCGCTAACCCAGGGCGACGGCGGCAATGACGGTTCCGATCCAGATCAGTGCGAGCATTTGCAGGATGCGGTCGCCCAATGCGATCTCCTCAGGCTCGCCGGCAAGTCCGCCGTCGATATCGACCGCATACCGCATGATGGCGATCGTGAACGGGATGATCGACACGGCGAACCACGAACCTGTTCTACCGCCACGCTCAAATGCCCACAGCGCATAGCAGAGGACGACGGCAGTCGCAGACAGCGTCCAGACGAAAGTAAGATAGGTGCTGGTGTAGCTTTCCAGCGACTTGCGGATCTTTGCGCCGGTGCGCTCGGCCAGTTGCAATTCGGCGTAGCGCTTGCCGGCCGCCATGAACAACGATCCGAAGGCCATCACCATCAGGAACCACTGCGATAGCGGAATTCCCGCGGCAACACCGCCGGCGATCGCACGGATCAGGAACCCCGACGACACAATGCAGATATCAAGCACCGCTTGGTGTTTGAGCCCGAAGCAGTAGGCCAGTTGAACTCCGAGGTAGACGGCCATCACCACGGCCAGGTGGGGTGTCAGCCACCACGAGATCGCCAGGCAACCGAGGGCAAGCGCAGCAGCAATAGCGTAGGCGAGCCCGACCGGAAGCACACCGGCCGCGATCGGCCTGAACTGTTTGGTCGGGTGGGCCCGGTCCGCCTCCACGTCTTGAGCGTCGTTGACGAGGTAGATGGCTGAGGCGGCCATGCAGAAGACCACGAACGCCACCGACACCTTGAATGCGACATCGCGGAAGTCATAACTGACATTGCCGCCGAGGGCGGCCAGTGGTGCGACCAACACCAACAGGTTCTTCACCCATTGGCGAGGGCGGACGGCTTTGATGATGGCGGCGAAGAGATTGCTCGGCGGACCGACGACCCGAGTCTCACTCATGAGGGCTCACGTGGCGTCTCCTTTGCGGGACCGGCGAGGTGGGTGACGGTCCGCGCTACCGTGGCGCCGACGGCGATCCCGGCCAGGACGTCAGTCGGGTAGTGCACACCGAGTACCAGTCGCGACAGCGCCATCAACGGCACCAGGGCCATCGGCAGGGGCGACCGGGTGGCACGGCACAGCAGCATAGCTGCGGCCGCGGTGGACGTCGCGTGTGCGGATGGAAAGCTCAGCGAACTTGGCGTGGCCACCTTGACCTCGATATCCCGGTGGTGCGGTCTGCTGCGTCGCACCACTCTCTTGATCAGTATCGACGCGGCATGTGCGGCCACGGCGCCGATTCCGACGAGTAGCCACTCGCGGCGGCGCCCCTTCGCCAGCAGTGCACCGGCGGCGGAGACTGCGACCCAACCCGCGGCGTGCTCGCCGAAATGTGACATGGCCCGTGCACCTGTCACGACCGGCGCCGAGGACAGCCTCGATTGCACGTCGGCCAGAAGCGCCGCCTCGCCGGTCGGCGGCCCGACGACGTCAGGCACCGATTGGCGATTCTTCCAACAGCACGGTCTCCCACTTCTGCTGGCTGGACAGCACGGGCAGGGCTTCGCGGTAGATCTTGCGCATGTGGTCGTACTTGCGAGCCAGCCGGATATGCAGGCGCAACGAGTCCTTCAGCAGTGCCAGCATCTTCGCCCGATCGCGCTGGCGGTAGACCACGCCACGGCCGTCGGCCGTGGTGACCGTGACGCCGTCGACCTTGCAGAGCAGGAACCAGCGCGCATCCTGGGTGGGCACATTGAGTTGTGGCCGTGCGTGGTGGTCCGGATTCTCCCTGCGAAGTTGATGAATCACGCCACGCGCGAGGCGTAAACCGATGGTCGGCAACGCAACCGGAGGTTTGTGAACCCTGGTTCGCCCGCTGGGCGCAGGTAATGCGGTCGCACCCGATAGCACAACTGCGTCGGGGTACTCCTGACGCATCGCACGAACCTCGGGCAGCGCCGACTCCAGAATCGAGAAGATGTGCTCCGGACCGGCGAGGAAGTCGGCGATTGCCTTGTTCTGAATCGCGACGGTCGAATACTCAAGGCACAGAAGGTGTTTCAGGGTCGCCTTCCATGAGCTTGCCAACAGGCCGCGGACCGGCGCGTCCCAATGCATCGCGGACACCACCAGCCTGTTCCGGAGATGGAAGTAGGCCTGCCAATCGATCGCATCGTCCTTATCGCTCCAGGCCATATGCCAGATCGCCGTACCGGGCATGGTGACCGTGCCGTAGCCGTGCTCGCCCGCGCGCAACCCGTAATCGGCGTCATCCCATTTGATGAATAGCGGCAGCGGCTGACCCAGTTCCTCGGCTACCTGCCGCGGGATCATGCACATCCACCATCCGTTGTAGTCGACATCGATCCGGCGGTGCAGCAGCGCACTGTTGCCGTCTTCGTCGTCACTGCTGAGTGGATATCTGGCGAAGTCGTGGTCGTACTCCGTGTGCGGCGCGTTTGTCCACATGAAGTTTCCACGATTGATCACCTCGCCCATGACGTGCAGGTGCGACGGCTCCTGCAGGTTGAGCATCTGTCCGCCGATCAGGGTGGGCGCCTTGGCGAAGCGACTCAGCGCCAGCGCGCGCAGGATGGAATCCGGTTCGATCCGGATGTCGTCATCCATAAAGAGGATCTGCTCGCAGTCGGTGTTCTTCAGCGACTCATACATCACCCGGCTGTAGCCGCCCGATCCGCCGAGGTTCGGCTGATTGTGGATGGACAGCCGGCGACCGAGTGCGGCGGCCGCGCTGTCAAAGCCCGGATGATTTATGGCCTTATCGGTTCCCTGGTCGACGACGATCACCGAGCCGATCACCTCGTCCACCAGCGGGT
>JBAXIR010000003.1:0-46790 GCA_037138275.1 Mycobacteriaceae bacterium | reverse complement strand
TGATGCCGCAGGCCCCCGCTATCGACAACACCCCGAACGTCGGCCGCGGCCGACGGGTCGCGATCGGCGCGGGTAGTCTCGCGGTCCTGCTCGGGGCGCTGGACACCTATGTCGTGGTCACGATCATGGTCGACATCATGCGGTCGATCAACATTCCGATCAACAAGATCCAGCAGATCACACCAATCATCACCGTGTATCTGCTGGGATACATCGCCGCGATGCCATTACTGGGACGGCTGTCTGACCGGTTCGGCCGCAAACTCGTGCTGCAGTTGAGTCTGATCACGTTCGCCGCCGGCTCGGTGGTGACCGCGCTGTCCGGCGATCTGACCATGCTGGTGATCGGCCGCCTGATCCAGGGCATCGCCAGTGGCGCGCTGCTGCCGGTGACCCTTGCCCTGGCCGCAGACCTGTGGGCGGCGCGAAGCCGAGCCGCGGTGCTGGGCGGAATCGGGGCAGCGCAGGAACTCGGTAGCGTGCTGGGCCCGCTGTACGGCATCGGTGTGGTGTGGCTGCTCAACACCTGGCGGGACGTGTTCTGGATCAACGTGCCGCTCACGCTGATCGCCATGGGGCTGATCCACATCAGCCTCCCGTCACACGAGCGCAGTGACACACCCGAACGCGTCGACGTGGTGGGCGGCGTGCTGCTTGCGATCGCACTCGGCCTCGCGGTGTGGGGCCTCTACAACCCCAACCCCGACGGCAAGCAAATTCTGCCGAATCACGGTCTGGTACTGGTGGGGGGCGCAGCGCTGGCCGCGATCGCGTTCGCGGTGTGGGAGCGGTTCGCCACCACCCGCCTGATCGAACCGCGGGGGGTGAAGTTCGGCCCGTTCCTGACCGCCCTTGCCACCTCGATGTGTGCCGGCGCCGCACTGATGGTCACCCTGGTCAACGTCGAACTGTTCGGACAGGGCGTGCTGGGCAAGGACCAGAACGGGGCCGCCTTCCTGCTGCTGCACTTCCTGGCCGCACTTCCCATCGGAGCTTTGATCGGCGGTTGGATCGCCACCCGGATCGGTGATCGGGTAGTGGCTGTGGTGGGCATGGTGATCGCCGCGTTCGCCTACTGGCTGGTGTCGCAGTGGGGCGTCGATGTGCTGTCCGCCCACCACGATCTGGGTGTGGTCCGCCTGCCGGTTTTCGGCACCGACCTGGCGCTGGCTGGGTTCGGGCTGGGCCTGGTGATCGGTCCGCTCACCTCGGCGGCGCTGCGGGTGGTGCCTTCCGCCCAGCACGGGATCGCCTCCTCGCTGGTGGTGGTGGCGCGGATGACGGGCATGCTGATCGGCGTCGCGGCGCTGAGCGCCTGGGGTCTGTACCGGTTCAACCAGATTCTGGCCACCCTGCCCAGCACACCGGCGGACACCCTGGCCGCCAAGATCGCCGGCGAGGCCGTTCGCTACCGCACCGCATTCGCCATGCAGTACGGCTCGATCTTCTTCATCACCACCATCGTCTGCCTGGCCGGGGCCGTGTTCGCGTTGTTCATCGGGGGCCGCCAGAGTCATGCCGACGACGGATCAGATGTGACCGCACCGTCGAACAGTGGCGCGGGAATACCGGGCTAATCGCGTTGAGCCACCACCCGATCAACCCGCGGTGGGTAACGTCGCCGGCATGCTGGTGACGACATGCTGATCGCCGCACTGCGCGATTTGCAATGGCGCAAGCGCCGTTTCGCGATTGCCATCGTCGGCACCGGCCTGGTCTTCGCGATGACACTGGTTCTCACCGGCCTGGCCAACGGATTCCGGGTGGAGGCCACCCGGACCGTCGATTCCCTGCAGTTGGACGCATTCCTGGTCAAGTCCGGAGCGACCGGGCCATTCCTGGGCTCATCGGCCTTCCCCCCCACCAAGATGCAACTGCCCGGCGTGACCGCGTCGGTGCCACTGGTCTACGGAAGCGCGACGATGCCCGATGGCGATTCGGCACGCAGCGTCAACGTATTCGGTGCGCCAGAGCGCGGACCCGGTATCCCGGTGATGGTCGACGGACGTCCGCCGTCGGCTCCGGATGAGGTGGCGGTATCGACAACGATGGGCAGGGCGATCGGCGATACCGTCGAAATCGGTTCTCTCCCATTGCGAATCGTCGGACTAGCTGACGACTCAACTGCGCTGGCCGGCCAGCCCAACGTCTTCCTCACCATTCCCGGAGCACAGAAACTGTTGTTCTCCGGTCAGTCGCTCATCACCTCGGTCGGGTTGCAGGGCATGCCTTCCGCAGCGCCGGACGGATTTCGTATCGTCGACCGCGCCGGCGCAGTCGACGACCTACTTCGGGCTCTCAGTGGCGCGCGGCAGGCGATGACACTGATGGCCGGACTGCTCTGGTTGGTTGCAGCCTCAATCGTGGGGTCGATGATCTACATGTCGGCGATGGAACGCACTAGAGATTTCGCGGTCTTCAAAGCGGTCGGGGTGCCGACCCGTTCCATCCTGGCCGGACTTGCCATGCAGGCTGTCATCGTCGCGGTCCTGGCGGCACTGCTGGGCGGTGTGCTGTCGGTACTGCTCGGACCACTGTTTCCGATGCGGGTGGATATTCCGAGGATCGCGTTTCTGCTGCTGCCCGTCGTCGCGGTGACCATCGGCGTGCTGGCCAGTGTCGCAGGGTTGCGCCGCGCGGTGACGGTCGACCCCGCACGAGCATTCGGAGGGCCCTGAACCAATGGCGGACCTACGCATCAAAGACCTTGTGGTCGAGTACGCAAGCGGCCAGGAATCGGTACGTCCGATCAACCATTTGAGCCTGGAGGTCCCAGCCGGATCACTGGCGATCCTGTTGGGGCCCAGCGGATGTGGCAAGACGACGCTGCTGTCCTGCCTGGGCGGAATTCTCAAACCCACCGCCGGGCGAATCGAGTTCGGCGACGTCGACGTCACCGCCCTCGACGCCCGGGAGTTGTCGGAGTACCGCCGCAACACGGTCGGAATCGTGTTCCAGGCGTTCAATCTCGTGCCCAGCCTGACCGCCCTGGAGAACGTGCTGGTGCCGCTTCGGGCGGCCCGCATTCCGAAGCGCCAGGCCCACCAGCGGGCAGAAGAACTGCTGGATCGCGTCGGCCTGGCACACCGGATGTCGCATCGTCCCGGCGACCTCAGCGGCGGACAGCAGCAGCGCGTGGCTGTGGCACGGGCCATCGCGCTGGACCCGCCGCTGCTGATCGCCGACGAGCCCACCGCGCACCTGGACTACATCCAGGTCGAGGAGGTACTGACACTGGTCCGCGAACTCGCCTCCGGCGAACGGGTGGTCGTGGTGGCCACCCACGACACCAGAATGCTGCCACTGGCCGACAGTGTGCTGGAACTGGTGCCGCATCTGGATGCCACCGACCACGAACCCGAGACCGTGACCCTGACCGCCGGCGAGACGCTCTTCGAGCAGGGAACCATGGGCGACTCCATCTACCTGGTGTCGGCTGGTGAAATCGAATTGGTCCGCGAATTGGCCGGCGGCGGCGAGGCCGTGCTCAAAGTCGCCGGTTCGGGTGACTACTTCGGCGAGATGGGACCGCTGTTCGCCCTGCCTCGTTCGGCCAGCGCGCGGGCCCGAACCGACGCCGAGGTGGTCGGTTACACGGTGCAGGCTTTCCGCGAACTGCTCGGGTCCCTCGGGTCTCGGGATCTCATCGAGCACAGGGCTTTACATCGAGAGAGTTGACCCGAGCAAGTTGCCCCAGGGGCTATCGGTCGGGCGGCACGAGGCTGATCAACAGATCCGGTCCGATCCGTTCCACACCGTCGAAACGCCATCGCAGCGCACTCGCAATGCCGGCAACCCCGACATCGTCCACCGCGCTGAAGGGTCCGCCCAGCAGAACCGGCGCGATGTAGGCCAGGATTCGGTCAATGACACCGGCCCGGAGGAACGCTCCCGCGATGGTAGGGCCGCCTTCCACGATCACGTCGGTTCGAGCAGATAGGGCCCGAATCACCTCGTGCGGATCATGGGAATGCAACACCATGGTGGGCGAATCGCCAAGTGTCACATTAGATTCCGGCGGAATCTCCCTCTTGCCCACCACCACCCGCAACGGTTGACGCTCGGCGAGACCGCCGTCCGGCAGGCGGGCTGTCAGGCTGGGGTTGTCGGCAAAGACGGTTCCGGTACCGACGATGATGGCATCCGCGGCGGCCCTCCGACGATGTACATCGGCACGTGCGGCGTCCCAGGTGATCCACTGCGATGACCCGTCCGCTGCCGCAATCCGGCCATCGATACTGGCGGCGAATTTCCACGTCACATGCGGCAGGCCGGTGCGCTGTTTGTGCAACCACTCCCGTAGGGATCCCGCCGCCACCTCTTGGGCGCACACCCCGGAAATCACCTCGACACCGGCCGCGCGCAACCGAGCAGCACCACCGGCGGCGATCGGATTCGGATCGGCCACCGGGTAGACGACGGTTGCGATATTCGCTTCCAGGAGCGCATCTACACACGGCGGTGTCAGCCCGTGATGGTGGCACGGTTCCAACGTCACCACCGCTGTTCCACCGGCTGCACGCTCCCCTGCGGCCCGCAGTGCGACCACCTCGGCGTGTGGTCCGCCGTGCGGCGCTGTGGCGCCGATGCCCGCGATGTCACCGTCTGCGCTCACGATCACCGCACCCACCGGCGGATTCGGGTAGGTAGACCCCTTCACGCGCTGTGCCTGTTCGATCGCCACATGCATCGCGGCGGTGATGTGCGCGGGTGCGGTCATAGATGAAGATGGGGCGAAGCGAGACCGGCCTGACGGCGCAGGGCCTCAACGGCGGCACCCGGGTCGGCGGCACCGTAGACCGCTGAGCCCGCCACGAAGCAGTCCACACCGGCCTCGGCGGCCGCCTCGATGGTGTCGGCGTTGATTCCGCCGTCGATCTCAATCAGGACCGTCAGCTCACCGGAGTCGACCAAACGGCGCACGGCCGCAACCTTGGTCAGCACCTCGGGCATGAAACTCTGACCGCCGAAACCCGGTTCGACACTCATGATCAGCAATGTGTCGAAATCGCGAAGGATCTCCAGGTAGGGCTCGATCGGGGTACCGGGCTTGACCGATAAGCCTGCTTTGGCGCCCGCAGCACGGATATCACGGGCCACTGCGACGGGATCGTCGGTAGCCTCGGCGTGGAACGTCACGTTGTAGGCACCGGCTTCGGCGTAGCCCGGTGCCCAGCGCCCCGGGTCGGTGATCATCAGGTGGCAGTCCATCGGAATGTCGGTCGCCTCGAGCAGGCTTTCGACCACCGGCAGTCCGAGGGTCAAATTCGGAACGAAGTGCGCGTCCATCACGTCGACGTGCAGCCAGTCCGAACCCTCGACCGCCGCGGCCTCGCGGGCGAGCCAGGCGAAGTCTGCGGAAAGAATCGACGGTGCGATCATCGGCCGGGTCGGTGGTGCCATGGCTGCCACTCTAAGGCTTACGGATCCTTACGAAGCGCCGCGGCGAACATTGCGTCGGTTCCGTGCCGGTGCGGCCACAGTTGCACGTAGGGCCCGGCACCGAGGTCTGGAACCGACTCGAACAGGGGGCGCGCGTCCAGGGCGGTCACCGGATAGCGCCGCAGCGCGTCGGCGACCACGCCCACAGTCTCGACGAGGTGCGGCGAACAGGTCGCGTAGAGCACCACACCGCCGGGCCGGGTCAGGTTGATCGCCGACGCCAGCAGTTCACGCTGCAGCTTGGCCAGTTCAGGGACGTCGGCGGGGGTCCGCCGCCACCGCGCCTCCGGGCGCCGCCGCAGGGCTCCGAGGCCGGTGCAGGGCGCATCCACGAGGACCCGGTCAAAACCGCCGCTCGGCAGTGACGTATCGCGACCGTCGACACGCAGCACGTCGACCGGCAGTCCACAGGTGTTCTGTTCGACCATCTCGGCTCGACGCGGATTGGGTTCGATCGCGGTGACGGTTGCACCCCGCGGTGCGGCGATCGCGGCGATCAGGGCCGTCTTACCGCCCGGACCCGAACACAAATCGAGCCAACGGCCGCCGTCGGTACCGGTCAGCGGGGCAAGAGTCAGCGCGCGGGCCACCAATTGGCTGCCCTCATCCTGAACCAGGGCCCGGCCGTCCCGGATCGCGGCCACTCCGCCGGGATCACCGCTGCCGAGGTACACCGCGTAGGGCGAGTAGCGTCCGACCTCCCCGCCGACGGACTCCGCCAGCTCCGCGGCACTCAGGACGCCGGGGCGGGCGGCGAGGTGTACGGCTGGGCGTGCGTCGTCGGCCGCCAGAGCCGCATCCAGTTCGGCGGCGTCGGCACCGAGTGCGTCGGCGAACGACTGTGCGATCCAGCGTGGGTGCGCATGAACGAACGCAGCATGGCCGATCGGGTCACCGGCGGCCGGTGGTGCAAGTTCGGCCACCCACGATTTCTCGTCGCGTTTGGAAATAGCTCGCAGCACGCCGTTGACGAAACCGGCCCGTACAGAATCGAATTCGACGCCGGCCTGCTCGACCGTCGTGGACACCGCGGCGTGCGGGGCAACATGGGTCCGCAGCAGTTGATAGGCACCGAGACGCAACAGATCCAGCAGTACCGTGTCGATCTGGTCGATGGGCCGGCCGGCGGCCGAGGCGATGACGGCGTCCAGGAGCCCGCGGGTGCGGCAGGTGCCGTAGGTCAGTTCGGTCGCGAATGCCGCGTCCCGTCCGGTGATGCCGCGTTCGGTCAGGATGGCCGGCAGCGCCAGGTTGGCGTAGGCGTCTCGTTCGGAGACCGCACGCAACACATCGAATGCGGCACGCCGGGCCGGGTCGAGTTGGGCGCGCGGCCGGCGGCTCTGGCGCGCAGTCACGTTGCCCGCACCCCGGGTTCCAGTCGGGCGCCGCGGGCCCAGTCCGCGGCGGCCATTGCCTTTTTGCCCGGGGGCTGGATTTGACCGAGCAGAATCGGATCCGATCCGGTACCCACCCGCAGCAGAGACCGCTCCACCTCGATGCGGCCGGGTTCAAACGGCGCGCCGGACTCCTCGATGGTCACCGGTCCGAGCTTGATCCGCATGTCCCCCAGCATCGTCCATGCGCCCGGGTTGGGCGTCACCGAACGAATGCGACGCTCGATGACGTGTGCGGGCAGGTCCCACCGGACCCGGGCCTGTTCGACGGAGATCTTTGGCGCGAGGCTGATGCCGTCGTCCGGCTGCGGGATCGGACTGAGCGTTCCGGCGGCGATACCGTCCACCGTGGTCTCCAATAAGACCGCGCCCGACACTGCCAGCCGATCGAGGAGTTCCCCGGCTGTGTCGGTGGGCATGATCGTCTGTGTGAGCACGCCGTAGACCGGTCCGGAATCCAACGCTGGTTCGATTCTGAAAGTGGTTGCGCCGGTTACAGTGTCGCCAGCCGCGATGGCGGCCTGTACAGGTGCGGCGCCGCGCCACGCCGGCAGCAGCGAGAAGTGCAGATTGACCCAGCCGTGCGGCGGCACCGCTAGCATCCGGGCACTCAGCAGTGCACCGTAGGCGACGACAGCACAGCAATCGGGCGCGATCGCAGTCAATTCCGCGATGAACTCCGGGGAATTCGGCTGCTCCGGTCGCAGCACCGGGATGCCGGCGTCGAGGGCGAGTTGCGCCACCGGGGAGGGTGCCGGTTTCCCGCGCCGGCCGGCCGCAGCATCCGGACGCGTGAGGACGGCGACGACGTCATGGTGTGGGGAGTCGATCAGTCGGTGCAGCGACGGTAGTGCCGGTGTCGGTGTGCCCGCGAATACGATTCGCAATTACTTTGGCACCTGATAGAACTCGCGCTCGGCAACTCCCGCTACTCCAGCGACGAATATCCACGGGATAGTGGTGCGCAGGCGGTTCACAGTCGCCGCAGAGTCGTTGTAGTACTGCCGGGCGAAGGCCAGTTTGTCCTCGGTGTCGGTGAGGTTGCGCTGCAGATCCAGGAAGTTGTTCGACGAGTTGAGTTGCGGATAGCTCTGCCCCAGGGCCAGCACCTGACCGACGGCGGTGTCGAACTGCCGCTCGGCTGAGCTTCGTTGGGTCACGGATTTGCCCGACGTCGCGGAGGTCAGTGCGGCCTGCGCATCCGCGATGTGTCCCAGGACGGCCTTCTCGTGGGTGGCGAAACTTCCCACCGTGCTCACCAGGCTCGGGATCAGCGCAGCGCGCCGGGTCAGCTGTACGTCGATCCCGCCGAGCGCCTCATCGGCCTGCACATCGGCGGAACGAAGTTTGTTGTAGCCCAGCACGAATCCGATCAATACCGCTACCGCGATCACCAACACCAGAATCAACACGAAAGTCACCATGAACCTCCTCCTCCGCCGCCGCCTCCGCCGCCGCCTCCGCCGCCACCGCTCGATGACGAGGATGACTGCGAGGCCGTATAGGCACCGATGGACGACGACAGTGCGGACTCGAAGCTGTCGAAACTAGCACCTCCCGACGACGATGAGGTCCAACCGGTGCCCGACGACGAGTGATACCAACCCGGCTGTGGAGGCACCTGTCCGGTCGCAGCCTGGTACTTCGCCGCCCACAACGCCGCAGCGCCGCCCGCCACCGCGAACGGGATATAGGCGGTGTAGAGGTCCTTCCGGGCGGAGAAGTCGAAGCGCGACTCCGCGGAATCGGTGGCCAGCATGCGGTGGAAGCCGCCCACTTCAGACCACAGTTGACGCCCGGCTGCCGTACGACGTGTTCCGACACCGCTGCCCCATACCGGCCGGGAAACAACAAAGAACACTGCAAATGGCAGCCCCCACAGGGTGATTGGAAATCCCCACCGGATGAAGCCGCACACAGCCAGGATCACCGCGACGATACTGGCGAAGCGTGGCCACATCTCCGCGCGACGCTTGACCATCAGGTCATCGTTGATCGCCCACTTCTCGACGGCTTCGGTCATCGTCGCTTTTGCCGTTGTCAGCCGTCTACCGGCCGACACCGACCCGTTGGCCGCGAATTGCCCACTGGGCAGATCCACCCCGAGTGCCGATCCGACCGCAGCGCTGACGGGATCCACCACGTCCCAACCGCCCGGGTCGCCGGTGGCGTGGACGGTCCACTTTGCGCCGCTCTGGTTGACTGACAGCAGGCCCTGATCGGCGAGGTAGAACAGGCTCGCGGTCAGAGCCTCGTCTGGCACCTGTTCGGTGCGGATGTATTCGCACTGCACCGGCCCGAGGCCCGGTGGCGGAGCGTATTGAAGCGGAAAGCCCGGCGACGGTTCCACAGTGGTCCGCCACCACAGGAAGCCCCCGAGGCCGGCGGCGGCGGTCAGACCCGCCAGCCACAGCGCGACCGGTACCGAACGGCCCAGCACCGGATCCCAGCGAAGCGACCATGGAACTTCGGCGCGCGCCGGGGTCGCAACGTCAACGCCGGCCCGAAGCGTGACCGGGGTGCGGGGTGCCAGGTCGGTGGCCGTCAGTATCACCGTGTTCCCCGCAATGGTGAGGCTTTCGCAGTCGCGACCCACGCCCGACCCGACTGAGCACTGCGCGCCCGGTACCGGGCCGGGCAGGGTGACCGAGACATCGGCGGCGGAGATCCGGTTGTTCCAGCCCGGTGCGATCACGTTCCAGAAGAACACCGACGGCGCCGCCGGGTCTCCGGTCGAGGACGCGAAATCCTTTGTGGCACCGGTGTCACCGGGATCCAGCACGCCGGCGATGCGGTAGCGGATCCGGAAGATGTGCGTTCCCGGGGTGAGGTAGTAATCGGCGTCGCCGATCTTGGCCACCAGAAATCGGTCGTTCTCTTGCCGCAGTAGTTGATATGGCACCGGTTCGCCGTCAAGCAAAATCTCGTCAACCTCGGGAACCTGCCGAAGGTGAGAGTTGTTGGCATTACCGACATCCCAAAACCGGAAGATCCCATGTCGGCCGGCCGGAAATTCGGTGGTGATGGTCTCGTCGGCCTGGAGCAGCCCGTCGCGATCGACGGCGAACTCCGCATGCAGGCTGGAAATCGTCACCGGATCGGAGACCGTGCCGCTGTCGGTGATGGGGCTGGACAACACCGGCCAGAGCAGGCCGAGGATGGTGAGCAGGACGGGGATCAGCCAGACGATGCCGCGGCCGAATGACTTCATCGCGCCTCCCCCGTCGCCTGCGGACCTCTAGCCTAAATGGCGCTCAGCCGATGTGCAGGGGGTCGATCTGCACCCGGACCGCGTCGTGGTCGTGCCGCGCGCTGGTGACCGAGACGGCCTGACGCAATGACGACGCCAGCGCAAGCCCCTCATCGCGTCGCACCCGGATCAGCATCCGGATGACAGAGTCAGTGGCGGCGGTGGCGGGCGGGCGGCGAACCCCGGGCGGGAGGTCCACCGGGCCCAGCACATCGGCGTCGCCAGGTAGCGCGGCCTCGGCGATCAATGCGTTTACCGCATCTGAGGCTCCGTCCACGACCGCGATATGGACGGCCGGCGGTAGTCCGACCGCGACCCGGCCGGCGAGTTCGGCTTCGGCGTGTCCGACCGGATCCCACTTGATCAACGCCTGGACGGTCGGGATCCCCGACTCGGCCACCACGACGACGACGCCGCCCGCCGCGCGGCAATGCACCTGCGCGGACGCGGCCATCCAGCGGCGCAGCGTGTCCTCGGCGGCGCGCAGATCCTGACGGCCCAGCAGCGACCAGCTGTCCAGCAGCAGCGCCGCGCCGTAGCCGTCCGGGGTCCTCGGCTCGGCGCCCGGCGTGGCCACCACCAGGGCCGGTCCGGCACCGATCTCGGCGTGGATGGAGTCGCCCGCCGAGGTGATGACCGGAACGCCGGCGAAGGCCCGGCCCAGTTCCTCGGCGGTTCGCCGGGCACCGACGATCACCGCGCGCACGGAGCCGGCCCCGCAGCGCCGACACTTCACGCCGATGTCGATACGTCCGCACCACCGGCACACCGCCCCGTCCGCATCGCGGTCAGACAGCGACAGCGGACCCACACAGTGCCGACACCGGGCGATCTCGCGGCAGCGGTCGCACGCCACCGACGGCAGGTATCCCCGCCGCGGCACCTGCACGAGCACCGGAGTGCCGCGATCCAGGGCGGCGCGGGCGGTACGCAGCGCCACCGACGGCAGCCGGGCGCTGCGGGCCGCGGGGTCACGTTCCTCGGCAAAGCCACTGTCGTCGAGCGCGACAACCTGTGGGGCCGCGGCCCGAACTACCGGCCGGGGTGCCACCAGATCGTGTGCCCAGCCACCGGCAACTAACGCCTGGGCTTCAGCAGTGCGGGAATAGCCACCGACCAGGGCCGCGCAGCGAAGCTGGTGTGCGCGCAGCATCCCGACCTCGCGGGCGTGCGGATAGGGCGCGCGGGGTTCAGCCAGGCTGTCGTCGCCGTCGTCCCACACGATCACCAGGCCAAGTTTGTCCACCGGAGCGAACACCGCACTGCGGGTGCCGATCACCAACCGGGCCTGCCCCCGTAACACCGACAGCCACCGCCGGTACCGGGCCGACGGACCCAGGCCGGCGGCCAGCGCCACCACAGCGGATTCATCGATCAGAGCGGTGGCAGCGGGCACCAGGGCATCGATATCTCGTTGGTCGGGGACAATGACCAGCACCCCGCGCCCACCACTGACCGCGGCTGCGGCGGCCTCGGCCAGCCGGTCGCACCAGGACTCCCCGGGCAGCGCCTGCCACGCCGCGCGGGCTGCACGCCCGTCGTGCAGCGCCTCCAGAAATTTCCCGCCACCGATGTAGCGATCCCACCCGGCCGCATCGACGGGTTCAATCACCGGCAGCAGCGGCACCGCCCGCGGGGCCTTTTCGGCGGATGCGTGCCGCGGCGGGATGGCCAGCCGCAGCACATCGGGCCGGGTGCCGGCATAGCGGGCCGCGACCGCGTCGACCAGTCGACGCACCTCGCCGGTGAGTACCGGCTCGGCGGAGATGACCCGATCCAGCCAGCCCAGCTGGCCCGCGTGGTCGGTATCGGAGCGGCGTTCCAGCACGAACGCGTCGACGAGCCGACCGTGGAAGCGCACCCGCACGCGCACCCCGGGTTGGGCGTCATCGGATTGTTCCGCCGACACCAGATAGTCGAACTCACGGTCCAGGTGCGGCACCGACAGCATCGGCAGAACCCGGGCGATGGGTTCGTGTTCGGCGGCGTGCCGGCCGGATGCGCTCACCCCAATCGACTCTTCCCTTCGTTGATCATCGGCCCGGACCCGTCCGCTGCTCTCGGTTACCGCTTCCTGTTCGCCCTGCGGCGCTCGGCATCATCGAAGACTATCGAGCCGAGTGGTATGTCGCCCCGGGACCGCTTGCGACCGGAATAACCCGCCACAGCTGCGAAGGCGCCCTCGACGCCGTCCTCGGAGGCGTCCCAGGTCAGCGACTTCCCCGGGGCGAACCCAAGATTGGTGCCAACGTCGACGGCGTCCATATTGGCGCCGAGGAAGACGAAGTCCCACGAATAGCCGGTCTCCTGTTGGGAGATCAGTGCGCGAACGGCATCGACCGTCCACCGGGAACTGGCGTTCTCATAGCCGTCGGTCATCACCAGCACGGTGATGTCCCCGGGGCGCTGGTCCTCGGGCAGTTCGGCAAGCCCGCTGCCGACCTCGGTGACGAACCGGCCAATCGAGTCAAGCAATGCCGTACAGCCGCGCGGCTCCAGTTCCAGCGGCGGCACGGTGCCGGCATCCCGATTCTGATAGACCACCTCGTACTCGTCATCGAACTGCGCCAGGGTCACCAGCGTGGTACCGGGCTGGGCGTGTTCCTTGGCGATGTAGGAGTCGAAACCGCCGCGCATATCGCCGGCGATCTCCTGCATCGATCCGGACCGGTCCAGCAGGGCCGCGATCAGGGTGATGTTGTTATCGGTCATGGTGTTTCCCCCTCGAATTAGGTGTTTGGCCGAGGGTAACCACGGGCTCTGACAGAAAATTCAGTCGCGAGTCCGGCCGAAGAAGAAGCCCGCGGTGATCAACACCTGCGACGCCGCGTAGACCCACCAGATCGGTAATTCGAGCGCCGGCGAATCGAGGACGAACTGTCCGATTCCGATCATGCCGTCGGACACCGCGAACAACACCGCGCCCGACGCCGTCCACACCGTGGGCAGCCGGGCCACCAGGGCCGAGCACACCATGGCACCCAGCACGGCGATGTAGACCGTCACCGCAATGGTGAGCCCGTCGGCGACCAGTTTCGGCCAGAACCGGGCCAGCATGCTCACGCACGCGACGATGACAATCGCCATCGCCGCCATCCGGGTCCGGCTGGGATTACCGCGCAACGGAAGTAGCGCCCCGAGATAACACAGGTGCGCCAGCAGGAACGCCGCGAGTCCGCAGACGAACGCCGGCGTCCACCACGGGATGGCGAGGAGGAAGTCGCCGACGGCCGACAACAGCAGCGCCGGTACCAGCCAGCGGCGTTCCCGGATGATCGGGTGGCGCGACGCTGCCACCGCGAGCAGGATCGCCATCGAGGCCTTCGCTATCGGCTGTCCCCAGAACCTGCCGGTGAGCGCAGCGCCGGCTGGCAACGACATCGCGACAACCGCCAGGAAAGTCCCGTAGCTCACCGCTGCGGCGACGCCAGCCACCCACCAGAGCCGCACCGCACGCGCTGCACCTGCGTACCGTGTGCCCATGGCCAACGACACACCACCGCCCCCCGACACACCACCCGTTGATGCCATCCTGCAGAAGGTACTGGACGCCGTTCCGTTTCGGCTGACCGTCAGCGACGGCGTCGAAGCCGCCCGACGGGGCTTGCGCGAATTGCCCCGCAGGCCAATGCATCCCGACCTGAGGGTCGAAGACCGCCGCATCGACGGGCCGGCCGGGCCGATCCCGGTGCGGGTCTACTGGCCCGGGACTGACGGCGCGGATGAGGCGCACCCCGTCACGATGTTCTTCCACGGCGGCGGATTCGCCCTCGGCGACCTCGACACCCATGACGCCACGGCCCGCGAACATGCTGTCGGCGCCGGATCCGTCGTCGTGTCGGTCGACTACCGACTGGCCCCCGAGCACCCCTATCCCGCCGCGGTCGAGGACGCCTGGGCCGCCACCTGTTGGGTTGCCGACAACGCCGGGGAGTTCGGCGCGGATTCCTCCCGGTTGGCGGTTGCCGGGGATTCGGCCGGCGGCAACCTGGCGGCTGTCGTGGCGCAATTGGCCCGGGACGCGGCCCGGTCGGGCGACGGACCGGAACTGGCGTTCCAACTGCTGTGGTACCCGTCGACGATGTGGGACACCTCGCTGCCGTCGTTTACCGAGAATGCGAACGCCCCGGTGCTCGACAGCGCCGCCATGGCGGCGTTCACCGATTGGTACGCGGGTCATCTTGACCTGACCGATCCACCGGCCAACCTGGCTCCCGGACGCGCATCGGATCTGTCCGGGCTGGCCCCGGCCTATGTGGCCGTAGCCGGGCATGACCCGCTTCGCGACGACGGTGTGCGGTATGCCGAACTGCTGGCCGACGCCGGGGTCGAGGTCGAATTGCACAATGCGACGACCCTGGTCCACGGGTATCTCGGCTACGCCGGCGTGGTCCCGGCGGCCACCGCGGCAACCGATCGGGGCTTGGCCGCTCTACATGCCGCGTTGCACCGCTGAGCAGGAGTTTGTTGACCAGCCGATCATCACAGGTAACGTTTGGTGTACGGCGAACGACAGCGCACATGGAAACGACAGCTACAACCTGGAGGACCAAGGTCTCATGACATCCGGAAAAACTCGGCTCATCGCCGGCATCGGCAGCCTCATCGGCGGTATCACCCTGGCCGGTCTCGGCACCCCCGCCGCGTTCGCCGCGCCGGACTGCTCCCCGGCGGGAGTGAACAGCGCTGCCGCGGCGGTAAACACACAAGCTCAGGCCTACCTGATGAGCCATCCAGCCGCCAATAAGGTGTTGATGACCGCGAGCCTGCAACCGCGCCCCCAGGCGGAGGCCAACCTGCAGGCCTATGCGGCCTCAAACCCTCAGGAGTACGCCGAGTTCAAGGCGATCCTGACACCGCTCGCCGTGATCCAGAACCAATGCGGTGTAGCTGTGGTTCCGCCGCAGTTCCAGTGGGCGTTCGACCAGTTCGTCAACTAATCCACGGCGTCGACTGGCCCACGGTCTGACCGTATCCGAGCGATGGGTCAGACCGAGTTCTTCAGGTCGTCGACCTTGTCCAACCGCTCCCACGGTAGGTCAAGGTCGCTGCGGCCGAAGTGCCCGTATGCGGCAGTCTGCGCGTAGATGGGCCGGAGCAGATCCAAGTCGCGGACGATCGCACCGGGCCGCAGGTCGAACACCGCGGTGATGGCCTTCTCGATACGGGCCGGGTCGACGGTCTCGCTACCGAACGTCTCGACGAATAGTCCGACCGGAGCCGCCTTGCCGATGGCGTAGGCCACCTGTACCTCGACCCGCTCAGCCAGTCCCGCCGCGACGACGTTCTTCGCCACCCAGCGCATCGCGTACGCCGCCGAGCGATCCACCTTGGAGGGATCCTTGCCGGAGAACGCCCCGCCTCCGTGGCGCGCCCAGCCGCCGTAGGTGTCGACGATGATCTTGCGGCCGGTCAGGCCGGCGTCACCCATTGGACCGCCGACCACGAAGTTGCCGGTCGGGTTGACCAGCAGCCGATAGTCAGACGTGTCCAGAGTCTCGTGGGCGAGATCAGCCAGCACGGTGTTGACGACATGCTGGCGGATATCAGGAGCCAATTCCTGCACCAGATCGATGCCATCGGCATGCTGGGTGGACAACACGACGGTGTCCAGCCGGATCGGGGTATTGCCCGCGTACTGAATGGTGACCTGAGTCTTGCCGTCCGGGCGTAGGTAGCCAACCGTCCCGCTCTTGCGGACCTCCGTCAGACGGCGCGCGAGCCGGTGCGCCAGGGCGATCGGCAGCGGCATCAGTTCCGGGGTATCGCGGATCGCATAACCGAACATCAGACCCTGATCGCCGGCACCCTGGGCATCCAACGGATCCACGGCACCCTCGACGCGGGCTTCGTGAGCGGTGTCCACACCCTGGGCGATATCCGGTGACTGAGCACCAATAGCGACATTCACACCGCAGGATGCGCCGTCGAAGCCCTTGGTCGAGGAGTCATAGCCGATATCCAGAATGCGATCGCGCACGATCTTCGGAATGTCGACGTAGGCCGACGTGGTCACCTCACCGACAACGTGCACCTGACCGGTGGTCACCAGTGTCTCCACCGCCACACGCGAATGCCTGTCCTGTTCGAGCAGCGCGTCGAGCACCGAGTCACTGATGGCGTCGCAGATCTTGTCGGGGTGTCCCTCGGTCACCGACTCACTGGTGAACAGCCGACCGTTATCGCTCACAGTGTCAATCTCCCTCGGTACTCGGTTGGGCAAAATTTGTTACCGCACAGCCGTGACCCACCGGCGGCGCGTGGAACGTTATCCCCCGCTGGATCCCTCGCTGGATCCCCCGCTGGATCCCCCGCTACCGCGAAGCAACCCGGCGATCGCGTCCACGATACGGCTCGCCATCAGAGTCTTCGAACCATGCTCGAGTGCCGTCTCGGTGCCGTCAGCACCGAGCAGCCAACCGTCATTGCTGTCGACCTCGAACGCGCGGCCGTCACCGACCGCGTTGACCACCAGGAGATCGCAGGCCTTCCGGCGCAGTTTCGCACGGGCGTGAAACAGCACGTCGCCTTGCGCGTCGCCGGTCTCGGCGGCGAACCCGACGATGGCATGCATATGGGGCAGCTGACCTTCGGCGCGGCGGCGAACCGCCTCGGCGAGAACATCGTCGTTGCGTACCAGTTCGATGGTGGGCGCGGCGTCGGCGGCCTTTTTGATCTTGCTGGCGGCGACGTGCGCCGGCCGGTAGTCGGCGACCGCGGCGGCCATCACGAGCACGTGGGCTTCGGGGGCGTGTTTGGACACCGCCTCGTGCATCTGAGCGGCCGACGTGACGTGGCGGACGTGCACGCCGGCGGGATCGGCGAGTCCGGCGGTGTTGCCGGCGATCAGCGTGACGTCGGCGCCACGTTGGGCCGCGACCCGCGCCACCGCGTAGCCCTGTTTGCCGCTGCTGCGGTTGCCGATGAAGCGCACCGGATCCAGCGCCTCGCGGGTTCCACCGGCAGTGACCAGTACCCTCGTGCCACTCAGGTCATGGGGAACCCCGTCGGCGCGGGCAAGTAGCAGTTCCGCGAAGGTGACGATCTCGTCGGGCTCAGGCAGCCGACCCGCACCCGAGTCTGCACCGGTGAGTCGACCTGATGCCGGCTCCAGTACGACAGATCCCCGCTGTCGCAGGGTGGCGACGTTGGCAGCAGTTGCGGGATGCTGCCACATCTCGGTGTGCATGGCGGGCGCGAAGAGCACCGGACACCGGGCCGTCAACAGGGTCGCGGTCAACAGATCGTCGGCGCGGCCGGCCGCCGCGCGGGCCAGCAGATCGGCCGTGGCCGGTGCGATCACAACGAGGTCCGCCTGTTGACCCAGACGGACGTGGGGCACCTCGGGTACGTCGGAGAACACTCCGGTGCGTACCCGATGACCGGACAGTGCCTCGAAGGTGGCGGCGCCGACGAAGCGCAGTGCCGATTCGGTGGGGATCACCCGAACGTCGTGACCGCTTTCGCAGAGTTGGCGCACCACCGAGCAAGCCTTGTAGGCCGCGATGCCGCCGGCCACGCCGACGATGATCCGCTTGGGGCTCATGGGCAGACCCGCTCGCGCGGCTACTCGCCTTCGGTGTGTTCGAGGAGGTCGCCGTGGATCTCCCGCAGTGCGATCGACAGCGGCTTCTCCTGCAGGCCCGGCTCGACCAGCGGGCCGACGTACTCCAGAATGCCGTCACCGAGCTGGTTGTAGTAGTCGTTGATCTGGCGTGCTCGTTTAGCCGCGTAGATCACCAGGGCGTACTTGCTCGACACCTTGTCCAGCAATTCATCGATGGGCGGGTTGGTAATGCCCAACGGTGTGTCGTAGGCGGTGGCGGCACCGGGGGCCGGATCGTAATGATCCGAATTGGTTGTCACTGAGCGTTCTCCTTGCGGATAGCAGGGACGTTCCCCTGGGCGGATTGAAGGTCAGATTGAAGGGTGGGGCGTTGGCCGGTGACCACTCACGCCGACTGCGGCGTGTTTCCCACCAGCAAGGTTACCAATTCAGAGCAGGCAGAATCCAATTGGCTGTTCACCACGACCACGTCGAACTCACCCTGGGCGGCCAGTTCGGCTTCCGCGGTGACCAGTCGGCGCGCCATGATCTCGGGAGTTTCGGTACCGCGGCCGATGAGCCGTTGCTTCAGCGCCTCCCGACTGGGCGGCGCCAAAAACACGGTGATCGCCTCGGGCATGGCCTCCTTGACCGACCTGGCTCCGGCGAGATCGACCTCGATCAACACGGGTCGGCCGAGCGCAGCGGCTTCGATGACGGGCGCCGACGGGGTACCCGACCGATGCAGACCACCGTGAATCTCGGCCCACTCCAAAAATCCGCCGGAGTCGATCAGCGTTTGGAACTGCTCGGCCGAAACGAAGTGGTAGTCGATGCCATCGACTTCACCCGGACGTGGCGCCCGAGTGGTCGCCGACACATTGAAGTGCAGGTTCGGCACCTGCTCTCGCAGGCGACGCACGACTGTCGACTTGCCGACCGCGGAGGGGCCGGACAGCACCAGTACGCGACCATGTGTCACTGGCTGACGGGACGTGTCGCCCCGGCCGTCCGGCCCACCGCCGGAATCCATCGACCTACTTAGGAGAAGTCGAACTTCGCCAGCAGGGCCTTGCGCTGGCGATCGCCGAGGCCGCGCAGACGGCGCGTCGGGGCAATCTCCAGCTCGGTCATGATCTCCTGCGCCTTGACCTTGCCCACCTTGGGCAGGGCCTCCAGCAGAGCGGAAACCTTCATCTTGCCGAGGACCTCATTGGTCTCGGCATCCTTGAGCACCTGCTGCAGGTTGGTGCCACCGCGCTTGAGTCGTTCCTTGAGCTCAGCTCGGATACGACGTGCGGCAGCGGCCTTTTCCAGCGCGGCGGCGCGCTGCTCCGGGGTCAACTGGGGAAGGGCCACGGGTTCCTCCGTCTCATCACAATCATTGTTTTGCCTGGGCAAAGTTCTTTGGCCAGCGCCGACGACCGTACCCAGGCTCTCAGACGAAATCTAACCCGCCCCCCTCGTTCGAAGGGCAAACCTGCAGGAAAGGATCGGGATTACCGGGCCGGATCCCGCTCCGTGCGGGTGAACCAGCCAGGCCTTAATGGTCCCCAAGTAGTGAATACTGAACCGCCAATCTAGCCATCTAGCAGCAGTTTTACGTTCCTCGCCCGGGCCGGGAAAATCCGGCTGGTGATCGTCGGGCTGGTCTCCGGAATCATTTTCACTTAGTTTGAGCACCTCACGGCGTGTCGCGCGTGTCGGCGCCGTCGGTGGCGGCGGGTCGGCGGCAGAAATCACGCCAGATAGGCGACGGCGTCGCGAAGCCGTTCGCCGGCCGCGCGGACTGCTGCCGGGTCCGGTCCGGCCCGCAGAATCTCCCGAGACACCGCGGGCAGCAGTTGACCCGGACGCGCACCACCGAGGCCCGCCAACCCCTCCGGACGCCCACCCTGAGCTCCGACACCGGGCACCAGAACCGGGCCGTGAAGTGTGCTGACGTCGGGCACCACGTCCAGCGTGGCACCGATAACGACGCCCACCGAGCCCCACGATTGACCGGCAGCACGATTGACTTCGCCCGCGGCGTCGACGACCGACTGCGCGACGGTTCGGCCATCGGCGATGGCGCGCTGGATTCCGGCGCCCTCCGGGTTGGATGTGGCGGCCAGAACGAACACCCCGCGGTCGTACTCGGCGGCAACCTCGAGAAGCGGTGCCAGAGAACCGAATCCGAGGTAGGGCGATGCGGTGACGGCATCAGCCGCTAGCGGGCCCTGCCCCACCCAGGCTTGCGCGTAGGCCGCCATCGTCGATCCGATATCGCCACGCTTGGCGTCGGCGAGCACCAGCACGCCGGCCGACTGCAGCGCGGTAGTAGTGCGTTCCAACACTGCGAAACCGGATGAGCCATAAGCCTCGAAGAACGCCACCTGTGGTTTGACGACGGCGAATCCCGCATAGGCCGTCACGCAGATATCGCAGAACCGCGCCAATCCGTCCGCGGTTGCGGGAAGTTCCCAGGCCCGCAACAGTTCCGGGTGCGGGTCGATGCCCACACACAACGATCCGCGGGCGGCTATCGAATTGGCCAGGCGCGCACCGAAACCCGCCACGGGTTCAGCCCCTGCCGAATGAGGCGTGGAGTTCCTGCAGTGAGCGCACACCAATATCGCCGCGGATGGCGGCCTCGATGCCCTGCACCGCGGCCGATGCCCCCTGCACCGTGGTGATACACGGGATGTTCATTGACACCGCGGCCGACCGGATCTCATAACCGTCGATACGCGGTCCGGAATTACCGTAGGGGGTGTTGATCACCATGCCGACCTCGCCGGCGTTGATCGCGTCGATCGCCGTCCACGCCGGCCGACCCTCGCCCGGGGTCTCGAAGTGCTTGCGAACCACATCGCACGGAATACCGTTGCGGCGCAACATCTCCGCCGTGCCCTCGGTGGCAAGCACCCGAAATCCGAGATCGGCAAGCCGTTTGACTGGGAATACCAGCGACCGCTTGTCCCGATTGGCCACCGAGACGAACACGGTTCCTTCGGTCGGCAGCGATCCGTAGGCGGCGGTCTGACTCTTGGCGAACGCGCTGCCGAAATCGCGATCGATCCCCATCACCTCACCGGTGGATTTCATCTCCGGGCCGAGCAGCGAGTCCACTCCCGATCCGTCGGCCCGCCGAAACCGCCGGAACGGCAGCACCGCTTCCTTCACCGCTATCGGCGCGTTCGGATCCGGATGTGATCCGTCGCCGACCGCTACCAGCATGCCCTCCTGTCGAAGTTGAGAGATACTGGCGCCCAGCATGATTCGTGCGCACGCTTTGGCCAACGGTATCGCCGTGGCCTTGGACACGAAGGGCACCGTCCGGCTGGCCCTGGGGTTGGCTTCCAGCACGTAGAGCACATCGTCTTTCAGGGCGTACTGGACATTGAGCAGCCCGACCACCCCGACGCCGTGGGCGATGGCCTCCGTGGCCCGGCGCACCGCCTCGATATCGCTGCGTCCCAGGGTCACCGGCGGTAGCGCACAGGCCGAGTCGCCGGAGTGGATGCCGGCCTCCTCGATATGCTCCATCACCCCGCCGATGTAGACCTCGGTGCCGTCGCAGAGGGCGTCGACGTCGATCTCGATGGCGTCCTCGAGAAATCGGTCGACCAGGACCGGATGA
This sequence comes from Mycobacteriaceae bacterium, assembly GCA_037138275.1. Lineage (GTDB taxonomy): Bacteria > Actinomycetota > Actinomycetes > Mycobacteriales > Mycobacteriaceae > Mycobacterium. The sequence goes on along the minus strand of JBAXIR010000003.1, from coordinate 25,536 downwards.
TCGGGTGAGAGTTGGGTGGCGCGAGTGATGTAGCCGTGCAGGGTCTGCTCGTCGTAGACGATCTCCATACCTCGCCCGCCCAACACGTACGACGGCCGAACCAGCACCGGATAGCCGATGGCGGCGGCGATCTCGCGGGCCTGTTCGAAGCTTGTCGCGGTGCCGAACTTGGGCGCCGGCAGGCCGGCTTTCACCAGCACCTGCCCGAACCGTCCACGGTCCTCGGCCAGGTCAATCGCCTCGGGCCGGGTGCCCACGATCGGCACTCCGGCGTCGGCAAGTCGCTGGGCCAGGCCGAGTGGGGTCTGCCCACCGAGTTGGACGATCGCGCCCACTACGCCGGGACCGCCTGCACCGGAACGGGATTCGGCGGCGAACACCTCGAGAACGTCCTCGAAGGTCAGCGGTTCGAAATACAACCGGTCGGCGGTGTCGTAGTCGGTCGACACCGTCTCGGGGTTGCAGTTGATCATGACGGTCTCGTAGCCGACCTGGCTCAGCGTGGTCGCGGCGTGCACGCAGCTGTAGTCGAACTCGATGCCCTGCCCGATCCGGTTCGGGCCCGAACCCAGGATGAGCACCTTCGGCAGCTCGGTCTGCGGCGCGACCTCGGTTTCGGCCGACGGGTCAAGTTCATAGCTGGAGTAGTGATACGGAGTCTTGGCCTCGAACTCCGCCGCGCAGGTGTCCACGGTCTTGAACACCGGATGAATGCCGAGGCGGTGCCGTAGCGACCGCACGCCTGTCTCGCCGGCCAGTTCCGGCCGCAGCGCGGCGATCTGGCGATCGGACAGGCCATTGTGCTTGGAGCGTCGAAGGAGGTCGCCGTCCAGTACCGGCGCCTCAAGAAGTTCCGCCCGCAGCGTCACCAGGCCGTTGATCTGTTCGACGAACCACGGGTCGACGGCGGAGGCCTCGGCGACCTCCTCGACGCTCGCACCCTTCCGCAGCGCCAACTCGATGTCGTACAGGCGCCCCTCGGTGGGGGTGCGCAACCGGGCGAGAACATCCCCGACCCCCCCGTCCTCATCGGGCCCGGTCCAGAAGCCGGCGCGGGTGGTCTCCAGGGATCGCATCACCTTCCCGAGAGCCTCAATGAAGTTGCGGCCCATCGACATCGCCTCACCCACCGACTTCATCGTGGTGGTGAGGGTTGGATCGGCGCCGGGGAACTTCTCGAAGGCAAACCGCGGCGCTTTCACCACCACGTAGTCCAGCGTCGGCTCGAAGCAGGCCGGAGTCTCCCCGGTGATGTCGTTGAGGATCTCGTCGAGGGTGTAGCCGATGGCCAGCTTGGCGGCGATCTTGGCGATCGGGAATCCGGTTGCCTTGGACGCCAGCGCGCTCGACCTCGACACCCGTGGGTTCATCTCGATGACGATGAGCCGTCCGTCGGCGGGGTCGACGGCGAACTGGATATTGCAGCCTCCGGTGTCAACGCCGACCTCTCGTAGGATCGCGATGGCCAGATCGCGCATTCTCTGGTACTCGCGGTCGGTCAGCGTCATCGCCGGGGCAACCGTCACCGAGTCACCGGTATGCACACCCATGGGATCGACATTCTCGATCGAGCAGACCACGACGACGTTGTCGTTGCTGTCCCGCATCAGTTCGAGTTCGTATTCCTTCCAGCCGTAGATCGACTCCTCGATCAACACATTCGCCGACGGTGAGGCTGCCAGTCCGTCCCCTGCCATGCGTTCGACGTCCTCAAGCGACTTCGCCATTCCGGAACCGAGTCCACCCATGGTGAATGACGGTCGCACCACGACCGGCAGGCCCAACTCAGCGACCGTCTCACGAACCTCAGCCATGGTGTAACACACTGCGCTGCGCGCAGATTCACCGCCGACCTTGGCGACGATATCCTTGAACTTCTGCCGGTCCTCGCCGCGTTGGATGGCCTCGAAGTCCGCGCCGATCAGTTCCACGTCGTGTCGTTCCAATGCTCCGTTCTCATGCAGTGCCACCGCGGTGTTCAGCGCGGTCTGACCGCCAAGGGTGGCCAGCATGGCGTCGATCGGGTTGCCGCGTGCGGCCTGCTGGACGATCACCTTCTCGACAAACTCTGCAGTGATGGGCTCGACGTAGGTGTGGTCGGCGTACTCCGGATCGGTCATGATCGTCGCCGGGTTGGAGTTCACCAGGGTCACCGTCAGGCCCTCGGCGCGCAACACCCGGCAGGCCTGGGTGCCGGAGTAGTCGAACTCGCAGGCCTGGCCGATCACGATCGGCCCGGATCCGATCACGAGCACGTGGTTGAGATCGGTTCTGCGTGGCATTTAGCGGTCCCCCATTCCAGCGCGAGCGTGCGCATTCGTACATCTGCCACGGCGTGTCGGCGAACCGACACGCACGCTCACGGCGCCGGGGCGGGTCACCTGCCACCCGCCATCAGGTCGACGAATTGGTCGAACAGGTAGTTCGCGTCATGCGGGCCGGCGGCGGCTTCGGGGTGGTATTGCACCGAAAAGGCCCTACCATCAACGAGTTTCACGCCCTCCACGACGCCGTCGTTGGCGCAGGTGTGGCTGACGGTCGCCGGGCCGAAGTCGGTACCGAACACTTCGCCCGCCTCACCTTCCAATGCGAAGCCATGGTTCTGTGCGGTGACCGCGACGCGCCCGGTGGCGTGATCGATCACCGGCACGTTGATACCGCGGTGTCCGAACACCATCTTGTAGGTGGGCCGTCCCAGAGCCCGGCCGAGGATCTGGTTGCCGAAACAGATACCGAACAGCGGGATGCCGGCCCCGAGTATCTCGCGGGTGATACCGACGACCCGGTCGGCAGTGGCGGGGTCACCAGGTCCGTTGGACAGAAAGACGCCGTCGGGTGCGAGGTCGGCGATCTGTTCGAAGGTCGCCGACGAGGGCAGCACATGTGTCCGGATTCCACGCTGCGCGAAGTTACGCGGACTGTTGGTTTTGATCCCCAGGTCGAGTGCGACGACGGTGAACCGCTGCGGCCCCTGTGCTTCCACGACGTAGCTGTTCTCGGTGCTGACTTCGCCACAGAGGTCGGCACCGAGCATGGCGGGCTGATCACAGACCCGGCTCAGCAGTTCGGTCTCGTCGGCCAGTGCCGGACCGGAGAACACACCGGCCCGCATCGAACCGCGGGTGCGAAGGTGACGGACCACCGCGCGGGTGTCCACACCGGCGATACCGACGATGTTCTGCCGGCCCAGTTCGTCCTCGAGTGTTCCGGTGGCCCGCCAGTTGGACACCCGCGGTGACGGATCGCGCACGACGTAGCCGGACACCCAGATCTTGTCTCCGCGGCTCTCACCATCCTGCTGATTCCAACCGGTGTTACCGATCTGGGGTGCGGTGGCGATTACGATCTGGCGGTGATAGCTCGGATCGGTCAGGGTCTCCTGGTAGCCCGACATGCCGGTGGAGAACACCGCTTCGCCGAGGGTCTGACCGATCGCCCCGAATGCGGTACCGGGATAAACCCGACCATCCTCGAGCACCAGCACGGCCTTATGTTGAGTCACGCTGCTCCTGTACTCGTGTCGTGGACCGACGGGGCCTGATGCGTGCCGACCGACGGAGTCTCGGAGTCGTCGAACGACGACACCCATCGCGGGTAGTCATGCCGTTCGTCACCGCGGAAACCGGTGTCGATCTCGGTACCTGACGGCAGCCGCCACCGGATCACCAGGATCGCAGCCGGCTCGTCGGCACCACCCCGGCCGGGAATCACCTTGCCCGCCAATGCCTTCTCTGTGCGTACTGCGGTAACCGATGCCGCCGGAATCCAGATCGGGCTCGCCCCGGAGCGTTCCAGCAGGATGCCGTCCGGGTACCGGGAAAGCACGGCTTTCGCCCGGTACCCGAGATCGCCGACGGCCACCCGGTCAAGCCAGTGCGACGCGAACGTGCTGCCGACGTAGAGACCGCGCGTGGGCGCGATCACGGCTGGGTGCAGCAATTCCGGCACCGGCGGCAACACACCGATCTGCTCGGCCTGCCGACGTGCACGGTTCTTCCATCCGACCAGCATCCGCCGGGTGATGATGCCGATTGCGATCACCACGACGATCCCGAAAATGTAGGTCCCGACCGCCGTGGGTGTATTCACAGCGTCACCTCGCCGTTACGGGCGGTGATCCGGCCACGCAGCAGTGTCGCGGTGACCGTGGCCGGCAGCGTCATATCCTCGAACGGCGTGTTCGCTGATCGACTGGCCAGCGTTGCGCCGAGGACGGTCCAGGACGCACCCGGATCGACCACCGTGAGATTGGCCGGCTCGCCGACCTCCAGTGGACGGCCCTGATCGTCCAGACCGACGATGCGAGCCGGGTTTTCGCTCATCACCCTGGCTACCCCCCGCCAGTCGAGCAGTCCGGGCTCCACCATGGTCGACACCACCACCGACAGCGCGGTCTGCAACCCGAGCATGCCCGGGCGTGCGACGTCGAACTCGCAGCGCTTCTCGTGTTCGGCGTGCGGAGCGTGGTCGGTGGCCACGCAGTCGATGACGCCGTCGGCGAGTGCCCGGCGCAACGCCTGCGCATCGGCCTCCTCGCGCAGCGGCGGATTGACCCGGTTTACCCCGTCATATCCGGCTAACCGGCTGTCGTCGAGCATCAAATGGTGTGGTGTCACCTCTGCGGTGATCGAAATCCCCTGCTGCTTAGCCCATTTCAGGATTTCGACCGTCCCGGCGGTGGAGGCATGGCAGATGTGGACTCTCGCACCGGCATCCCTGGCGAGCAGCGCATCGCGCGCAACGATCGACTCCTCGGCCGCACGCGGCCAACCCGCCAGGCCCAGCCGCGCGGCGTTGGGACCTTCGTGCGCGACCGCACCGGCGGTGAGTCGCGGTTCCTCGGCATGCTGGGCAATCAGGACCCCCAGGCCTGCGGCGTATTCCAGCGCACGCCGCATCACCAGGGGGTCGGCCACACATACCCCGTCGTCTGAGAACAACCGCACCTGCGCGATACCGGCGGCCATCAGGCCCATCTCAGTGAGTTGGCGGCCCTGCAGGCCCACCGTCACCGCGCCGACGGGATGCACGTCGACCAGACCGACCTGCTGGCCGCGCTGCCAGACGTGGTCGGTGACCACCGTGCTGTCGGCGACCGGATCGGTGTTGGCCATCGCGAATACCGCGGTGTAGCCACCGAGAGCCGCTGCCGCCGAACCGGTCTCGATATCCTCGGCATACTCCCGGCCGGGTTCGCGAAGGTGCGTGTGCAGGTCCACCAGGCCCGGCAGCAGTACCTGGCCGGTCGCGTCGATCACCTCGGCGTCGCCACCGGCAGCCAGTGTGGCGCCGATCTCGGCGATCTGGCCGTCCGCCACCAGAACGTCGACAGGATCACCCTCCCCGTACAGCCGGACGCCCTTGATCAGAACCGGCTTCGGTATCGACGTCGTCATACACTCTCCGCCTCGTCCGTGCCGACCAGCAGATGAAACAACACCGCCATCCGGACATGAACTCCATTGGAAACCTGTTGCAGCACAGCGGATTGCGGTGAATCCGCGACCGAGAATGCGATCTCCATGCCGCGCAGCATCGGACCCGGGTGCAGCACTACCGCGTGGTCGGCAAGCATGGCCTGCCGTTTTTCGGAAAGCCCGTACAGCACCGAATACTCACGCGCCGAGGGAAAGAACCCACCGTTCATCCGCTCGGCCTGGACTCGCAGCATCAGTACCGCGTCGGCGGCGGGCAGTTCGGCGTCCAGATCATGCGAGACCGTCACCTCACCCCACTGCGCCACCCCGACCGGTAACAGCGTGGGCGGCGCGACCAGCACCACCTCGGCGCCCAAGGTATGCAGCAGTGCGACGTTGGAACGCGCCACGCGGCTGTGCAGAATATCGCCGACGATCACCACCCGACGGCCCTCGATATCACCGAGGCGTTGCCGGATCGTGAGGGCATCGAGCAGTGCCTGGGTCGGGTGCTCATGGGTGCCGTCGCCGGCGTTGATCACCGACGGACCGCCGACGACACCGTCGCCCGCGTCCTCGGCAGTCCACTGCGCCAACTGCTCGGCCGCGCCCGACGCCGGATGCCTGATGATCAGGGCGTCGGCGCCGGCGGCCCGCAGGGTCAGAGCGGTGTCGCGCAGCGACTCCCCCTTGGCTGCCGAGGATCCCGAAGCGCTGACATTGATCACATCGGCACTCATCCACTTGCCCGCCACCTCGAACGACACCCGGGTTCGAGTGGAATTCTCATAGAACATCGTGATGATGGTGCGGCCGCGCAGGGTGGGAAGCTTCTTCACCTCGCGGCCCACCAGTGCCTGCCGGAAGCGGTCGGCGTCGTCCAGGATCGCCGTCGCCTCATCGCGAGTCAGGTCGGCGGCGGACAGCAGATGCCTGGTCGTCATCTGGCAGGACCTCCCTCCGGCGCGATCCAGATCCCCTCGACACCGTCGTCCTCGACCAGTCGCACCTTGACGTTCTCTGTGCGCGAGGTGGGCACGTTCTTGCCGACGTAGTCCGCCCGCAGCGGCAATTCACGGTGGCCGCGGTCGACGAGCACCGCCAACTGGACCGCTGTCGGCCTGCCGATATCGCGCAGTGCGTCCAGCGCCGAGCGGACCGAGCGCCCGGTGTAGAGCACATCGTCGACGAGGATCACCAGACAGCCATCGATGCCCCCAGCGGGTATCGAGGTCTTCTCCAGCGCGCGGGGCGGCTTGAAGTCGAGATCGTCCCGGTACAGCGTGATGTCGAGTCCGCCGTGGGCGACGGTGACTCCGCTGAACTCGTTGATCTTCTCGGCGAGCCGATTCGCCAGCGTGACCCCGCGGGTCGGGATTCCGAGCAGGACGACACGTGGCGCTTCAGCACCGTCCAGGGCGGTTTTCTCAATGATCTGGTGGGCGATGCGGGAAACGGTTCTACCGACGTCCGCATCGGAGGAGAGTTCACGGTCGGTGGCGCCCAAGAGCTACCCAGACCTCCTTCTCCGCCTCTCGGGACGGATCGTTAAAGGATGTCGATTGCAGGCGAATCGTAGCACTCGGATCTACCGTTGCGGTCTTCAGTAGACTTCCCACGGTGAATCTCGCGGATAACCGGACGGCCGTGGGCGCGGCGGTCGACGCCGGCCTGCTGTCTGGCGCGGTTACGTGCGTGTGGCATCGCGGAAATGTGGTTCAGGTCAACGAAATCGGTCACCGCGATGTCGAGGCCGGCCTGCCGATGCAGCGGGACACGATCTTCCGGATCGCCTCCATGACCAAACCGGTCACGGTCGCCGCGGCGATGGCGCTTGCTGAAGAGGGCAAGCTCGCGCTGACGGATCCGGTCAGCCGGTGGTTGCCCGAACTGGCCGACATGCGGGTTCTCGTCGATCCGACCGGACCGCTGGACGACACCGTGGCGGCCCGACGGCCGATCACCGTCGAGGACCTGATGACCCACCGCAGCGGGTTGGCCTACTCGTTCTCCGTGGGAGGTCCGATCAGCCGCGCCTACGGCCAGGTGTCGCTCCGGCAGGATCAGGATCACTGGCTGGCGGAGGTGGCGGGGCTGCCACTGATACATCAGCCCGGCGAGCGGCTGACCTACAGCCACGGCACCGAGGTGCTTGGCATCGCCCTGTCGCGTATCGAGGGTAAGCCGCTGCACACAGTGCTGAGCGAACGGATCCTCGAACCGCTCGGCATGACCGATACCGGCTTCTTCATCTCGGCGGACAAACGCGGACGTGCCGCAACCATGTACCGACTCGACGACGCGGGCATACTGCAGCACGACATGATGGGTCCGATTCCGGTCAAGGAACCGAGGTTCTGTCAGGGCGGCGCCGGCCTGGTGTCCACGGCCGACGACTATCTGCGATTCGCGCGGATGCTGCTGGGCGGCGGCACGGTCGACGGGGTACGCGTGCTGTCCGAGGACTCGGTGGCGTCGATGCGCACCGACCGGCTCACCGAGGAGCAGAAAGATCAGCCGTTTCTGGGTGCGCCGTTCTGGGTGGGCCGGGGCTTCGGACTCAACCTCTCCGTAGTCACCGATCCGGCGCGCTCAGCTCAGTTGTTCGGTGCCGGCGGACTCGGCGCGTTCAGTTGGCCGGGTGCCTACGGAACCTGGTGGCAAGCAGATCCGGCCAACGATCTGATTCTGATCTACCTGATTCAGAACTATCCCGACCTCAACGTGGCAGCGGCGGCCGCCGTCGCGGGAAACACCGCGCTGGCGAAACTGCAGTCGGCTCAACCGAAATTCGTCCGGCGCACTTACCAATCGCTGGGGTTGTAAGCCTCAGGCGTCGGGCGCGGCACCGCGAACCGCGGCTGCCGCGGCGCGGATCTGGGGTGTCAGCAACATCAGCTGACCGAGTACCCCGTTGACGAAACCGGGTGATTCGTCGGTGGAGAGTTCCTTCGCGAGTTGGACCGCCTCATCTACAGCGACCGGTTCGGGGACGTCGTCGGCATATAGCAGTTCCCACACCGCGACGCGCATGATGGCGCGGTCGACGGCCGGTAGGCGCTCCAGGGTCCACCCGTGCAGGTGTGAGGTGATCAATTCGTCGATATGTGCGGCGTGTTCGGTGACGCCGCGAGCGACGGTCGCGGTGTACGGATTCAGCGCTGAGACATCGTGGTTGGAACCGGCCAGCGAGGTGCGTGAATCGACCACTTCGGCTGCGGACAGTCCGCGGGCCTCGCCCTCGAACAGCAGATCGACCGCACGTTTGCGCGCCTGATGGCGGCCCTTGTCGGGCTTGCGCTCAGCCATCGCTAGGCATTCACACGCCCCAAGTAGTTGCCGTCGCGCGAATCAACCTTGAGTTTGTCGCCGGTGTTGATGAACAACGGAACCTGGATCTCCGCGCCGGTTTCCAGCGTCGCCGGCTTGGTTCCGGCACTGGAGCGGTCGCCCTGAAGTCCAGGCTCGGTGCTGGCGACCACGAGTTCGACGGTCGTGGGCAATTCGATGTAGAGCGGTGCGCCCTCGTTGAACGCGATCTGCACCGGCATGCTCTCCAACAGGAAGTTGGCGGCGTCGCCGACGAGCGACTCCGGCAGCGAATGCTGTTCGTAGTCCTGGCTGTCCATGAAGACGAAGTCGTTTCCGTCACGGTAGAGATAGGTGGTGTCGCGCCGGTCCACGGTTGCGGTCTCCACCTTGACTCCGGCGTTGTAGGTCTTGTCGACGACCTTCCCGGACAGCACGTTCTTCAGCTTGGTCCGGACGAAGGCCGGTCCCTTACCTGGCTTGACGTGCTGGAACTCGATGATGGTCCAGAGTTGGCCGTCGATGTTCAGCACAACGCCGTTCTTGAAGTCGGCAGTGGATGCCACGGTGGGTCATTCTCCTTCGTTCTGCGGGCCGCCTAGAGGATGGCCAGGTCCTTCGGGAACCGGGTCAGCAACTCAGGTCCCCGCTCGCCGACGGCCAGAGTGTCCTCGATGCGGACACCGCCTCGGTCGGGCAGGTAAACACCGGGTTCCACGGTCACCACGGAGCCAGCCCGTAGTGTACCGGCGGCCGCGGAGTTGATTCCCGGGGCTTCATGGATCTGCAAACCGACGCCGTGTCCGAGTCCATGGCCGAAGTGCTCCCCGTAGCCCGCGTCGACGATCACCTGTCGGGCCGCGTCGTCGACATCGCACAACCCGGCACCCACCTCCAGCGCCTCCCGGCCCGCCTGCTGCGCGGTCAGCACCACGCCGTAGATCTCGCGCTGCCAGTCCGCCGCCTGCCCGAGGACGAAAGTGCGCGTCATATCGGAGTGGTAGCCCCCGAGCAGGGCTCCGAAGTCGATCTTGACGAAGTCACCCCGGCCCAGCACGGCCTCGGTGGGACGATGGTGCGGCACCGCTGAATTGGCGCCGGCGGCCACGATGGTCTCGAAGGCGCGCCCGTCGGCGCCGTGGTCGACCATCAGTGACTCCAACTCCCGGGCCACCGCACGTTCGGTGCGTCCGGGTCGCAGGCCACCGTTGCCGACCAGATCCGCCAGGGCCGCGTCGGCCGCCGCGCAGGCCGCACGCAACAGGGCGATCTCACCGGCATCCTTGGTCTCCCGCAATGCTTCGACAACGCCCGATGCACGCACCAGTTCCGCCCCGCCATGTCCCTGCCGCGCATCGGAGAGCGCCCCGGAGAGCGCATCGAACCCGTCGACGGTGACGACGTGGCTTTCGAATCCGATTCGGCGAGCACCCGACGATGCAGCCCTGGCCACCAGGTGACGGCCACAGGCCCGCTCAATCACCGTTTCGAGGTCCGGTGCCTGGCGCAGCGCCTGAGTCCGATAGCGCGAGTCGGTGACCAGCACCGGCTCGGTCCCGGTAGCGGTATCCGCGGCGAACACCAGCAACGCCGCGTTGGAGCCGGTGAATCCGGACAGATAGCGAACATTGATCAGGTCGCTGACCAGCAGCGCATCCAGGCCGACGGCCGCCAGTCGGGCCGCCAGCCGGGCCCGACGTTGGGAATGTGTCACGGTCGATGACGGTACTCGCTAGGCTGCGTAACCATGACTACGTGGTTACCGCGCGGACTGGTGTTCGCGATCGGAATGGTGGTGCTCCGCCTGGTGCAGGGAACGTTGATCAACACCTACCCCACCAAGGCCGGCTTGATCAGCCTGGCGCTGGTTGTGATCTTCGGCATCGCGGCGTTCGTGTGGGCGCTGCTGGACGGTATGTCCGACGCGCGGGCCAACCCGGATCCGGACCGCCGTCGCGACCTGGCGATGCGCTGGTTGTTAGCCGGCCTGTTCGCCGGCTTCGTCAGCGGCCTCGTCGTCTTCCTCATCTCGCTGGTCTACCACGCCATTTACGCCGAGGGCATCGTGCCGGAACTGTCGGTGTTCGCGGCGTTCACGACGCTACTGGTGTTCCTGCCCGCGATGCTGGCAGTGGCGGTTGGTCGACGGCTCGTCGACCGCGCGCGGCCCCCGCAGGAGCGCCGGCGCGTCACCGACGGTGTCGAGGCCGACGTGTTCGACGCGGTGCGCGACGATGATCCGAGGACCGGCCCCATCGCGCCGGTCGCGGGCGCGTCAGCCGGTGTCGCAGCGGTTGATTATCCGGAGACCTACACCTCATCGGTCGCTCTCGCCGAACGCGAGGCCACCGACGATGCCACCGAGCAGATCGTCGGGCAGATTCACGACGAGACCGTGCAGATCGAATCCGAGATCGACCGGATTCAGTCCGAGGACGACACCAGGTACTGAAACGGCCCGCTCTGGTGGCGCCGCGGTGCACGCCTAGGTCAAGCGTTGGTAGTAGGACACCGTTCGAGGCGCGACCTCACTGCCGCCGAACCACCCCGTCACGCGGGCGCTGGTCCAGAAATTGGGCTTGAGTGCTACGGGGGTGGCCTTGTGCACCGTGATGTCGCCGTAGGACACCGAAATTCCGGTGTAATCGACTGTGTAGCTGAACATCTGATCCGCGGGCACAGTGATGATTTGATCGTCGTTGGGAAAAACGTAGGCGAAGTCGACGTTGAAAAACGGCCCGATCTCGTACATTCCGTTCTGTAGGTTGTAGCGCCAGACGACCATGCTGGAGTTGCGGTCGGGTCGCCACGGCGTAAACGTGATGCCCGCGAGTTTGTTCCAGTCGTACTGATCCTCGTCTTTGAGGTCGTAGGCCGAATCGGCGGTGAACGTGGCCTCGCCAGATTCCTTGGTGACCCACAGTGCCCACCGATTCGGTATTACGAAGTGGGTGCCCTTGTAGATGGTGATGAGCCGTCCGCGGCTGTCCCACCGCGGATGCGGCTTCGGTGTTGCGGCAACCGATCCCGTAGGTGCCGCAACGGCAACCACGGGCGCAACCGCCGCGGTTCGAACCGACCGGCGATCAGCACGGACGGATGCGGCGGGCGCAACCGGCACCGGAACCTGGAGTGCGGCGGCGGCCCGCAGTTGCGGTTTCCGATGGACCGAATCCGCTCGCGGACCGCGGCTGTCATGAGCCGAACCATCGGCGGACGTTCCAGGGCGGCCTGGGGCGGCCGACGCCGGATCAGCAAGTGCGACGGACACCGCCGCCGCGATGCCGAAGGCGACCGCGAGACCACCCACGCTGCGCGTGACAGTGTTCATACCACCCACGCTGCGCGTGACAGTGTCCATAGGGTCCATATGCGTCGCGCCTAGCGGTCGGCCAGGTATCGCAACGCAAGCAGGTAACCCTGCACGCCCAGGCCGACAATCACTCCGGTGGCAATCGCGCTTAAATAGGAGTGGTGGCGAAAGTCTTCGCGCGCATGCACATTCGAGATATGCACCTCGATGAGCGGGGCGCGCAGTTCGGAGCAGGCGTCGCGCAGCGCAATCGAGGTGTGCGTGAGCGCGCCGGCGTTCAGGATGACCGGATCCTCGGCATCGACAGCGGCGTGCAACCAGTTCAGTAACTCCGCCTCGCTGTCACTCTGACGGACCACGACGGTCAGTCCAAGTTCAGCGGCCTCAGCGTCGATCATCGCCACCAGTTCGTCATAGGTCGTCGTGCCGTACACCTGCGGCTCGCGCTGACCGAGCCGGCCCAGGTTCGGCCCGTTGAGCACCAGAACCGTTGTCACTGCTGTGTCTCCTCCTCGCCCGAACGGGCAACGTCGGCATAGGCGGCGGCCAACAGGGCCGGATCCGGCCCCTCGAGTCTGCCCGGTTTGGCCAGACCGTCGAGTACCACGAAGCGCAATACTCCCGAGCGGGTCTTCTTGTCCCCCGCCATATAACCGAGGAGTTCAGGCAGGGCGTCGGCGTCATAGCTCACCGGCAGGCCCAGCGCCATCAGCACATCGCGATGGCGCTGTACGGTCGCGGCGTCCAATCGCCCTGCCAGCCGGGCCAGTTCGGCCGCGAACACCAGACCGACGGACACCGCGGCACCGTGACGCCACCGGTAGCGTTCCCGGCGTTCGATGGCGTGGGCCAGCGTGTGTCCGTAGTTGAGGATCTCCCGCAGCGCCGACTCCTTCTCGTCAGCGGCCACCACCGTGGCCTTGACCGCGATCGCGCGCCGGATCAGTTCGGGAAGGACCGAACCGGAGGGGTCGATGGCCGCCTGCGGATCGGCCTCGATCAGATCCAGGATCACCGGATCGGCGATGAAACCGGCCTTGACCACTTCAGCCATTCCCGCCACCAACTCGTTGGGCGGCAGCGTCTCCAGCATCGCCAAATCGACGATGACGGCGGCGGGCTGATGAAACGCCCCGACGAGATTCTTACCGGCGTCGGTGTTGATACCGGTCTTACCGCCGATGGCGGCATCGACCATGGCCAGCAGCGTCGTCGGAACATGCACGATATCGACACCCCGCAGCCAGGTCGCTGCAGCGAAACCCGAAACATCGGTGGCGGCGCCACCACCGAGGCTGACGATCGCGTCGGTGCGGCCGATTCCGATCCGGCCCAGCACCTCCCAGAGGAAAGCCACCACCTGCAGATCCTTACCGGCCTCGGCATCGGGGAGCTCGATACGGTGGGCTTCAATCCCCTTGTCGACCAAATGATTTCGGATTGCTTCGGCGGTCTGGGTCAGAACCGGCTGATGCAGTATCGCAACCTTGTGCCGGGAACCGAGCAACTCGCTCAACTCGCCGAGTAGTCCGGTGCCGACGATCACCGGATACGGCGGGTCGACGGCGACGTCGATGGTGACCGGCGCAGTGTGCGACGCCGCCGTCTCAGTGGGGCTCATTTGCGGACACCGGCGCGTCGGGCCGCCAACGTTGCGGGCGTGACCGGTGTGACCGGTTCCGCCGCGCTGGCGACTGCATCGATTGCCGGCGGAACTGCACCGGTGGCCGACGGTCGTCGCCAGGGCGGCCGCCTGCGCCGCGGCGGCTCCGGATTCTCAAGGCGGCCAACGATATAGCGGACGACAGCGCCCGGATTACGTCTATTGGTGTTGATCCGAATCGTCGCGGCCCGGCGGTACAGCGGGACCCGATCGTTGACCAGTTCACGGTATTTCTCGGCGCGGTCCGGCCCGGCCAGCAGTGGGCGCACGGTGCTGCCACTGGTCCGGCGAATCCCTTCGGCAGCACTGATCTCCAGGTAGACCACCGTCTGACCGACCAGTGCATCGCGCACCCCGGGGGTGGTCAACGCGCCGCCGCCCAACGAGAGGATCCCGTCATGGCTTTCCAATGCCTCACGGATGACCTGCTCCTCGATTCGACGAAATCCGGATTCGCCATCACCGCTGAAAATCTCGGCAATCGTGCGGCCGGTTCGCTGCTCGATAGCGGCATCGGTGTCGATCAGCCCGCACCCGATGGCCTTGGCCAGCCGCCGGCCGATAGTGGACTTACCCGAGCCGGGCAGCCCGATCAGGACGGCTTTCGGTGCCATCTCCGCTACCCCGACAACCGTACCGAGTCTGCATCAGCGACCGCCTGACGCTCGCTCAGCGCGCGCAGGTAGCCGTCGATATTGCGGCGGGTCTCGGTCAGCGAGTCGCCGCCGAACTTCTCCAGCGCTGCCCGGGCGATTACCAGGGCGACCATGGTCTCGACCACCACACCGGCGGCCGGGACCGCGCACACATCGGAGCGTTGGTGGATGGCCACGGCCTGCTCGCCGGTGGACAAATCGACGGTGGCGAGCGCTCGGGGCACGGTGGAGATCGGCTTCATCGCGGCGCGGACCCGCAGGGCCTGGCCGTTGGTCATACCGCCTTCCAGTCCGCCGGCCCGGTTGGTGGACCGCATCACCCCGTCCGGTCCGGGGTACATCTCGTCGTGGGCACCGCTGCCGCGCCGGCGCGCAGTGGCGAAGCCGTCGCCGATCTCCACACCCTTGATGGCCTGGATACCCATCACGGCTGCGGCGAGTTGGCTGTCAAGTTTGTTCTCGCCGCTGGTGAACGACCCGAGCCCGATCGGCAGGCCGTGCACGACGACCTCCACCACCCCGCCGAGGGTGTCGCCGTCGCGTTTGGCGGCCTCGATCTCGGCGATCATGGCTTTCTCGGCGTCGGCGTCGAACGCCCGAACCGGGCTATCGTCAATGCGCGGCAGGTCGGCGATGGTCGGCGGCGGACCGTCGTAGGGCACCGACGCGCCGATCGACACCACGTGCGACACCACGTCGACGCCGAGTGCCTGGCGCAGGAACGCCCTGGCGATGGTTCCGGCCGCGACGCGCGCGGCGGTCTCCCGGGCGCTGGCACGTTCGAGTACCGGCCGGGCGTCATCGAATCCGTACTTGAGCATGCCGGCGTAATCGGCGTGACCGGGGCGCGGCCGGGTCAGCGGGGCGTTGCGTGCACTTTCGGAGTCCAGGGCGTCGGCCTCAACCGGGTCGGCGGCCATCACGGTCTCCCACTTCGGCCACTCGGAGTTGCCGATCTCGATCGCGATCGGCCCGCCCAGGGTGCTGCCATGCCGGATGCCGGCCAACACGGTGACCTCGTCCTGCTCGAACTTCATTCGGGCACCACGGCCATAGCCGAGCCGGCGGCGGGCCAACTCGCCGCCGATATCGGCCGAGGTGACCTGCACCCCGGCAACCATGCCCTCGACCACCGCCACCAAGGCGCGGCCGTGAGATTCACCAGCGGTGGTCCATCGCAACACGCGATC
Source organism: Mycobacteriaceae bacterium (assembly GCA_037138275.1). GTDB lineage: Bacteria > Actinomycetota > Actinomycetes > Mycobacteriales > Mycobacteriaceae > Mycobacterium. The sequence goes on along the minus strand of JBAXIR010000003.1, from coordinate 9,988 downwards.
ATCTTCCCACGGCGGCAACGCGGTGCCCAAAATGACGGACTGAGACGGGGCGCGCCGCATAACGCCGGGGTACCGCGCTAACTTCAGAACACCGCCAGCGCGGCGGACACCAGGCTCGCGACACACATCGACGGCCCGTGCGGCAGGGGGGCACGACGGCGGCGCACCATCGCGATCACGCCAAGGATCGCAGTCAGCATGGGTGCCGCGAGCGCGGCCAGCGTCCACACCGCAGGCCCGAATGCCCCCGTCAACGCACCCAGGGCCAGCGCAAGTTTGACGTCACCGGCACCCATGCCCGACGGGTATGCCAGGTGCACCACCAGGTAGAGCCCGCCCAGGGCCAGGCCTCCCACCAGCGCGGGCGTTCCCCGGCCTGCGGCTGCGGCGCCGGCCAGGACCACCGCCGCGCCGGTCAGGGTCAGCGCATTGGGCAGTCGGCGGACACGAATGTCGACGAGTGTCAGTGCCGCCGCCCACGCGACCACAATTGCGCATCCCAGTACCCCGGCGCCGCCCATGCCCGGGCACGCTAGCCCAGTGCCGCCGCCATCTGCTGTCGCGGCGCAGGCAGGCCTGTGAATTGTTCAACCTGACTGAAGGCCTGGTGCAGCAGCATCTGCAGTCCGCTGATCACCTCGCCGCCGGCGTCGGCGACCGCCCGCGCCAGAGGTGTGGGCCACGGGTCGTAGATCGCGTCAAGCAACACTGGGACCGACGCGAGGCGGTCCGCGTAGCCGGCCGCGGCGACAGCCGGGATCGTGCTCACCAGGACGTCGACGTCGGCGATGGCGGCGCGCAGATCCGCGGCACCGAGGTCACCGAATGTCGTCGCCACCCCCAGGGCTGATCCCACGTCCAGTGCGCCGGCGGCTTTCTCACGACTTCGTGCCAGCACCGTGATCTCGGTGACCCCGAGTTCGGCCAGTCCGGCGATCGCGGCCGGTGCGGTGCCACCGGAACCGACGACGACTGCGCGGCGGAGATCGTCTCGGTGCGCCAGCGCGCCCGCGACACCATCGACATCGGTGTTATCGGCGCGCCAGCCCGCACCGGTATGCACCAGGGTGTTGGCCGAGCCGAGAAGTTCCGCGCGCCCGGTTCGCTCGTCGGCGAAGCGCAACGCGGCGAACTTGCCGGGCATGGTCACCGACACACCCACCCACTCCGGGCCGAAAGCGCCTACGACAGAGGCTAATTCGTCAGCCGTGCACTCGATGCGGTCATAAGTCCAGCCGTCGAGACCAAGCGCGCGGTAGGCCGCCAGGTGCAACTGCGGTGAACGCGAGTGCGCGACTGGCGAACCGAGGATGGCAGCCTTGCGGGGGTTCATCGCGCGCGTTCATCGCCCGATTCTAATTGGGCTCTTCACTTCGTTCATCGCCCGGAATTAAGAATGCCGCTGCTCTGCGCCTGCTCGATATTGCTCAGGTGCTCCTGATAGTCACTGGTGAACAGGGTGGTGCCGTCCTGGTCGACGGTCACGAAGTACAGCCAGTTTCCCTCATCGGGGCGTTCTGCCGCGGCCAACGCATCATCACCGGGTGAACAGATCGGCGTCGCGGGCAGACCGGCCTTGGCGTAGGTGTTCCACGGGGTCTCGGTCTTGCGGTCGGTATCGGTGGTGGCGACTTCCTGCAGAACCAGTGGATAGTTCACCGTGGAGTCGAACTCAAGCCGGTCGTACTCGCTGTTGAGCCGGTTGTAAATGACCCTGGCCACCTTGGCGAAGTCAGCGGGTTTAGCCTCCTTCTGCACCAGCGACGCGACAATCAAGACTTCGTAGGGCGACATGTTCATCGCCTTCGCGGTGTCGAGAAGTCCGCCTTCGACATAGTGCTCACCGCTCTGGGCGACCAGCTTGGCGAGAATCTCCTTGGCCGAGGCCGACGGATCGATGTTCCACGTCCCGGGGGCGATCAGGCCCTCGAGGCGGCGGTGGCCGTTGCCCATCAGCCCGGCCCCCTTGACCGCCCAATCCGGCACATTCAGCGACGACAGCGGGCCCTCTCCCGCGGCCGCCTTGAGGTCCTTCGCGGATACGCACTTCTCGGTGCCGTTGAGCTCAACGCAACTGGCGTCGGAGATCAGGGCGAAAATGCCCTCGGTGACCGCACCGGTGCTGACCGCTTCGATATCGTCGAGTTGGCGTCCTTCCGGGATGACCAGCTTGCCCACCCGGGATTTTGGATCAGTCAGCTTCACGACCGCCGTCGCCGCCGGGATCTCCGTGCGCAGCTGGTAGTAACCCGGCTGAATCGCTGCCAACTCTGCGTTGCCGGAGGCCGCCGAGATGAACGGGCCGATATCGGCGATGACGCCTTTATCCACCAGGTTCTGGGCGATCAGCGATCCCGAATCGCCGGGTTGGACCTGGATCACGATGTCTTCGGCGCCATCACCGGTGAAGTCGGCGGGAGCCTTGGGTCCCCCGAAAAGCTTGGGGCCGAGCAGAACTGCGCCCAGCACGACGGCAAGGAGCAGCCCCACCAGTACCAGCAGCCTGCCGCGGCCGCGACCGGTCTCCTCGGCTCGCAGATCCGACCGGGTCCGGCGCGGCTCGCCGACAGCCTCGGGCTGGGCGCGATCGGGCTGGGCGCGATCGGGCTCGTGGCCTTCGTCTTCAAGCATCGTCACTCTCTTACCGGTCGGTGCCGCATTGCGGCTTAACAGGTCGGTGCCGCATTGCGGCGTTGGTCGAGCCAACCTTGCAAAATCTCCACGGCGGCAGCCTGGTCGATCATCCCCCGCTGATTTTTTGCCCGTACCCCTGCCTCCCGCAGTGATCGCGCTGCGCTGACGGTAGTCAACCGCTCATCGGCCAGTCGCACCGGGACCGCTGCGATCCTCTCGGCGATGGCCTCGGCGACGTCGATGGCGTCACGCGCCGACGAACCGGCGCGGTCTGCGAGCGTCCGGGGCAGCCCGACCACCACCTCGACGATCTCGAACTCGTCAATCAACGACGCGATCCGCCGAAGGTGCGCGCCGCGGGAGTCCCTGCGCACGGTCTCCACCGGTGTCGCCAAAATGCCGTCCGGGTCGCTGACCGCCACCCCAATGCGGACGGTGCCCACATCGATGCCGAGCCGACGGCCCCGTCCCGGGTCGTCGGCGCCCGGCCGGTCCGGCATGCGGTTGTGTTCGGACATCAGCCGGCCTCAGTTCCGCGCTAACTCGGCGCGGACCCAAGCCAGTGCGGCGTCGATACCCCCCGGATCGCTGCCCGAACCCTGGGCCAGGTCGGCCTTGCCGCCGCCGCGGCCGCCCACCGCCTCAGCGATTCCCCGGACGAGGTCGCCGGCCCGCAGGCCCGCGTCCACTGCGGCGTCGTTGGCGGCCACCACGAAGGGCACGGCGATACCTCGCTGATCGTCTTTGTGATCGTCGCGGACCTCGGCAACCTCCGAGATCAGCACCACCACGGCAGGGTCGGAGCCCAGGCGGCCTCGGATGTCGCCGACCAGCGACCGAAGGTCGGCCGCGGTCATCCCGTCCGACATCCGCTGCGCCACCAGACGGACCTTACCGACGACCTCCGCAGCGGCAACGGCATTCGCAGCACCGGCGCGCGCGGCGGAAAGGCGCATCCGATCAAGTTCCTTCTCGGCGACCCTGAGTCGCTCCACGAGGGTCGCGACCCGGCCGGGCACCTCCTCGGAGGGCACCTTGAAACTTGAGGCGAGCCCGGCCAGCAGTGCGCGCTCCTTGGCCAGGTGGCGGAACGAGTCCATACCCGCATAGGCCTCAACGCGGCGGACGCCGGATCCCACCGACGACTCCCCCAGAATCGTCACCGGACCGACCTGTGCGGAGTTCCGCACGTGGGTGCCGCCACAGAGTTCCAGCGAGAACGGCCCACCGATCTCCACCACCCTGACCTCATCGGGGTACTGCTCGCCGAAGAGTGCCATCGCGCCCATCGCCTTGGCCTTCTCGATTCCGGTGGTGAAGGTGTTCACCGGAAAGTCGGCCTCAACGGCCTCGTTGGTGACCACCTCGATCTGGCTGCGCTGCTCCTCGGTGAGCGGTCCCTGCCAGTTGAAGTCGAATCGAAGGTATCCGGGCCGATTCAGCGATCCAGCTTGAACGGCGTTGGGCCCCAACACTTGTCGCAACGCGGCGTGCACCAGATGGGTGCCGGAATGCCCCTGGGTGGATCCGTGGCGCCACTTCGGATCCACCGCGGCGATGATCGTGTCGCCCTCGACGAACTCACCGGACTCAACATTGACCCGGTGCACCCACAGTGTCTTGGCGATCTTCTGCACGTCCGTCACGGCAGCCCGGGCCGTCGTACTGCCGCCGGTACCGGTGATCTGACCGGCATCGGCGATCTGCCCGCCGGACTCGGCATACAGCGGGGTCCGGTCGAGCACGATCTCGACACGTTCGGTCGGCGCGGCTTCCGAGTGCTCCCGTGCATGATGAGCCACCACCGGAACCCGTTTGCCGTCGACGAAGATGCCCAGAATTCGGGCCTGCGAAGTCAGCTCATCGAAGCCGGTGAACTCGGTCGGTCCGGCATCGACCAGCTCGCGGAACGCCGACAGGTCTGCGTGGGCGTGCTTTCGGGCCGCGGCGTCGGCCTTGGCGCGTCGGCGCTGCTCGGCCATCAACTCCCGGAAGCCGAGTTCATCGACCGTCAGCCCGGCCTCGGCGGCCATCTCCAGGGTGAGTTCGATAGGGAATCCGTAGGTGTCGTGCAGGGCGAAGGCCTCCGAACCGCCCAGCACGGTCTTGCCGACCGACCTGGTGGCGGTGGCGGCATCGGAGAACAGCCGCGATCCCGCCACCAGCGTGCGGTTGAACGCCGTCTCCTCGGCCACCGCGATCCGGTTGATCCGGTCGAAATCGGTGACCAGTTCGGGATAGGACGGGCCCATGGCGTCGCGCACGGCCGCCATCAGCGCACCCACGATCGGGGTGTCGATACCCAGCAGTTTCGCCGAGCGCACGATGCGCCGCAGCAGCCTGCGCAGCACGTAACCGCGGCCCTCGTTGGAGGGGGTGACGCCGTCGCCGATGATGATCGCCGCGGTGCGGGTGTGGTCGGCGATGACCCGGTACCGCACATCGTCGATCGCGTTGCCGGCGCCGTAGTTCCGGGGCGCACGCTCGGCCACCGTGTCGATCATCGGCCGCAGCAGGTCGATCTCGTAGACGTTGTCGACGCCCTGCAACAGGCAGGCGATGCGCTCGACTCCCATGCCGGTGTCGATATTCTGCCTCGGCAACGGACCGAGGATGTCGAACTCGGTCTTGGAAGTGCCCTCGCCGCGCTCGTTCTGCATGAAGACGAGATTCCAGATCTCGATATAGCGGTCCTCGTTGGCCTCCGGGCCACCCTCGATGCCGTAATCCGGCCCGCGGTCGTAGTAGATCTCCGAGCACGGCCCGCACGGTCCGGGGATACCCATCGACCAGTAGTTGTCGGCCATGCCACGACGCTGGATACGTTCGGTCGGCAGTCCGGCCACGTCCTGCCACAGCGTGACGGCTTCATCGTCGTCGTAAAAGACTGTGGCCCAAAGCTTCTCCGGGTCCATCCCGTAACCGCCGTCGGCAACCGACTTGGTGAGCAGACCCCAGGCAAGTTCAATCGCCCGGCGCTTGAAGTAGTCGCCAAAGGAGAAGTTGCCGGCCATCTGGAAGAAGGTGTTGTGCCGGGTGGTGATGCCCACCTCGTCGATATCCGGGGTGCGGATGCACTTCTGGATGCTGACGGCGGTGTCATAGGGAGGCGTGCGCTGGCCCAGGAAGAACGGCACGAACTGCACCATGCCGGCATTGACGAACAGCAGATTAGGATCGTCGAGGATCACCGAGGCGCTGGGCACCTCGGTATGGCCGGCGTTCACGAAGTGATCCAGGAACCGCTTCCTGATCTCATGTGTCTGCACGGGTGGGAGTCCTTGGGTTGGGGCGCCACTCGGCATGGGTCACACCCGAGCATGGAGAGGTCTCACATTACCGGGCGGGGCTAACCGCTGGGCCGCGCAGGAAGCCGACCCGAACGGGCCGCCAGGGGGCGACGCGATTCGGCTTCGGGCCTGATGTCTAGAGACGCCTCCGCCGGATGATGGCGCGCAGTTTCTCCAATCGGCCGGCAATCTCACGTTCGGCACCATGCGTGGTCGGCCGGTAGTAGTCGACCGCTGCGATCTCATCAGGCGGATACTGTTGTGCCACAACGCCATCCGGGTCATCATGCGGATATCGGTAGCCCTGTGCATTACCGAGTTGGGCAGCACCCGGGTAATGACCGTCGCGAAGGTGGGCAGGCACCAAACCGGCTTTACCCGCCCGGATATCGCCCATCGCCGCGCCCAGTGCCGTGGTGACCGCGTTCGACTTCGGCGCGGTAGCCAGGTGCACAGTGGCGTGGGCCAGGGTCAATTGGGCCTCGGGCATTCCGATCAGCGCGACTGTCTGTGCCGCCGCGACGGCGATGAGCAACGCGGTTGGATCGGCCATTCCGATGTCCTCGCTGGCGAGGATCACCAGGCGTCGCGCCACGAACCGGGGATCCTCACCCGCCACCAGCATCCGCGCCAGGTAGTGCAGTGCCGCATCGACGTCGGACCCGCGGATGCTCTTGATAAACGCACTAATCACGTCGTAGTGCTGGTCACCGTCGCGGTCATAACGCACCGCCGCCTGGTCCAGTGACTGTTCAACGGTCGCGACCGTGACGGCGTCTCCGGCCGCCGCTGCCGTCTCCGCGGCGACCTCCAGTGCCGTCAGCGCCCGACGGGCATCGCCGGCGGCAAGCTTGACCACCAGTTCCACCGCGTCATCCTCGACGGCTACCGCGCCGCCCAGACCGCGTTGATCATCGACCGCTCGGCGCACCACCGCGCGGATATCGTCCGGTGTCAGCGGATGCAGTTGCAGGATCAGCGAGCGGGACAGCAGTGGTGCGACCACCGAGAACGACGGGTTCTCCGTGGTGGCGGCCACCAATAGCACCACTCGGTTCTCGACTGCGGCCAGCAGGGCGTCCTGCTGGGTTTTGGAGAATCGGTGGACCTCGTCGATGAACAGCACCGTCTGCTCACCTCGGATCAGTGCTGTGCGGGCGGTATCGACGACGGCCCGGACCTCCTTGACCCCGGCGGTCAGCGCCGACAGCGCCTCGAATCGGCGCCCGGTCGCGTGCGAGATCAGCGAGGCCAGGGTGGTCTTACCGGTGCCGGGCGGGCCATAGAGGATCACCGACGCGGCGCCGGTGCCCTCGACCAGGCGACGCAGCGGCGACCCGGGCCCCAACAGATGGGCCTGTCCCACCACCTCCTCGAGCGCAGCCGGGCGCATCCGGACCGCCAGAGGTGCCGACGCCGACGTAGTTACGGCCGCCAGACCGGGGTCGCCGGGAAGGTCGAACAGGCTGTCAGACACCGGACAGGCTTACCACGCGCCAAATCCAGCAGACGCCCGCAGACACCAACCGGCAGGCGATCTCCGCGGCGACCGATGTGCGGGATGATCGACAGGTGTCGTTTGCGAAATACGGACCGTGGGCCGTGGTGGCCGGCGGGTCGGAAGGAGTGGGCGCCGAGTTCGCCTTGCAGTTGGCCGACGCTGGACTTAACCTCGTCCTCTTTGCTCGCAAACCCGGGCCACTGGAATCCACAGCACGGGAATGCAGCCGCCGCGGAGTCGAAGTACGCACTCTGCCAATCGATCTCGCGGAAAGCGGCGCAGTGGAGGCGGTCACCTCATTCACCGACGGCCTGGAAATCGGGTTGCTGATCTACAACGCCGGCGCGAACACAGCCAGTGCGGAGTTCCTGGACGCCGAACTGCCCGCTTTCCAGCGGGTCATCGACGTGAACGTCACCACCATGATGGCGCTGCTCCAGCATTACGGCCGTGCGATGCGTGACCGCCGCCGCGGCGGAATTGTGCTCGTGGGCTCGATGGCCGGCTATCTGGGTTCGGCCCGGCACACCGTGTACGGCGGGGTGAAGGCGTTCGGGCGGATCTTCGCCGAAGGTCTCTGGCTGGAACTGCGCGAGCACAATGTCGACGTCCTGGAACTCGTCCTCGGCGTCACCCGAACCCCCGCGATGGAGCGGGCCGGATTGAACTTCGACGTGCCGGGCCTACGCGTCGCCGAACCCGCAGACGTGGCCCGAGAAGGCCTGACACAGTTGGGCAATGGTCCGGTATGGATCGCCGGCGGCAACGCCGAGGACCTCGCGGGGCGAAACGATCCCGACCGCGCCAAGGTGGTGGCCGGCGCCCATCGGCTGATGCGGCGACTGCTCGGCGCGGACTAGCGGGGCGCGGCCCGGTCCGCGATCAATTCAGGTCGTCGTGATCGGAAACCGTGGCGGTAATCCGGCCGACTCCACTGCGGTGGCAACCACCTGCGCGCCCCGACCGGTGAACGGCGGGGGACGTTCCGGAGAATTTTGGCGAAAACCTTGCAAGGCAAATAATCGTCGGACTAACTTCAGATCTCTAACTCGAACACAAAAGTCGACCTGGCTTGCTTCGGATCGCTGCTGTGGACTGTCTCACGTCGTCGACGTGCGGTTTCAGCAACGTGCCGAATTCTTAGCGGAATCACCGTTGACCCTGATACGGTCGCTCCGCCTGGTCCGGACGCGCGAAAGGGAGAACCCTGTGGCTGACAAAGATCTCAACCAACCCCTCAACATCGTCGAGAACTTCGTCGACAAGCCCTACACGGTGCAACGCCTGGTAGAGCGCCCCGTCGAGAAGGTCGTCGACAAGGCGGTGACGCTCGAGCGGATCATCGAACGACTCGTCGTCGACACCGTCGACAAAGTGGTCGACAAGCCGGTCCAGGTGTCACGTCTGGTCGAACGCCCCGTGGTGACGGTGGTCGATGAGGTCGTCGACAAGGCGGTCAAGGTTCAGCGCCAGCTGGAGCGGCCGGTTGTCACCGTCGAGGATCGGGTCGTCGACAAGGCGGTCAGTGTCCAGCGCCTCATCGAGCGCCCGGTCGTCACCGTGGTCGATCAGGTCGTCGACAAGCCGCTGAAGATCAGCCGGTCCATCGAGCGCCCGGTCGTCACCGTGGTCGATCAGGTCGTCGACAAGCCGGTCAAGGTCAGCCGGTCCATCGAGCGCCCCGTCGTCACCGTGCAGGACACGATTACCGATAAGCCGGTTCAGGTCCAGCGCCTCGTCGAGCGCCCTGTCGTGAACATCATCGACAAGATCACCGACAAGCCGATCGAAATCCAGCGGCTGGTCGAGAAGCTGGTGGTGTCGGTCGTCGACAAGGTCGTCGATCGGTCGGTCGACGTACAGCGACTTGTGGAGCGTCTCCTCGTCGAGGTTCAGGACAACGTCGTCGACAAGGCCGTCACTGTCCAGCGCCTGATCGAGCAGCCGGTGGTCACCATCGTCGACAAGGTCGTCGAGGTACCGGTCCAGCGACTCGTCGAGCGCGTCGTCGAGAAGCCGGTTGACAAGATCATCACCAAGACTGTCGAGGTTCCGGTCGAGAAGATCGTCGAGAAGATCATCGAGGTTCCGGTCGAGAAGATCGTCTACAAGACCGTGGAGAAGCCGGTCGAGCGGATCGTCGAGATCACCGTCGAGAAGCCGGTCGTCAAGGTCGTGGAGAAGATCGTCGAGGTCGTCGTCGAGCAGATCGTCGAGCGCGTCGTCGAGAAGCCCGTCGACCGCATCGTCGAGAAGATCGTCGAAAAGCCCAACATCATCGAGCGAGTCGTCGACAAGCCGGTCGATCGCGTCGTCGAGAAGGTCGTCGAGAAGGTCAACGTTATCGAGAAGGTCATCGAGAAGCCTGTCGACCGCGTCGTCGAGAAGGTCATCGAGAAGCCCAACGTGGTTGAACGTACCGTCGAGAAGCCTGTCGACCGCGTCGTCGAGAAGATCGTCGAGAAGATCAATGTCGTTGAGCGCACCGTCGAGAAGCCTGTCGACCGCGTCGTCGAGAAGATCGTCGAGAAGCCCAACATCATCGAGAAGATCATCGACAAGC
>JBAXIR010000002.1:0-47266 GCA_037138275.1 Mycobacteriaceae bacterium | reverse complement strand
GTAACCGCCGCCGAACAGCGGATTGGCCGCACTCTAACCGCCGCTCAACAGCGGCCTGAGCAGGTGAGGGTGGCCTTGGTAGACCCGCGGACCTAATTGCGTCACACTGGTGTTGTGAAAATCCTGCCTGACGATTCGCCGGTCTCCGGTGGCCTGTCGGGTCAGGACGGGCGCACTCGGCGCGCCATCGTGCGACTGCTTCTGGAGTCGGGATCCATCACCGCTGCTGAGATAGGTCGCGGCCTGGAAATTTCCGCGGCGGGCGTGCGCAGGCACCTCGACGCTCTGGTTGACGGTGGCGATGCGGAGGCCAACCCGGCTGCGGCCTGGCAGCAGGCCGGCCGTGGCCGACCCGCTAAACGCTATCGACTCACCCCGGCCGGGCGGGCCAAACTCGAGCACACCTACGACGATCTGGCGTCCGCCGCGATGCGGCAACTCCGCGAGATCGGCGGCGACGAGGCGGTCAGGTCCTTCGCCCGGCGTCGCATCGACACGATCTTGGCCGGAGTTCCGGCGGCGGAGTCCGAGGATGACGAGGCGGTTGCGGTCGCGGCAGAAGGCGTGGCCGACGCGTTGACCCGAGCCGGTTACGCCACCACCACAGCCCGGGTCGGCGGCCCCGTGCAGGGGATCCAGATATGTCAGCACCACTGCCCGGTTTCCCATGTCGCAGAAGAGTTTCCGGAATTGTGCGAGGCTGAGAAACAGGCTATCTCTGAGGTTCTCGGCACCCATGTGCAACGGTTGGCGTCCATCGCCAACGGCGACTGCGCCTGCACCACCCACGTCCCGCTGACGTTGACCACATCGTCAGCACTGAGCCCAGCGGTGTCGAGCAAATCTGTGGCAAGCAAACCTGTGGCAAGCAAATCTGTGGCAAGCAAACCTGTGGCAAGCAAATCTTTGACCAGCAACGAGCAAGGAGCGTCAGCATGACGACCACCCCCGAGATTCAATCCCTCAACCAAGAGGAGACCATCGCGTCGCTGGGTCATTACGGCTACGGCTGGTCGGACTCCGATGTTGCCGGTGCCAGCGCCCAGCGCGGTATCTCCGAAGCCGTCGTACGCGACATCTCAGCGAAGAAGAGCGAACCGGAGTGGATGCTCGATATCCGGCTCAGGGCGCTGCGGACGTTCTACAAGAAGCCGATGCCGAATTGGGGATCTGACCTCGAGGGCATCGACTTCGACAACATCAAGTACTTCGTCCGCTCCAGCGAGAAGCAAGCCGCCACCTGGGACGAGCTTCCTGAAGACATCAAGAACACCTACGACCGCCTCGGCATCCCGGAGGCCGAGAAGCAACGGCTGGTGTCGGGCGTAGCGGCTCAGTACGAGTCTGAAGTGGTTTACCACTCGATTCGTGAGGATCTCGAGAAGCTGGGTGTGCTCTTCCTCGACACCGACACTGCGCTCAAGGAACAGCCGGAGATGTTCCGGCAGTATTTCGGCACGGTGATCCCGGCCGGGGACAACAAGTTCTCCGCTCTCAACACCGCGGTGTGGTCGGGTGGTTCGTTCATCTACGTACCGCCGGGCGTGCACGTCGACATCCCACTGCAGGCCTACTTCCGGATCAACACCGAGAACATGGGTCAGTTCGAGCGCACGCTGATCATCGCCGACGAGGGTTCCTACGTGCACTACGTGGAGGGCTGCACCGCTCCGATCTACAAGAGCGACTCGTTGCACTCGGCGGTGGTGGAGATCATCGTCAAACCCCATGCCCGGGTTCGGTATACGACCATCCAGAACTGGTCGAACAACGTCTACAACCTGGTGACCAAGCGTGCCCGCGCCGAGGCCGGCGCCACCATGGAATGGATCGACGGCAATATCGGCTCCAAGGTCACCATGAAGTACCCGGCGGTGTGGATGACCGGCGAGCACGCCAAGGGCGAGGTGCTCTCAGTGGCGTTCGCCGGCGAGGGACAGCACCAGGACACCGGCGCCAAGATGTTGCACCTGGCACCGAACACATCGAGCAACATCGTGTCTAAGTCGGTGGCCCGGGGTGGTGGTCGCGCGTCCTACCGCGGCCTGGTCCAGATCAACAAGGGCGCGCACGGGTCACGCTCGAGTGTGAAATGCGATGCGCTGCTTGTTGACTCGATCAGTCGCAGCGATACCTACCCGTACGTCGACATCCGCGAGGATGACGTCACGATGGGTCACGAGGCCACCGTGTCGAAGGTCAGCGAGGACCAGTTGTTCTACCTGATGAGCCGCGGGATGACTGAGGACGAGGCGATGGCGATGGTGGTGCGCGGGTTCGTCGAGCCGATCGCCAGGGAACTGCCGATGGAATACGCGCTGGAGCTCAACCGGCTCATCGAGTTGCAAATGGAAGGCGCGGTCGGTTAGCAATGCCGAATCTGACTGAGGCGGTCGAGGGCATCGCCGCGAATATCGCGACGAACAAGGGCCAGACGTTGGCTACCGCCAACAAGGGCGAGCAATTCGCCTCCTTCGACGTCAACGCCTTCGAGGTGCCCGGTGGCCGTGACGAACTCTGGCGGTTCACCCCACTCAAGCGCCTCCGCGGGTTGCACGACGGTTCGGCCGCGGTAAGTGGTCAGGCACAGATCGGCGTCTCTGAGCAGGCCGGTGTCACCGTCGAGACTGTAGCCCGAGGCGATCAGCGGCTCGGCGAGGGCGGGATTCCGTCAGATCGCGTTGCCGCCCAAGCGTTTTCGTCCTTCGAGCACGCGACAGTCGTCACCATCGGCCGCGGCACCCACGCAGAGTCTCCGGTCGAGATCGTCGTGGCCGGCCCCGGATCCGGGAAGACGGCCTACGGACATCTGCAGATTCGCGCCTGCGAACTCGCCGAGGCCGTGGTTGTGATCGACCACCGGGGTAGCGGAACCTACGCCGACAACGTCGAGTTTGTCATCGGCGACGCAGCACGGCTGACCGTAGTCTGGATCGCCGACTGGGCCGACGACATGGTGCATGTCTGCGCCCAGCACGCCCGCCTGGGCAAGGATTCGGTGTTGCGTCACGTCGCGGTCACCCTCGGTGGCGAAGTGGCGCGCATGGCGGCCACCGTCCGCTTCGATGCCCCCGGTGGTGATGCCGAACTGTTGGGCCTCTACTTCGCCGACGCGGGCCAGCATCTCGAATCGCGGTTGCTCATCGACCACGCCCAGCCGAACTGCACATCCAACGTGCTTTACAAGGGCGCACTGCAAGGCGATCCCGATTCCGGCAAGCCCGATGCGCACACCGTCTGGGTGGGAGATGTACTGATCCGTGCCGAGGCGACCGGCACTGAGACCTTTGAGGTCAATCGCAACCTGGTGCTTACCGATGGCGCCCGCGCCGACTCGGTGCCCAACCTCGAGATCGAGACCGGTGAGATCGCCGGCGCCGGGCATGCCAGCGCCACCGGACGTTTCGACGACGAGCAACTGTTCTACCTTCGGGCCCGCGGCATCCCGGAGGATCAGGCTAGGCGCTTGGTGGTGCGCGGTTTCTTCGGCGAGATCATCGCCAAGATCGCGGTACCCGAGATCCGTGAGCGTCTGACCGATGCCATCGAACACGAACTGGCCATCACCGAATCGAAAGCGGCGTTATGAGCACTCAGAATCCATCAACACTGGACATCAAGAACCTGCATGTCGTCATCGACACCCCGGAGGGGGTGGAGAAGGAGATCCTCAAGGGCGTCGACCTGACGGTGAAGTCGGGGGAGACCCATGCCGTGATGGGCCCCAACGGATCTGGCAAATCCACGCTGTCCTACGCCATCGCCGGTCACCCCAGATACCGGGTCACGGCCGGGTCGATCACCCTCGACGGCCAGGACGTTCTTCAGATGAGCATCGACGAACGGGCGCGCGCCGGCCTTTTCCTGGCCATGCAGTACCCGGTGGAGGTGCCGGGCGTCTCGATGTCGAACTTCCTGCGCACCGCCGTGACCGCGGTTCGCGGCGAGGCGCCCAAGCTGCGACTCTGGGTTAAAGAGATCAAGGCTGCGATGACCGACCTTGAGATCGACCCGCAGTTCGCCGAACGCAGCGTCAACGAAGGGTTCTCTGGTGGCGAGAAGAAGCGCCACGAGATCCTGCAACTGGGCCTGCTCAAGCCGAAGATCGCCATCCTCGACGAGACCGACTCCGGACTCGACGTCGACGCACTGCGGGTGGTGAGCGAGGGCGTCAACCGATTCGCCGAAGCCGAGCACGCCGGCGTTCTGCTGATCACCCACTACACCCGAATCCTGCGCTATATCCACCCGCAGTTCGTGCACGTGTTTGTCGACGGCCGCATCGTGGCCTCCGGTGGACCGGAACTTGCTGACGAACTCGAAGAGAACGGCTACGTGCGATTCACCGAGCGTACGACCGCCGCGTCGTAGGCGTATGACTGTCTCGGTCGAACTCGACGCCACCGAACTGGAGCGGGTTCGCGCGGATTTCCCGATTCTGAATCGGGTGATGCGCGGCGGAAGCCGTTTGGCCTATCTCGATTCCGGGGCTACCTCGCAGAAGCCGTGGCAGGTGCTCGACGCCGAACGGGCGTTCCTCACCACCTCCAACGGTGCGGTGCACCGCGGCGCGCACCAGTTGATGGAGGAGGCCACCGACGCCTTCGAGCAGGGCCGAGCCGATATCGCGGCGTTCGTCGGGGCCGGTCCGGGGGAGTTGGTGTTCACCAAAAACGCCACCGAGGCGCTCAACCTGGTGTCGTTCGTGCTCGGCGATGACCGTTTCGAACATGCGCTCGGTCCGGGCGATGTAATCGTCACCACCGAGCTCGAGCACCATGCGAATCTGATTCCGTGGCAGGAACTTGCCCGGCGCACCGGCGCGACGCTGCGCTGGTACGGCGTCACCGATGATGGCCACCTTGATCTGGATTCGCTTGAACTTAACGAGCGAGTGAAAGTCGTTGCCTTCAGCCATCATTCGAATGTCACCGGAACCGGTCCGCCGGTAGCGGAGCTGGTGCGGCGAGCCAGCTTGGTGGGTGCGTGGACGGTGCTGGACGCCTGCCAGTCGGTGCCTCATCAGCCGGTCGATTTCGCCTCGCTTGGAGTAGATTTCGCGGTCTTCTCGGGCCACAAGATGCTCGGCCCCACCGGGATCGGCGCGCTGTACGCCCGCGCCGGCCTGTTGGCCGAACTCCCACCGTTTCTTACCGGTGGATCGATGATCGAGACCGTGACCATGTCCTCGGCCACCTACGCCTCGCCGCCGCAGCGTTTCGAGGCGGGCACCCAGATGACCTCCCAGGTCGTCGGATTGGCCGCGGCCGCGCGCTATCTCAGCGAGATCGGAATGTCCGCGGTGGCGGCCCACGAGCATCTTTTGGTCGCGGCCACGCTGGCCGGCCTGGCCGAGATCCCCGAGGTCCGCATCATCGGCCCGGCAGATCCCGAATTCCGGCACTCACCGGTGGCGTTCGTGGTCGATGGCGTGCACGCCCACGACGTCGGTCAGGTGCTCGATGACGATGGCGTGGCCGTGCGGGTGGGCCATCACTGCGCCGCCCCACTGCACCGCCGCTTCGGAGTTGCGGCAACGGTGCGGGCATCGTTCGCGGTGTACAACACCCCGGACGAAGTCGACCGGCTGATCGCCGGTGTGCGCCGAGCGATCGGATTTTTCTCCTGATGCGCCTCGAGCAGATGTACCAGGACGTGATCCTGGATCACTACAAGCATCCCCACCACCGCGGACTGCGGGAGCCGTTCGGCGCCGAGGTTTATCACGTCAACCCGACCTGTGGCGACGAGGTGACCCTTCGTGCGGCACTGTCCGACGACGGCGAACGAGTCACCGACGTCTCCTACGACGGGCAGGGTTGCTCGATCAGCCAGGCCGCCACCTCGGTGCTGGCCGATCTGGTGATCGGTCAGACCGTCACCGAGGCCATGGCGACCGTGGCTGCGTTCAACGAGATGGTGTCATCCCGTGGCACCATCTCCGGCGACGAGGACGTTCTCGGCGACGGCGTAGCCTTCGCGGGGGTGTCGAAATATCCCGCACGGGTGAAGTGTGCGCTGTTGGGATGGCTGGCTTTCAAAGATGCGGTGGCGCAGGCATCCCACCGCCCGGTACCGGAGGAGAAGCAATGACCGACACAGCCTCAGATGAGTTACTGGCCGATATGGAAGAGGCCATGCGTGATGTGGTCGACCCCGAACTCGGCATCAATGTGGTCGATCTCGGCCTGCTGTACGGACTCAACGTCGAGAAGACTGAGACCGGCACGGTGGCGCTGGTGGACATGACGCTGACCTCGGCTGCCTGCCCGCTGACCGATGTCATCGAAGACCAGGTACTCACCGCACTGGTGGGCGCCGGTCTGGTCAGTGAGATCAAGATCAACTGGGTGTGGAATCCGCCGTGGGGTCCGGACAAGATCACCGATGACGGCCGCGAGCAGTTGCGGGCGCTGGGGTTCACGGTCTGATCCAGACCTCTGACCCAGACCTCGGTTAAGATTGAGTTATGCGTAGGGCGTTCGCGGCCGCACTCGCCGCCATGACCCTGGTCGCGGCCGGGTGCTCGTCAGCAGCGGATAAGAAACCTGACACCTACAGCGCCGACCCACGAGTCCTGAACATCGTGATGGGTTCCGAACAACACCTGGTTTTCGAACAAATCGTGGCGCCCTGGTGTGAGAAGAACAAACTCGTCTGCAACGCCAAAGAACTCGGCTCGGTCGATCAGGCGAACCTGCTGAGCGAGAATTGCGACAAGCTGCCACCCTACGACATCTTCTGGTTCGCCTCCACGGTGTTCGAGCAGATCGGCAACCAGCGGTGCAACACACTGGTCGACTCCAAGCCGATGTTCTCCTCGCCGATCGTCTTCGCGGGCTGGCGCCCCGTCATGGACAAGCTCGGATTCACACCGGGTAGCGACACCTCGATTCGCCAGATTCTCGATGTGGTCGATGCCGGCAAGGCCAAGGTCTGGATCACCAATCCCACCCAGTCCAACTCGGGCGCCACCGCGTTCTTCGGTTTTCTCAACTACTTCGCGGGCAACCCCCCGGGCAAGGCACTGACCCAGGACCAGTTGGATTCCGAACCGGTTCGCAGCGGGATCACCCGTGTCATGAGCAAGTTCGACCACACGCCGCCGTCGACGAAGATGCTGATGGATGAGTGCATCGCCGCGCCCGACCGCTGCGACGCGCTGTTCACCTACGAGGCGCTTGTCATCGAGGCGAACCGCGATCGGGTGGCAGGCGGACAGGAACCCATGACGGTGGTGTACCCGCAGGGCTCGCTGGCCTTCGCCGATTCTCCGCTGGGCTTCCTGCCGCACGGCGACAACCCTGACAAACAGGCGAATTTTGCCGCGCTGCAGACCTATCTGCTCAGCCCTGATGCGCAGCAGGCACTGCTGGGCCTCGGCCGACGACCGGTCAACAGCAGTGGCCTGGAACTGCCGAACCTTCCGCAGAACATCGCCGACACCGTGTTCAGGCGCGACTGGGGCATCGTCACCGATCGCCAGGAGCAGCCGATCCGGTTTCCGTCGGCATCGGTGATCGAGAGCGCACTGTTCAACTACAACACCGAGTACCGCCAACCGGGCAACTTCGTATACTGCATCGACGGATCGGGAAGTATGAAGGGCGACGGCTGGAACGGCGTGACGAGCGCCGCCGACATCCTGTTCGACCCGGACACCGCCAAGAGATACATGCTGCTGGCTAATCCGAGGGACAGCACAACCGTGTTCATCTTTGACGACGGAATCAAGGGCGGTCCGTGGACGGTGGAAGGTAACAAGCGGGACGATCTGCTCGGACTCCGCACGGATATCACCGACAGCGGTCCGGGTGGTGGCACCAACATCCGGGGCTGCCTTGCGCGGGCGGCGGAGGTGTTCCGCAGCTACGGTGCGGATCCGCGTAAGAAGACAGTCGTCTTGATGACTGATGGTCAGGACGGTGGGCATGACAACACCGCCATCGACGAACTTGCCGCCATGGGCATCCCGGTCATCGCCATTGGCTTCGGCGATGTCGATGAGCAGGATCTCCGTAACGTCATCGTGGCGAAGACCAACGGAACCTACATTCGCAAGGACAATCTGGTCGGCGCACTGCGCGACGCGGCGGGATTCAGGTAGGGGGCGCGCAATGGCACCATCGCAGCGGACGATACTGGCGGCCCTGGCCGCGGGCGCAGTGGGATTCGTGGTTCTCTTCGCCCTGGGTGTGACCTGGCCCATCGCGGTGATCCTGGCTATCGTGCTGGCGGTGTCTGTTGGCTTCACGCTGAGTTACCTTGCACCGTCGGACTCGCAGAGCGATCTTGAGGAGAACATCCGCCAGATCACCACGACCACCACCGCGATCCGCGCACTCGGTCACCGGGTCACCGACCGGACGACGGCGGCCGCGTTACAGGCCGGTTGCGACGGTGTGCCGCGGATGATCGAGTTGATCCGTGCGCGCGACATTCGCGTCGGGCTGCCGTTGGCGCAGCGGAGCCTGTCCTATCTCGCAGGCGTCCAGAGCACGCTGGAGTCGTATACCCACGTTCAACACGGCGGTGACCCGGAGTATGTCCGGCTAGGTCAGCAGGAACTGCGGCGGTTCGCGGAGTTCACCTCGCAACCCGACAGGGAACTCTCGGCCCGGCAGATGGATGACTACATCAATTCCCTCACGGCGCTGAACATGAACCCGCCGCCGGAACTGTCGTGAACGGGCACCGATGAAAAAGTCGAAGGCTCTGTTCTACGTCGGCATCGTCGGCATCGTCGTGGCGTTGATCGCGGCCGTCCTGGTGATCATGTTCGCCAAACGCTCCGGCGATGGCGGCCTCGCGAGCGGCGGCGCCACGCGGATCACCTGTTACGGCGGATCCGAAAAAGAAGAATTGATCAATGATCCGGACGTGAAGAGGATTCTCGCCGACTCGTACGGCGTTGAGGTCAACTTCATTCCGAAGGGGTCCTACAAGCAGGTCCAGATTCCACCTGATGAGCTCAGGGCGAGCAAGGTCGACTGCCTGTGGCCATCCTCGGCGAGCGCGCAGGCCGTCTTCGAGGGATCTGGTAATAGCAAGGCGTTCGGTAACGACTATGAGGCAGCATCTGTCCTGGAGTCGCCGGAAGTGCTGTATGCCAACAAAGAAGCCGCGGACGGTCTACAGAAGGCCGGCATCGTCGCACTGCGGGACGGCAACTATTTCATCGTCGACCTTCGGAGATTGCTGGAGGAGTACCTGCTGCCCGGCAAATCATGGTCGGACCTTGGCGTCACCTTGCCGGCCGGACCGGTCCTGATCAACAGCAGCGACCCGGCCACCTCGAACTCCGGGATGACGCTCGCTCAACTGGAGTTGGCCACCATCGCGTCCGGCAACCCCTACCAGCCGGCGAGTGTCGCCCAGACCGGCGCGTCGCTGGCCAAGGTGAAAGCGTTGATCGATGCCCAGGGCCTGATGCGCACCGGATCCGACAGCGCCTTCGAACAGTGGGTGATCCAGCAGACGGGCGGTCTGCTGGCCGGCTACGAGAGCCAGTTGTTGCAATGGGTCACCACCCGCAACAACGGTGTCTTTCCGGCCGGGATCGTGACGCTGTATCCCGAGCCGACGATCTTCAACGACCATCCGATCCTGAGCCTGACCGAGGCCGGTAAGAAGCTCATCCCGGCCATGGAGGACGACGCGGTGCAGGACATCGCGTGGTCCCGGTACGGCTTCCGGTCCGGCACCCGAGTCCTCGAGCAGGCCTTCCCGGGCATCGTGATTCCGCCAACGCAAACCATCAGGAAGACCCAGGCTCCCGGTTACGGGGTTACCAAAATTCTGCTGGACTGTTTTGTCAACAGCGCCTGTTGAGGCCATCGGCAGCGCCTTTGATCGTCCGGGAACACAATCACGGGGCCCCGGCGTTGCACCCCACGTGGCTACCCAAGACCTGACCGCAGAGAACTTCAACGACACCGTCTCCGGCAACGACATTGTGCTGGTCGACTTCTGGGCCTCCTGGTGCGGCCCCTGCCGGGCCTTCGCGCCCACCTTCACCGCGTCGTCGGACAAACATCCCGACATCGTCTTCGGCAAGGTCGACACCGAGGCGCAAGAACAGCTTGCCGCCGCCGCCGAGATCCGTGCCATTCCGACGCTGATGGCGTTCAAGAAGGGTCATCTGGTGTTCAGCCAGTCCGGCGCGCTCCCGCCGGCAGCGCTGGAGGAACTCATCACACAGATCCGCGACTTCGACCTCGATGCCGCGGCAGCCGACGCGTCAGCGGTCACCGACCTCTGACACCGCTGCCGGTGCACGCGATAACGTGCACTGGTGAATCGTGACTCAGGCTTCGTTCTCGTCGACCGTCCCCGGCCCCATATCGCCCTGGTCACTCTGAACCGCCCGGAGCGGATGAACTCCATGGCGTTCGACGTCATGGTGCCGCTTCGGGAGGTGCTGGCCGAACTCACCCACGACAACGACGTGCGGGTGGTCGTGCTGACCGGGTCCGGCCGCGGGTTCTCCTCCGGTGCCGACCACAAGTCGGCCGGGTCGGTCCCGCACGTCGACGGGCTGACCCGCCCGACATACGCGCTGAGGTCCATGGAGATCCTTGACGAGGTGATCCTGGCCATGCGCCGGCTCCATCAGCCGATCATCGCCGCGGTCAACGGCGCGGCGATCGGCGGGGGACTGTGTCTGGCACTGGCCGCCGATATCCGGGTGGCCGCGGCGGACGCCTATTTCCGGGCCGCCGGGATCAATAACGGGCTGACCGCCAGCGAGCTGGGGTTGAGCTACCTGCTGCCGCGAGCCATCGGCTCGTCGCGCGCCTTCGAGATCATGCTCACCGGCCGCGATGTTGATGCTGCCGAGGCCGAACGGATCGGCCTGGTATCCCGTCGGGTGCCGGCCGGGGACCTACTGGAGACCTGCTACGACATTGCTGAGCGGATCGCCGGGTTCTCGAGGCCCGGCACCGAGCTGACCAAGCGCACGCTGTGGACCGGACTTGACGCCGGTACCCTGGAGGGACATATGCAGGCCGAGGGCCTCGGGCAACTCTATGTGCGCCTGCTTACCGCCAATTTCGAAGAGGCGGTTGCCGCGCGTTCACAACAGCGCGCCCCGGTCTTCACCGACGACAAGCCCTAGGCACAGGAGCGCAACGCGTGATCCGCGCTGGCGACGATGCAGAGCGAAGCGATGAGGAGGAGCGGCGCCAATGATCACCGCAACGGACCTCGAGGTCCGCGCAGGCGCACGTACCCTGCTCCTCGCTGAAGGGCCGGCGCTGCGGATCCAGCCCGGCGACCGGATCGGACTGGTCGGTCGCAACGGTGCCGGCAAGACCACGACGATGCGGATCCTGGCGGGGGAGAGTCAGCCCTACGCCGGATCCGTGGTGAGCACCGGTGAGATCGGCTACCTGCCACAGGATCCGCGCGAGGGTGACCTCGATGTGCTGGCCCGTGACCGAGTGCTGTCGGCCCGCGGGTTGGACACCCTGATCGCTGACCTGGAAAAGCAACAGGTGCTGATGGCCGAGGTCGTTGATGAGACCGAGCGCGATAAGGCCATCCGCCGCTACGGCAACCTCGAGGAACGTTTCGCCGCACTCGGTGGCTACGCGGCCGAGAGTGAGGCGGGACGGATCTGCGCAAGCCTGGGTCTGGCCGAGCGCGTGCTGACCCAGTCGTTGCGCACGCTGTCCGGCGGCCAACGCCGTCGGGTCGAGTTAGCCCGAATTCTGTTCGCCGCCAGCGACTCCGGCGCCGGTTCCGCTATGACACTGTTGCTCGACGAACCCACCAACCATCTCGACGCCGACTCCATCGGCTGGCTCCGCGATTTCCTCAAGGCGCATACCGGCGGACTGGTGATCATCAGTCACAACGTCGAACTTCTCGCCGACGTCGTTAACCGGGTGTGGTTCCTCGACGCCGTCCGTGGCGAGGCCGACATCTACAACATGGGCTGGCAGAAGTATCTCGACGCCCGAGCCACCGATGAGCAGCGCCGCCGCCGCGAGCGGGCGAATGCAGAGAAGAAGGCGTCGGCATTGCGCACCCAGGCCGCCAAGATGGGGGCCAAGGCCACGAAAGCTGTTGCGGCGCAAAATATGTTGCGCCGGGCCGAACGAATGATGTCTGCCCTCGACGATGAGCGCGTGGCGGACAAGGTCGCCAAAATTCGATTTCCGAGCCCCGCGCCGTGCGGCCGCACTCCGCTGGTGATCAAAGGCCTGACGAAGAACTACGGCTCACTGGAGGTCTTCAGCGGAGTCGATCTGGCCATCGACCGCGGATCCCGGGTGGTGGTGCTCGGACTCAACGGGGCGGGCAAGACCACCCTGCTGCGGTTGATCGCCGGCGCCGAACCCATGGACGCCGGCGAGATCGAACCCGGACACGGACTCAAGATCGGCTACTTCGCGCAGGAACACGACACCCTCGACCCGGCCGCGACCGTGTGGGAGAACATCCGTCACGCCGCACCCGATACGGGCGAGCAGGAATTGCGCAGTCTGCTCGGTGCCTTCATGTTCATCGGGCCGCAACTCGACCAGGCTGCGGGCACGCTGTCCGGCGGTGAGAAGACCCGTCTTGCCCTGGCTGGACTGGTCGCCTCCACCGCCAACGTGCTGCTGCTCGATGAACCCACCAATAACCTCGACCCGGCGTCCCGCGAGCAGGTGCTCGACGCGCTGCGCAGCTACCTCGGCGCCGTGGTCCTGGTCACCCACGATCCCGGCGCAGCCGAGGCACTCGAGCCCCAGCGGGTGGTCCTATTGCCCGACGGCACCGAGGACTACTGGTCCGAGGAGTACTCGAGCCTCATCGAACTCGCCTAGGTTGCGCTTGCCTTGAGCATATTGCGCAGCACGTACTGCAGGATCCCGCCATTGCGGTAGTAATCAGCCTCACCGGGGGTGTCGATCCGCACGACGGCGTCGAATTCGACCGCGGACCCGTCGGCCCTGGTGGCCGTGACGTGAACCGTCTTCGGGGTCTTGCCCTTATTCAGGTCCTCGATCCCGTTGATGTCGAACACCTCGGTGCCGTCCAGTTTCAGCGTCTTCGCCGACTCTCCCGGGGGGAACTGTAGCGGGATCACGCCCATGCCAATGAGATTCGAGCGGTGGATACGCTCGAATGACTCGGTGATCACCGCGCGCACACCGAGCAGGCTGGTGCCCTTGGCCGCCCAGTCACGCGACGAACCGGAGCCGTATTCCTTGCCGCCGAGTACCACCAGTGGGGTCTTCTGCGCGGCGTAGTTCTGCGCGGCGTCATAGATGAACGCCTGCGGGCCGCCGTCCCTAGTGAAGTCGCGGGTGTAGCCACCGGAGGGAACCTCTCCCAAACCCGCGAGCACCTGGTTGCTGAGCCGGATGTTGGCGAACGTTCCGCGAATCATCACCTCGTGGTTGCCGCGCCGCGAGCCCAGCGAGTTGAAGTCCGCCGGCTTGACCCCGTTGGCTTCGAGGTATTGCGCCGCAGGCGTGCCCTTCTTGATGGCACCGGCGGGCGAGATGTGGTCGGTAGTCACCGAATCACCCAGCAGGGCAAGGACTCTGGCGCCCTTAATGTCGTGCACCGGCGTCGGCTCGGCGGGCATTCCGTCGAAGTACGGCGGTTTGCGCACGTAGGTCGACTTCGGATTCCACGCGAACGTATTGCCCGCCGGGGTGGGCAGGTTGCGCCAGCGCTCGTCACCCTTGAACACATCGGCGTAGCTGTCGACGAACATCTGCCGGTTGATCGCCGACGCGATGGTGTCGTCGATCTCCTGCTGTGAAGGCCAGATATCCGTCAAGAAGACGTCGTTGCCGTGCGTGTCAGTGCCCAGGGGATCAGACTCGAAATCAAAGTCCATGGTGCCTGCGATGCCGTAGGCGATCACCAATGGGGGAGAGGCAAGGTAGTTCATCTTGACGTCGGGGGAGATGCGACCCTCGAAGTTGCGGTTACCCGACAGCACCGCCGCCACCGACAGGTCGTTGTCGTTGATCGCTTTCGAGATCTCCGGGGCCAGCGGTCCGGTATTGCCGATGCAGGTGGTACACCCGTATCCGCCCAGGTAGTAGCCCAGCTTTTCCAGGTACGGCCACAGACCGGCCCTGTTGTAGTAGTCGGTGACCACCTGTGAGCCGGGCGCCATGTTGGTCTTGACCCACGGCTTGGTGGTCAGGCCCTTTTCGACGGCCTTGCGAGCAAGCAGTGCCGCGCCGAGCATCACCGATGGGTTGGAGGTGTTGGTGCACGAGGTGATTCCGGTGACCACGACCGCGCCATGGTCGAGGACGAACTCGCCCTGCTCGGCCGAGCGCACGAGCACCGGCTTACTCGGCCGGCCATGCGCACCGCCGGCAGCCGATGGCCGCGCATCGACCGCACCGTCGTCGGCGAAGGACAGCGCCGCCGGATCACTGGCCGGGAAGGACTCCTCCTCGGCCTCATCGAGTTTGGTCTCCGGAGCCGGGTGATTCTCCTCGACGTAGTTGTGGATGTCCTTACGGAAGGCGTTCTTTGCGTCGGTGAGCGCAATCCGGTCCTGCGGACGCTTCGGTCCCGCGATTGAGGGCACCACCGTGGAGAGATCCAGTTCGAGGTATTCGGAGAACGTCGGCTCGTGGTCGGGGTCGTGCCACATGCCCTGGGTCTTGGCGTAGGCCTCGACCAGGGCGAGTTGTTCGTCAGTGCGTCCGGTCAGCCGCAGATACTTGATGGTCTCGGAATCAATCGGGAACATCGCTGCGGTGGAACCGAATTCGGGGCTCATGTTGCCCAGCGTCGCGCGGTTGGCCAGTGGCACCTCGGCCACACCCCTGCCATAGAACTCGACGAACTTGCCCACCACGCCGTGCTTGCGCAACATGTCGGTGACGGTCAGCACGACATCGGTGGCCGTCACGCCCGGCTTGATCTCCCCGGTCAGCTTGAAGCCGACGACGCGGGGGATCAGCATCGACACCGGTTGGCCCAGCATGGCCGCCTCGGCCTCGATACCGCCCACACCCCAGCCCAGCACGCCCAGGCCGTTGACCATCGTGGTGTGACTGTCGGTGCCGACGCAGGTATCGGGGTAGGCGACGCCGTTGCGTTCCATCACCACCCGCGCCAGGTACTCGATGTTGACCTGGTGCACGATTCCGGTTCCCGGCGGGACGACCTTGAAATCGTCGAATGCGCTCTGGCCCCAGCGCAAGAACTGATACCGCTCACCATTGCGCTCGTATTCGAGGTTGACGTTGCGCTCGAAGGCGCCGGCGTTGCCGAAGAAGTCAAGGATCACCGAGTGGTCGATGACCAACTCGGCGGGGGCCAACGGATTGACCTTCTCCGGATCGCCGCCCAGTGCGGTGACGGCCTCGCGCATGGTGGCCAGGTCCACCACGCACGGCACGCCGGTGAAGTCCTGCATGATCACCCGCGCCGGGGTGAACTGAATCTCGGTGTCGGGTTCGGCGGCAGGGTCCCAGTTCGCGATAGCCCGGATGTGGTCTTCGGTGATGTTCGCGCCGTCCTCGGTGCGCAGCAGGTTCTCGGCGAGCACTTTGAGGCTGTAGGGAAGTTTCTCGGTGCCGGGAACCGCGTTGAGGCGATAAATCTCGTAACTGCGGTCCCCGACGGTCAGGGTGTCGCGAGCCTGGAATGAGTTCAAGGACGGATTCAACGAAGCGCTGCTCACATCAACTCCCGCGTCTGGTGTTCCCGTCAACGGGCTGTCATTGGCGGGCAGGGCGAATCCTAACGGCCGCGATAGTGCTGCCTCGCGGCGGATCCGCCGATACCGCGGCGCCGGCTCCCAGTTCGGCGCGGGCTGCATCGGCGCGTGTGCTGACACCGCGAAGACGTCCGCGGTACCGTCTGGGCCGTGACCACCCTGCACCCGCCCACCTACATCCCGGCGGAGGTGTGCAGCGCTGTCGGACTGGCTTCTTCCACGCCCGTTGCCGACTGCATGGGCAAGGTGATGGCCGACGTCGCCGCGGACGGCGTGGCCGCCCCGGCCGCGGACGTCGCCGGTCTGCAGAAGGTAGTCGCCGGCGCCAAGGATCGCGGGGTGGACCTCAAGGTCGTCGTCATGGAGAAGAGCCCGATACTCGACACCCCGCTACGCGATATCGCCACCGAGGTCGGCAAGGCCCACCCCGGTTCCACGGTCCTGGTGATCAGCCCGGGCTGGGCAGGTTCGTACAGCACGAGTTATGACCGGGTGCTGCTCGAGGCTGGTCAGGATGTGGTCAAGACGGCGCCTAATCCGGTGCAGGGAGCGCAGAATTTCGTTGATCAGTTGAACACCCCGGATTTCTCCTGGACAGCATTAACGGTGACGCTCGTAATCGGCGTATCCGTGGCAGCAGTAATCACCCGAGTTCTGCACCGTTGGGCGAAACACAGCGCGGCGCCAAAAACCTAGTCCGACAAGGGAAAACGGCCCTTTATGGCAGCGCCATAAGATCACCGTTAGGTCACATCATTCGAATGACAAACTTGTAATTCTTGCCTCTGGTTTCCCCTGCGACAATTGTGACGTACGGTGCAACTGTCACCATTGTTATTGAAGTGACTCATGTGACCTGAGTGACTGGTGGGATTTTCCGGAGCAAATGAGGAGTCAGAGTCGAATGAGTTCAACCCCTCGCGGTTCTCGTGTTCGGGCGACCCGTGCGGTCTGCCCACTGACCCTCACCGTCGCGATGGCCCTGTCGGTACCGGGCCTGGCTCAGGCCGAGCCCGCGGCGCCGGCCAACGGCCTGGCCGCCTTGGTCGCCGATGTCGCCGAGGCCAATCAGCGCCTCCAGGACATCGGTGCCGCGGTGCAGACCGAGCAGGAGAGCGTCAACAAGGCGATCGTTGCGGTCCAAGATGCCCGCGACGCGGCGGCCGCCGCACAGCAGCAGGTGGATGCCAGCCAGCAGTCGGTACAGGACGCTACAGCGGCCATCATCGACGCCCAGAAGCGATTCGACACCTTTGCCGCGGCCAGTTACATCAACGGACCGTCGGCGTCGTTGGTGATGGCCCGAACACCCGATGAGATCATCTCGTCCGCGACGGCCGGCCAGGCGCTGGCCCTGAGTTCTCAGCAGGTAATGGCGGGTTTGCGGCGGGCCCGTACCGAAGTCGTCAACACCGATGCCGCGGCACGGCTGGCCAAGGCGGCCGCCGACCGGGCGGTCGCCGATGCCCAAGGCAGCCAGGATGCCGCCGTGGCGGCGCTGACCAAGGCGCGGGAGACCTTCCGGCAGCAGCAGACTGAGATTGACCGGCTGGCTGCCGAGCGTAAGGCCGCGCAGCAGAAACTCGATGCCGCTCGGGCCTGGTCGGCTCCGGCGTCGGTACCCGCGGCCGCACTCGAACAATCCGCCATCGCGTCATCCGTGCCACTGGCGGCCGCACCCGTCGACCCGGCATCGGGGGACCGCTGGGATCCCGCAGCAGCCGCATCAGGCACCGGCCCGGGTGCCAAGGTGCCGCCCTACGGCAAGCTCTCCGAGTGGGACCTGACGCTGCCGATGGTGCCCTCGGCGTTCCTGTCCGGCGATCCCATCCAGATCATCAACGCGATACTGAAGATCGCCCAGAACTCCTATCAGGTCACCCAGCAGATGGGCAAGAAGTTCCTGCAGCAGTTGGGCATCCTCAAGCCCACCGACACCGGCATCACCAACGGCGGCGGCATCCCGCTGGTGTACGGCAACCAGGCCATCGAGTACGTCATCAAGCGGGCCCAGTCGCAGATCGGGGTGCCCTACTCGTGGGGCGGCGGTAACGCGGCAGGACCGAGTCGGGGTATCGACGACGGTGCCAATACGGTCGGTTTCGACTGCTCGGGACTGATCCTCTACGCCTTCGCCGGCGCGGGTATCAAGTTGCCGCACTATTCGGGTTCGCAGTACACCGCGGGCCGCCAGATCCCGTCGGCCCAGATGCGACGTGGGGACGTCATCTTCTACGGCCCGGGCGGTAGTCAGCACGTGGCGCTGTACCTCGGTAACGGGCAGATGCTCGAGGCGCCCTACACCGGCGCGACGGTCCGTATCGCACCGGTTCGAACCAGCGGAATGACGCCGTTCGTTGTCCGCTACGTCGAATGGTGATGCCGTGAATCCGTTGCGTAGCAACACTTCTCGAGTAACCCGGCTACTGGTCGCGATTGTCGCGGCGTTTGGGCTTGGGCTCGGATCCGCCGCTCCCGCGGCCGCCGAGGAATCGTGGGATCCGACCCTGCCCAAATTGCTCAGCGCCGGGGCACCCGGTGATCCCGTCGCGGTCGCGCAGGCGTCGCTGGCATTCACCCAGCAGGCGGCGCAGTCGACGATGGACCTCGGGCGCAAGTTCCTGGCCGGCCTCGGCATCGGCGGCAGTCCGGCGGCGCTGCCCGGGGGTCGGGTCAACGGTCCGCAGGCCATCGAGTACGTCATCCGCCGCGGCGCGTCCCAGCGCGGGGTGCCCTACTCCTGGGGCGGCGGAGCGATCAACGGGCCGAGCACCGGTGTGGACCAGGACGCCGGCAAGGTCGGCTACGACTGCTCCGGCTTCACCCGGTATGCCTTCGCTGGCGTGGGGGTCCAGATTCCCAAGTACTCCGGCGACCAGTACGACACCGGCCGCCACATCGCGCCGTCCCAGGCCAAGCGCGGCGACCTGATCTTCTACGGACCCGGGGGCTCTCAGCACGTGGCCCTCTACCTGGGCGAGGGACAGATGATGGAGGCGTCCTCGGCGGCTGGTCAGGTGACTGTCAGTCCGGTCCGCACCGCGGGTATGACGCCCTACCTGACTCGCATCATCGAGACCTGATCCAGCCGGGGTCCCGACGAGCCTGCGGATGACCCGCATCGACGGATTCCCCAACGCCTGGAATAGTTGTCCCCGGGGCACGGTGCTGCCCGGACGAATACGGGCACGCGGTCCTGTGCCAACCAACAGTTGTGGAGGAAGTCGATGACGTCACCAGGTGGCTCGCCCGCGGTCCCCGCCGGCTATGGCGGCCCGAGCGGATCCATGTCAGCAGCCTCCAGTGGTAGCGCGCTGACCAGCGAGGTGCAAACCCTGGAGCGGGCAATCTTCGAGGTCAAGCGGATCATTGTCGGCCAGGACCAACTCGTCGAACGCATCCTGGTGGGCCTGCTGGCCAAGGGCCACGTTCTGCTCGAGGGTGTCCCGGGCGTCGCCAAGACGCTGGCAGTGGAGACCTTCGCCAAAGTGGTCGGCGGAACCTTCGCCCGCATCCAGTTCACCCCGGACCTGGTACCCACCGACATCATCGGCACCCGGATCTATCGGCAGGGCCGCGAGGAGTTCGACATCGAGTTCGGCCCGGTGATGTGTAACTTCCTGCTCGCCGACGAGATCAACCGCGCGCCGGCCAAGGTCCAGTCAGCCCTGCTTGAGGTCATGGCCGAGCGCAAGATCTCGATCGGCGGACGCGATTACCCGCTGCCCAAGCCGTTCCTGGTGATGGCAACTCAGAACCCCATCGAGAACGAGGGCGTCTATCCGCTGCCCGAGGCTCAGCGCGACCGCTTCCTGTTCAAGATCAACGTGGACTATCCCTCCCCGGAGGAGGAGCGCGAGATCATCTACCGGATGGGCGTCAACCCACCCGAACCGAAAGCGATCCTCGATACTGGTGACCTGCAGCGCCTGCAGGACGTCGCCGCCAACAACTTTGTGCACCACGCCCTGGTCGACTACGTCGTGCGGGTCGTGACGGCCACCCGCCGCCCCGAGCAGTTCGGAATGCCCGACGTCAAGTCCTGGATCGCGTTCGGTGCCTCGCCGCGCGCATCACTGGGCATCATTGCCGCGTCCCGCGCGCTGGCATTGGTGCGCGGGCGGGACTACGTGGTCCCGCAGGACGTCATCGAGGTGATTCCCGACGTGCTGCGGCACCGCCTGGTTCTCACCTACGACGCACTGGCGGACGACGTCAAGGCTGAGACGGTGATCAACCGGATCCTGCAGACCGTCGGTCTGCCCCAGGTAAATGCTGTTCCGCAACAGGGACACAACGTTGCCCCGCCCCAGGCTCCCCCCGTGCCACCTGCGGCGCCCGCCGCGGCAGGCGCCATCGGTCGGTGAGCGAGTCCACTCCCGCCGTTGATGCGGCTGGTCAGCCGCAGGCGGTCCACCCGCCTTCCTTCCAGCGCGGTGAGATCGACGACGCAAGGCTTTCGGCCGCACTGCGGACGCTCGAACTCACGGTCAAGCGCAAGCTGGACGGGGTGCTGCAGGGCAACCATCTCGGCCTGATTCCGGGCCCCGGTTCGGAGCCCGGTGAGTCGCGCCTCTACCAACCCGGCGATGACGTCCGACGGATGGACTGGTCGGTGACCGCCCGCACCACCCACCCGCACGTGCGGCAGATGATCGCCGACCGAGAGCTGGAAACCTGGATCGTGGTGGACATGTCCGCCAGCCTCGATTTCGGCACCACCGGCTGCGAGAAGCGTGACCTCGCCGTCGCGGCGGCCGCCGCGATCACCTATCTCAACAGCGGCGGCGGTAACCGGATCGGAGCGGTGATCGCCAACGGGGAGAGGGTGATTCGGGTTCCCGCCCGATCCGGTCGTCAGCATGAGCAGACGCTGCTGCGGGCTATCGCCACCTCGCCGCGCGCGTCACTGGGGGTCCGCGGGGATCTGTCCGCCGCCATCGACGCGCTGCGTCGGCCGGAACGCCGTCGCGGTATGGCCGTCATCATCAGCGACTTCCTCGGCCCGATCACCTGGATGCGGCCGTTGCGGGCCATCTCCGCCCGGCACGAGGTGCTCGGTATCGAGGTTCTGGATCCCCGCGATGTGGAGTTGCCCGACGTCGGCGACGTGATCCTGCAGGACACCGAGTCCGGCGTCACCCGTGAGTTCACCATCGACGCGCAACTGCGCGACGACTTCGCCCGGGCCGCTACCGCGCACCGCGCCGAGGTGGCCCGGACACTGCGCCGCTGCGGCGCACCGCTGATGACACTGCGCACCGACCGGGACTGGATCGCCGACATCGTGCGCTTCGTCGCCTCGCGGCGCCGCGGAGCGCTGGCGGGCAGTCAGTGAGCGGGAACCACCGATGACCCTGCCGTTCTTCGGGCCGATGTCACTGACCGATTTCGCGCACCCGTGGTTTTTCGTGTTTCTTGCGTTTGTCGCGGGTCTGGCGGCGCTATACGTCATCGCGCAACTGGCCCGCCAGAAGCGCATCCTCCGATTCGCGAATATGGAACTGCTGGAAAGCGTTGCGCCCAAACGCCCCAACCGCTGGCGGCACCTGTCCGCCATTCTGCTGATCGGCTCACTGCTGCTGCTGACCATCGCGATGGCCGGACCGCAGAACGATGTGCGCACCCCCCGTAACCGTGCGGTGGTGATGCTGGTGATCGACGTTTCGCAGTCGATGCGCGCCACCGACGTCGAGCCGAGCCGGCTATCGGCGGCCCAGGCGGCGGCCAAGCAGTTCGCCGACCAACTCACCCCCGGTATCAATCTCGGCCTGATCGCCTACGCCGGCACCGCGACGGTGTTGGTGTCGCCGACGGCCAATCGTGAGCCCACCAAGATCGCCATCGACAAGTTGCAACTGGCCGACCGCACCGCCACCGGCGAGGCGATCTTCACCTCGCTGCAGGCGATCGCCACCGTCGGGGCCGTCATCGGTGGCGGCGATGGACCGCCACCGGGACGAATCGTGCTGATGTCCGACGGCAAGGAGACGGTGCCGTCCAACCCGGACAACCCCAAGGGCGCCTACACCGCGGCGCGGACGGCAAAGGATCAGGGCGTGCCGATCTCGACGGTGTCATTCGGCACGCCGTACGGATATGTCGAGATCAACGACCAGCGTCAGCCGGTACCCGTCGACGAGGCGATGCTCAAGAAGATCGCCGAACTCTCCGACGGCACCCATTACAGCGCCTCGACTCTGGAACAGCTCAAGGAGGTCTTCACCTCGCTGCAGGACCAGATCGGCTACGAGACGGTTAAAGGCGACGCCAGTGTTGGTTGGCTGCGGCTGGGCACCCTGCTGCTGGCGCTATCGGCTCTGGCGGCGGTGCTCCTCAACCGTCGGTTGCCCGGCTGATTTCGTTCATTGGCCCCCGCGAGCCTGCTTGCGGGCACCGACGGGTGAGGCACTAGGTTGACGGGCATGACTGAGACCGGCAAGCCTGCATTCGTCTCCCGCTCAGTCCTCGTGACCGGTGGAAACCGGGGGATCGGTCTGGCAATCGCGCAGCGACTGGCCGCCGACGGACACCGGGTGGCGGTGACACACCGCGGTTCCGGAGCGCCCGAGGGTTTGTTCGGCGTGGAATGCGATGTCACCGACACTGATGCCGTCGATCGCGCATTCACCGATGTCGAGGAGCACCAGGGTCCGGTCGAGGTGCTGGTGTCCAATGCCGGGATAGCGGCTGACGCGTTCCTGATGCGGATGACGGTAGAGAAGTTCGAGACGGTCATCGACGCGAACCTGACCGGGGCGTTCCGGATGGCGCAACGCGCATCGCGCAGCATGCAGCGCAAGCGGTTCGGCCGGATGATCTTCATCGGTTCGGTTTCGGGAACCTGGGGCATCGGGAATCAGGCCAACTATGCCGCGTCCAAGGCAGGATTGATCGGCATGGCACGTTCGATCGCCAGGGAACTGTCCAAGGCTGGGGTTACGGCCAATGTCGTCGCGCCGGGCTACATCGACACCGAGATGACCCGCTCGCTCGACGAGCGGATTCAACAGGGCGCACTGGAGTTCATCCCGGCCAAGCGGGTCGGCACTGCCGAGGAGGTTGCCGGAGTGGTGAGCTTTCTGGCGTCGGAGGATGCGAGTTACATCTCCGGTGCGGTGATTCCGGTCGACGGCGGCATGGGGATGGGCCACTAGCGGCCCACGATCACACACCGCGCCACTAGAAAGGACTGATATGGCAGGGCTTCTCGAGGGCAAGCGCATCCTCATTACGGGGATCATCACCGACTCGTCTATCGCGTTCCATATTGCGCGAGTCGCGCAAGAAGCGGGTGCGGAAATCGTCTGCACCGGCTTCGACCGGCTGAAGCTGATCAGGCGCATCATGGACCGGCTACCGCAACCGGCGCCACTGCTGGAACTCAACGTCCAGGACGATGACCACCTGGCCACCCTTGCCGACCGGATCACCGAGGTCATCGGGGAGGGCAACAAACTCGACGGCGTGGTCCATTCCATCGGCAACATGCCGCCCAGCGGAATGGGCATCAACCCATTCTTCGACGCCCCATATGAGGATGTCGCCCGGGGCATCCACGTCTCGGCGTTCTCGTATGCTTCATTGGCCAAGGCAGTGCTGCCGATCATGAATTCCGGTGGTGGCATCGTTGGCATGGATTTCGACCCGACTCGGGCGATGCCGGCCTACAACTGGATGACGGTGGCTAAGAGTGCGCTGGAGTCGATCAACCGCTTCGTCGCCCGCGAAGCCGGAAAAGTTGGCGTGCGGTCCAATCTCGTTGCAGCAGGGCCGATTCGGACCCTGGCGATGAGCGCGATCATGGGTGGAGCCCTCGGCGAGGAATTCAAAGATGAAATGAAGATGCTTGAAGAGGGTTGGGATCAGCGCTCTCCGCTGGGGTGGAACATGAAAGACCCCACCCCGGTCGCCAAAACCGTCTGCGCTCTGCTTTCAGACTGGTTGCCGGCCACCACCGGAACGATCATCTACGCCGACGGCGGCGCGAGTACCCAACTGCTGTGACCGAGTCTTTTGACGCCCTGCTGCTGCTGTCCTTCGGCGGACCCGAAGGCCCCGAACAGGTCATGCCGTTCCTGGAAAATGTCACCCGTGGACGGGGCATACCGCCGGAGCGGTTGGTGTCGGTCGCGGAGCACTACCTGCACTTCGGTGGGGTTTCGCCGATCAATGAGATCAACCGTGCGTTGATCGCACAGATCCAGGTCGAACTGGCCGAGCGCGGCGAGAAGCTGCCGGTGTACTTCGGCAATCGGAACTGGCACCCGTTCATCGAGGAGACGGTGGCGTCGATGGCGGCCGACGGAGTCACCCGCGCGGCGGTGTTCAGCACCTCGGCATGGGGTGGCTACTCCGGATGCACCCAGTACCAGGAGGACATCGCCCGCGCCCGCGATGTCGTCGGTTCCGGCGCGCCGGAGTTGACCAAACTACGGCAGTATTTCGACCATCCCCTGCTGATCGCCATGTTCGCCGACGGGATCGCCGAGGCCGCGGCGACCCTGCCTGCGGATCTGCGCGAGCACGCGCGACTGGTCTTCACCGCGCACTCGATTCCATTGCGGGCGGCCGATCGGTGCGGACCGGATCTGTATCCGCGCCAGGTCGGTTATTCGTCCAGCCTGGTCGCGGCAGCGGCGGGGTATGGCGAATACGATCAGGTGTGGCAGTCCCGATCAGGCCCGCCGCAGGTTCCGTGGCTGGAACCCGATGTGGCCGAACACCTTTCGGCTCTGGCCGAACGCGGCACCAAAGCCGTGATCGTCTGCCCGATCGGTTTCGTCGCCGACCATATCGAGGTGATCTGGGATCTGGACAGCGAACTCGCCGAGCAGGCCGACGCGCTTGGTATCGCCCTCGCCCGAGCAACGACGCCCAACGCCCAACCTCGTTTCGCCCAACTCGCCCTGGATCTGCTCGATGAGAAACGCGCAGACCTGGAGCCGTCGAGAGTCGTTGGGCCCGA
Organism: Mycobacteriaceae bacterium; assembly: GCA_037138275.1. Classification (GTDB taxonomy): domain Bacteria; phylum Actinomycetota; class Actinomycetes; order Mycobacteriales; family Mycobacteriaceae; genus Mycobacterium. Next base: position 22,604 of record JBAXIR010000002.1, on the reverse strand, counting down.
GCCGGTTCCGGGCTACGGGTCGAGTATCAACGGCCGCTTTTGCACAGCTGACTGCGAAGCGAGCGCGAAAGCCGCCGCCGCTAGCACCAGGCCGACTGCAGGATCTCGCTGACCGCTGCGGTCCGCGCCGCGCGGACGACTGCGGCAAGTGGCCGCATCGCGGTATCGGCGATCCGCTCGTCGGCTGCGCTCGGCATGGCCGGTGGTGCCGGCCCGGTGCTGACGGCGATGATCGCGTCGACATGGGCTGCGGTGGCTAGCACCCGCAGGGCCCGGTCCGGGGCGTGGTCGGGGATCCGATGGTAGCTACCGGCCTGCAGGACCTCTTCGACCAGGGCGCGCGGATCCGCACACCCGGGTACCGACTGCAGGCTGCCCAGGGCTTCGGCTGCGGATCGGACAGCAGACCGTAACGAGTACTCGGCATCTCCGAGGTTGATGTGTTCGGGCGCGGGGCCGGTGGGCAGCGAGTACACCGACCAGGACAGCACGGAGATCTCCGGCACTGCGGACTCGTCGTCCGCATCGCATTCGAACGCCGGCACCAGGCCGATGGATTCGCCCTCGAGCGCCCGAACCACGATCGCCTCCCCGGCGTCCAACGCGTCACGCTGGAATTGGGTACCGGCCGGCAGGCCACGCACGTCGCCCGGCACGGGTAACGCGAGGCCGATAGCCGGGGCAGCGGGCCAGGTCCCATCGCGGCGGCGACCCGCGGCGGTGCGCACCGTCTGTAATAGGGACATCGCGCCGGCCTGATCGACATCCGGCCATGGCAATCCGGTTCGTCCGGCCGCTACGGCATCGTAGGCAGCGACCGAATGTATTGGGGCCCAGGCACTTAACGCATCCAGAACATCATCGGGTGCGGCCTGGCCGGCCAGCCAGGCGTTAGCCCACACCGAAAGCGAAACACTGGGACACCACATGATGGTCGTGAGTGTAGTGGTTCGGCGGGCGGCTGATCGGCACCGGACGCGCCGTCGATCTGCGCGTAGAGTGGCACTGTGCCCGCGGCTCTGATCTGGCTGATCGCTGGACTTGGCTTGGCCGGGGCTGAGGCGCTGACCGGTGACATGTCGCTGCTGATGCTCAGCGGCGGTGCGCTGGCGGCGGCGGGATCCAGTTGGCTGCTCGATCTGCCACTGTGGGCCGACGGAGTCGTCTTCGGAGTCGTCTCGTTGCTACTGCTGTTGCTGGTGCGTCCGGTAGCGCGGCGCCGGCTGACCGGTGGCGCGGGCCTGTTGGATCCGGTGAAGGCACTGGAGGGCAAGCCGGCCCTGGTGCTGGAACCGGTCAGCCGCCACCACGGCCAGGTCAAGCTGGACGGGGAGGTCTGGACGGCCCGGCCCTACCAGGATGATGAGGTCTATCAACCCGGCGATCAGGTGACGGTGATGCATATCGACGGCGCCACCGCTGTGGTGTGGAAGACGCTGTGACAGGCCCCATGGCAGGGTCCGAATAAGGACAACCCCACGACAAGCCCCGAATAAGGAGATCCGACATGGACGGTGCCATCACCGGTCTGGTTGTGCTGGCGGTTTTGGTGATCTTCGCCGTGATCGTCGTGGGCAAGTCCGTTGCGCTGATCCCGCAGGCTGAAGCCGCCGTCATCGAGCGACTCGGGCGCTACAGCAAGACGGTGTCCGGACAACTCACCCTGCTCATCCCGTTCATCGACCGGATCAGGGCCCGCGTCGACCTCCGCGAGCGGGTGGTGTCCTTTCCGCCGCAGCCGGTCATCACCGAGGACAACCTCACCGTCAACATCGACACCGTGGTCTATTTCCAGGTGACGAGTCCGCAGGCGGCGGTTTACCAGATCAGCAACTACATCGTCGGCGTGGAGCAACTGACCACAACGACGCTGCGTAACGTCGTCGGAGGCATGACCCTGGAGCAAACCCTGACCAGTCGCGACAAGATCAACGCGCAACTGCGCGGTGTGCTCGACGAGGCCACCGGCCGCTGGGGACTGCGGGTGGCACGGGTGGAGTTACGCAGTATCGATCCGCCACCGTCGATCCAGGATTCGATGGAGAAGCAGATGCGCGCCGACCGGGAGAAGCGAGCGGTGATCCTGACCGCGGAGGGCACCCGGGAGGCGTCGATAAAACAGGCCGAGGGGCAGAAACAGGCGCAGATACTGGCCGCCGAGGGTGCTAAGCAGGCTGCCATTCTGGCGGCCGAGGCCGAGCGACAGTCCCGGATCCTTCGAGCGCAGGGCGAACGGGCCGCGCAGTACCTGCAGGCCCAGGGCGAGGCCAAGGCCATCGAGAAGACGTTCGCGGCGATCAGGGCAGGCCGGCCCACGCCGGAAATGCTGGCCTATCAGTATCTGCAGACACTGCCGCTGATGGCTCAGGGTGAGGCCAACAAGGTGTGGCTCATCCCCAGCGACTTCGGTTCCGCGCTGGAGGGTTTCACCAAACTGCTCGGCGCGCCGGGCACCGACGGGGTATTCCGGTATCAGCCGTCGGTGGAGAACGACACGCCCAGGCCCGCCGACGATTCCGAGGAGGTCGCCGACTGGTTCAACACCCGTACCGATCCGGATATCGCGGAGGCGGTCGCCAAAGCCGAAGCTGAAGCGCGTTCGTCGACGATGGCCGTTGAGGCGCCGAGATTGCCGGCCGCGGAAGCCATCGAGCAACTCTCGGTGCCGGAAGCTATCGAGGCTCCACCCGGTGGGTGAAACCGTTCAGGCGATGATCAGAAGACGCCCGGGAACCCGTAGAACCCGTTCTCGGCTCCCATGACTCCGAGATCGTTCGGGGTAGCAGTGATCTGGGAATTGCCCGGGCTCGCGCAATCGGTGGTCTGGCCGCCGATTGCCGAGCTGCCACCCGATGTCTCACAGGTCGGCATCAGTGGGTTGCTGGGGCCGCCGCCGCCATCCTCGTCGGCGCCGGCAACCGGTGCGGCGAAGAGTGCGGCCGCGACTCCGAGGCCGCCGGCGGAGAGAATCAGGAACTGTCGTAACCGTTGCATCAGGGCGTGTCCTTTGAGTCGATTGAGGCCGAGGTCTCCCCAAGGGTTGCAGTCTACCCAGTATTAACGGCCCCCGCGAGTGGAGGTCTGGACTGACCTGACTTAAGCTAACCCAAAACGCATCCCAGGGAGCCCCATGACATTCGCACTCAAGTCCGTCCGCGCCACCGCACTGGTCCTCGGCACCGGCGGTGCATTGCTCGGCCTGGCGACGCCGGCGGTCGCCGCGCCGCCGCCCGGTTGCACCCTCGCCGACGTGACCAACGTGGCTGCCGGCGTCGATGTCGCGATTACGGGATACCTCCTCGACAATCCGGACGTCAACAACTTCCTCAGCGACCTACAGGGGCAGAACAAAGACTCTGTCAGGGCTCAGGTGCAGTCATACTTCCAGGCCAACCCGCAGGTCAAGGCGGAATTGGACGCGCTGCGCGCCCCATCGGTGGACCTGCGGAACCGGTGCGGTATCCCGGCGGCCGCAGTCATCCTCGGGGTGCTGTAGTCCCGTCTTTCTCCATCGACCGGTGCTCGCGCCGGTAACGCCGCGTCTCGTAGATAAGCCCGGCGACGCCGAGGGCGGCCGTACACAGTGACACCAGAGCCAGCAGCGGGCTGATGTTGCCGGTCAATGCATCGCCAAGGATCACCACGGCCGACGTTCCGGGCAGCAGGCCGACCATCGTCGCCAGCAGGTAGGGCACGACCCGCACGGACGACGCCCCCGCGGCGTAGTTCAGGACTGAGAACGGCACCGCCGGAATCAGCCGCAGCGACAGCACGGCCGGCCATCCCCGGGTGCGCAGCCGATTATCGAGTTCCGTGATGGCCGGGTGGGTGCGTACTGAGTTGAGTTGCCAGCCCAGGCCGCGAACTCCGAGCAGTGCGACCAGGGCGCTCAGTGTGCTGGCCGTCACCGCGATCGCGATGCCGAGCGCCGGTCCGAACAATAATCCGGCTGCAAGGGTGAACGCGGTCCGCGGAAACGGCAGTACCGTGGCGACGACGTGCGCACCGAGAAATGCGATCGGTAACCAAGCGCCCATCGCCGACGACCAATCCCGCATTTGCACGGCGGTGGGCAGCGGCACCACAACCACGATCGCGATGATTGCGGCCACGGCGAGAGCTGTGAGCACGATCCGGGTCCGGCTCACCTGCCGGGCGGTGACGATCAACGCCGCACCCACCCTGCGCAGAGCGCTCACGCCGGGGATTGTCACGTGTGCCAAGGTTACGGGCCGCATATGTCGGGTCGGCGAATCGTGAGCTGAGTCACCGGGGGAACACACGACACTGACCGCAGGGCGATCCTTTAGCCTGAGATCAGGCGGCGTCGGCTGCCACAGGACAATGGGAGCCGCCGGTGTCGGTAGAACTGCAGGGCGCGCGGTGGCGCAGTGCCGTCGCCGAGGTGATGGCCAAGACCGGTCGACGGGATCGGTCCGAACTCCCTGACGAACCCGAACGACTACTGGACTCGCCGACCTACGAGGGCTTTGAGATTCATGCTCTCTACACCGCGACTGATGGGCTGGGCGAAGCGCCACTGCCGGGTGAGTGGCCGTTCGTGCGCGGCGCTGACCGCCACCGTGACGTACTGGCCGGCTGGAAGGTGGCCGAGCAGTTCCCGGCGCCGAACTTCGCCGGTACCGCCACAGAGGGCAACGTCGCCATCCTCGGCGCGCTTGTCGACGGCGTGAGTGCGCTGGTGCTGCGAGTCGGCGACGGCGGGGTGGCGCCCGGGCAACTCGACCGTTGGCTCGAGGGTGTGTACCTCGAACTCGCGCCGGTGATGCTGGATGCCGGTGCAGATTTCCCGGCGGCGGCCCAGGCGGTGCTTGCCCTGGTGGCCGGAGCGGACGACGCAAGGCGCGCGTCGATGTCCATCGACCTCGGTGCTGACCCGCTCACCGCCGTACTCGGCGGCACCGACACCAGCACTGTCGAGGAGGTTCTTGCGGTGGCCACCACCCTGGCCGGCAAGCGCGGCGTGCGAACGATCACCATCGACGGACCTGCTTTCCACAACTGTGGGGCCGGGGCCGCCTGGGAACTGGCCGGTGTGATCTGTGCGGCCCTTGACTACCTGCGCCTGCAGACCGCCGCCGGAATAGCTGCTGTCGATGCGCTGCACCAGATCAGCTTCCGACTGGCTGCCGACGACGACCAGTTCATGACCATCGCGAAGTTCCGTGCGGCCCGGCAACTGTGGGCACGGGTGGCCGATGTGTTGGGCTACCCCGATGACGGCGCTGCGACGGTACATGCGGTCACGTCTGCGGCGATGATGACGCAGCGGGATCCCTGGGTGAATATGGTGCGCACCACCGTGGCAGCGTTTGGTGCGGGCATCGGGGGAGCCGACACGGTGCAGGTCTTGCCATTCGATGCGGCGATCCCGGGCGGATTTCCCGGAATGACCGTTGACTTCGCCCGGCGGATTGCCCGTAACACCCAGTTGCTGCTGCTCGAAGAGTCCGGCGTCGGTCGCGTTCTCGACCCCGCCGGCGGCTCGTGGTACGTCGAGCGACTCACCGAAACCCTTGCCGCGCAGGCATGGTCGCATATTCAGGAGGTCGAGGGCCGCGGTGGTTTCGGGCAAGCGATCGGCTACGTCACCGAGCAGATCGACCAGGTGCGGGCTCGTCGTGCCGACGACATCGCACACCGGCGCACCGCTATTACCGGCATCAACGAATTCCCGAATCTCTCCGAACCGCCACTGCCGCAGACCGGTTTGCCGTCCACGGGACTGCGGTACGCGAAGCCGTTTGAGGCGCTACGCGATCGCTCCGATGCGCACCTTGTGCGCACCGGTCAACGTCCGCGGGCACTGCTGCTTCCACTGGGCCCACTCGCCGAGCACAACATCCGAACATCATTCGCCGCGAATCTGTTGGCATCCGGCGGAGTTGAGGCCGTCAATCCCGGCACCGTCGAACCCGGCGTCGTGGGCGAAGCCGTGCGCGACGCAGGCACCTCCGTCGCGGTCATCTGCGGCACCGACTCCCGGTACGGCGACGAGGTGGCAGCTATCGTGACCGCGGCCCGCGCGGCCGGAGTGCAACGGATCTATCTCGCGGGTCCGAGTAAGGCAGTAGCCGACGTGCCACCCGAGGCCCGGCCAGACGATTATCTCACCGCCAAAATCGATGCGGTGGAAGCGCTTTCGACCCTGCTGGACGGATTGGGAGCATGACCGAAATGATCTCTGGCGTTGTCGCCGCCGGCATGGGTGCGATCCCGAGCTTCGCCGATGTCCCACTGCATGGCGAACGCCCGGCCGCCACACCCACGGCCGCAGCGGCAGCCGACCACATCGCCGCAGCGGCGGCTGCCCACGGTTACACGGCCGAACAGTTGGACTGGCACACCCCGGAGAATATCGTCGTCAAACCGCTGTACACCGGCTCCGACCGCGATGCCGTAGTGGCGGCGGGCTATCCGCTGGACAGTTTTCCCGGTGCGCCGCCATTCATCCGTGGGCCGTATCCCACCATGTACGTCAATCAGCCGTGGACCATCCGCCAATACGCGGGTTTCTCCACTGCCGCCGATTCCAATGCCTTCTACCGGCGCAACCTCGCGGCCGGGCAGAAGGGTCTTTCAGTGGCCTTCGATCTGGCCACCCACCGTGGTTATGACTCCGACCACCCGCGAGTGCAGGGTGATGTTGGGATGGCGGGCGTGGCGATCGACTCGATCCTGGACATGCGGGAACTCTTCGACGGAATCGACCTGTCGGCGGTGTCAGTATCGATGACGATGAACGGCGCGGTGCTGCCGATCCTCGCCCTGTACGTGGTTGCCGCAGAGGAGCAGGGCGTACCGCCGGAGAAACTGGCCGGCACAATCCAGAATGACATCCTCAAAGAGTTCATGGTCCGCAACACCTACATTTATCCGCCGCAGCCATCGATGCGGATCATTTCGGACATCTTCGCCTACACCAGCATCAAGATGCCCAAGTTCAACTCGATCTCGATCTCGGGCTACCACATCCAAGAAGCAGGCGCCACAGCCGATCTCGAACTGGCCTACACGCTCGCCGATGGGGTGGACTATCTCAAGGCTGGTGTGGACGCCGGTTTGGATATCGACAAGTTCGCCCCCCGGTTGTCGTTCTTCTGGGGTATCGGAATGAACTTCTTCATGGAGGTCGCCAAGTTGCGGGCCGGCCGTCTGCTGTGGAGTGAACTTGTTGCCGGATTCGGGGCGAAGAACCCCAAATCCCTGTCGCTGCGCACCCATTCGCAGACGTCGGGATGGTCACTCACCGCCCAGGATCCATTCAACAACGTTGCCCGCACCTGTATCGAGGCGATGGCCGCCACCCAGGGGCACACTCAGTCACTACACACCAACGCGCTCGACGAGGCGCTCGCATTGCCCACCGACTTCTCCGCGCGTATCGCCCGTAACACCCAAATTCTGCTGCAGCAGGAGTCCGGCACAACCCGACCTATTGACCCGTGGGGAGGCTCCTACTACGTCGAGTGGCTGACCCATCAGTTGGCGCAGCGTGCCCGCGCCCACATCGCCGAGGTGGCCGAGCGCGGGGGGATGGCGCAGGCGATCAGCGACGGCATTCCCAAGTTGCGCATCGAGGAGGCCGCGGCGCGAACCCAGGCGCGAATCGACTCCGGACAGCAACCGGTAATCGGTGTGAACAAGTATCAGGTCGATGAGGACATTGATATCGAGGTTCTCAAGGTGGAGAACAGCCGGGTCCGAAGCGAGCAGCTCGCGAAGCTGGAGCAGCTTCGCGCGGCACGCGATGAGACCTCGGTGCAGGCAGCGCTGGCTGAACTCACCCGGGCAGCCGGACCGACCGCAGGGTCCGGTCTGGAGGACAATCTGATGGCACTGGCCATCGACGCGGCGCGGGCAAAGGCCACGGTGGGGGAGATCTCCGATGCACTGGAAAAGGTGTATGGGCGTCACCAGGCCGAAATTCGAACCATCTCAGGGGTTTACCGCGACGAAGTGAGCCGAGGGGGAGGACAGGGCGCAGTGAGTTCAGGAGGCGGAATCACCGGTCTGACGGAGGCCACCCGACTGGTGGCGAAGTTCGCCGATGCCGACGGCCGTCGGCCTCGGATCCTGGTGGCGAAAATGGGCCAGGACGGTCACGACCGCGGACAGAAGGTCATCGCAACGGCATTCGCCGATATCGGATTCGACGTTGATGTCGGCTCATTGTTCTCCACGCCGGATGAAGTGGCACGGCAGGCGGCCGACAATGACGTCCACGTTGTCGGTGTGTCGTCACTTGCCGCCGGCCACCTGACCCTGGTGCCCGCGCTTCGTGAGGCGCTGGCGGTGGTCGGCCGACCGGACATCATGATCGTGGTCGGTGGTGTGATCCCACCGGGTGACTTCGACGAGTTGTACGCTGCCGGCGCCACCGCGATCTTCCCGCCCGGTACGGTCATTGCCGAGGCGGCGGTGAGCCTGTTGCACAAGCTCGCCGAGCGGTTGGGTTACGAACTGAGCTGATGGAGGACCACAGCGACGCTCGAGTGCTCGCCGGAGCGATCCGTGAGGGCGACCGCGCCGCGTTGGCACGCGCGATCACGCTGGTCGAGTCGACCCGCACTGACCATCGTGAGCAGGCTCAGGAGTTGCTGCTGGAATTGATGCCGCATGCGGGCAGCGCTATGCACGTGGGTATCACCGGGGTTCCCGGTGTGGGGAAGTCCACCGCCATCGAGGCACTCGGCATGTACCTGATCGGTCGGGGTCACCGGGTGGCGGTGCTGGCGGTCGATCCGTCGTCCACGCGTACCGGGGGATCGATCCTGGGGGACAAGACCCGAATGGCGCGGTTGGCGGTGCACCCGGATGCCTATATCCGGCCGTCGCCGACCTCCGGGACCCTCGGCGGCGTAGCCAGGGCCACCCGGGAGACCATCGTGTTACTCGAGGCCGCCGGTTTTGACGTCATTCTGGTGGAGACCGTCGGGGTGGGGCAGTCGGAGGTCACGGTCTCCAACATGGTGGACACGTTCGTATTCCTGACTCTGGCCCGCACCGGAGATCAGCTCCAGGGAATCAAAAAAGGTGTGCTCGAACTTGCCGATATCGTCGTGGTCAACAAGGCCGACGGAAAGCATGCCATCGAAGCCGATTCCGCAGCGCGTGAGCTGGCGTCGGCGATCAGGTTGATCTATCCCCGCGAAACACTGTGGCGCCCACCGGTGCTGACGCTGAGTGCGCTGCACGGTGACGGCTTGACCACGTTGTGGGACACCGTGCTCAAGCATCGCGAAGTGCTCACCGAAGCCGGTGATTTCCAGGCTCGGCGGCGCGCTCAGCAGGTGGACTGGACGTGGTCGATGGTGCGCGACACCGTGCTGGACCGGGTTCTGAGCCATCCTGCGGTGAAAGGTATGCGTGCCGAGGTCGAACGGCAGGTCCGCGATGGCGAGCTGACACCCGCCCTTGCGGCCCAACGGATTCTGGATGCCGCCGAGGGGCGAATCTAACAGATCGGCAACGATTTTCGGCGAAGGCGTGTTCAGCTTGTACATTCGCTGTCGTGACCCCGGTGACATCTGGTGGTAATCATGCGGCGTTGCCCCGCGGGGTTCATGGTGCCGCTGACCCCGGTTTCGCCTGTGCAGTAAGAGGTTTCGCGAACCTATTCCCGCATCGGCGGTTCGGTGGCGGCGCATTCGCGGTCTATCTCGACGGTAGGCCTGTTGTGGACGTATGGACCGGATGGTCTGACAGGCGCGGCACGGTGCCGTGGTCGGCCGATACCGCGGCGATGGTGTTTTCGGCGACCAAGGGTGTTTCATCCACTGTCATTCATCGACTGGCTGACCGAGGGTTGATCGATTACGACGCCCCGGTGGCCGAGTACTGGCCTGAATTCGGCGCCAACGGAAAGGCGCAGATCACCGTCCGGGACGTGATGCGGCACCGGGCGGGACTGTCGAACCTGCGCGGGGTGGGCAAGCACGAACTCCTCAACCACCGCTACATGGAGGATCGGATCGCGGCGGCACCCGCCGATGCCCACCTCGGTAGATCCGCCTATCACGCGATTACCTATGGCTGGCTGATGTCCGGCCTGGCCCGCTCGGTCACCGGCAGGGGTATGCGGGAATTGATCCGGATCGAGGTGGCAGAACCGCTGGGCACCGACGGCATCCACCTCGGACGCCCGCCCGCGGGTTCGCCGACCCGCGTCGCGAGCATCATCGGCCCGCAGGCCAACATTCCCAATCCGGTGTTCAATGCGGTGGCCCCCCGCCTCGCCGCGCTGGAGTTGTCTGCTGCATTCGGTTCGATGTACTTCCCGGGCATGAAAACCGTTGTGCAGGGCGATATGCCGTTGCTGGACAGCGAGATTCCCTCCGCCAACGGCGTCGCGACCGCTCGGGCTTTGGCCCGGATGTACGGCGCGATCGCCAACGCAGGCGAAATAGACGGCCGGCGGTATCTGTCGGCGCAGCGGGTGGCGGCTCTGACCGGACGCCGCAACCTGCGCCCTGATCGCAACCTCCTGCTGCCGATGGCATTCCATCTCGGGTTCCATGGACTGTCTGTGCCTGCAGTGCTGCCCGGGTTCGGTCACGTCGGCCTCGGAGGGGCATTCGGTTGGGCCATTCCCGAGGCGGGACTGGCATTCGCCGTTGTTCATAACCGACTGCTGACGCCGTTGCTGGCGGCGGATCAGACCGGCTTTGTGACTATGGGCGCACTGGTGCGCCGAGATGCCGCCGCGGCTCGCCGGCACGGGTTCGTGCCGATCACCGAGCATGGCTCGGCGTTCCGTTCTCCTGGGCCAGGTGCGGTTGCAGGCTAGGCGCCACGCCCGGCCCCGGGTGATCTAGCTAACATCTGCGCGAGGGCTCCCGCTCGCGTTTGAAACATTATTGGAGCACTGTTGCAGGGCTGTCCGGCTGTTTTTTCAACGAATTGAGAGGTTCGAATTTACATAACTCGCAGATTATTTATTGATTCTTTGCCTGGTTCGCCGTCAACGCTTGATGAACAATGTAAACCGAGTGGTTTGTTGATATCAGCTGACGGGTTATGGCGCGCCCATTCGGTAGATACCAGACCCTCTCAGGCTACTCTCAGTTTAGTTGCCGGAGTTCCGGCGGCAGAGAGGGAATCACTGGTTAAAAGCTTAAGCAAGGCGAAGAGTCGGTAGCCTGAACTCTCAGCATCGGGCGCGATCTGTTCGGCTTCGTACCGGCCGGCCGCCCAGTCGGCATTCGGAGATCCGCACAATTGCCAACAGTTTGCCCGGAGGCTTCTCGACGGTGCCGATGGTATTTCACAATAGTTTGCTGGATGCGGTAATTTGCGGTAAGTCGACAAATATGAGCATGGAATGCTGTCGCAACCTCGCAGCAGCGGCATGGCAGGGGCGGTCAGGGACGTCCAAAGGGCAGGTGTGGCCGATGCCGCAGGACACCGAAATACCATCTGAACATTGGTAATAGCGGTGAGCGCAGATCAGCCCGGCGGCCGGGGCAGGCCAGGCGGGCCGCCACCGGTTGTCAGCGCCAGCTAACACATTAAGCGAGGATTGCCATCGAGTCTGCGAAGCGCTGAAACAGCGGCTATTTCACTTTTTTGAGCCGACAGAGAAATCTCGCGATTCCGGCACCGATCAGTTAAGCTATCGGCAGCACTGGCAACCTTAAGTTGATGTGAAACGCAATGGCGCGTTCCGCGTGGATGGTCTTGAGGCGGCTCCCAGGTGAAACATCGTGGCCCGCATTGACGAAGAACGAGGTGTGAGCGAAGTGCGCGGATCCTCCCTAACCCCAATCGCCGTTATCGGCATGGCCTGCCGGCTCCCGGGCGGTATCGATTCCCCCCACAAGCTGTGGGAAGCCCTGCTGCGCGGCGACGACATGGTCACCGAGGTTCCAGCCGAACGCTGGGACGCTGACGAACTCTACGATCCGGAGTCCGGTGTGCAGGGCCGGTCGGTGTCGAAGTGGGGCGCATTCATCGATGACGTCACCGGCTTCGACCCGGACTTCTTCGGGATCAACGAGCGCGAGGCCACCGCGATGGATCCGCAGCATCGCGTGCTGCTGGAGACCTGCTGGGAGGCAGTCGAACAGTCCGGCCGCACGCCGGCGTCGATGTCCGGTACGTCCACCGGTGTGTTCATCGGTATGTCGCACGACGACTACGCCATGGTCACCAGCGACGCCGGCGCCTTCGACCAGGCCTACGCGTTCACCGGGAATCCGTTCAGCATGGCGTCGGGCCGGGTGGCACACGCCCTCGGCCTGCACGGTCCCGCATTGACCATGGACACCGCCTGCTCGTCGAGCATGGTTGCGGTACATCAGGCCTGCCGGAGCCTGAACGACGGCGAGAGCGATATGGCCCTCGCCGGTGGCGTCATGCTGATGCTCGACTCTCGCCTCTATGCCTCGGCCTCCGGTCAGGGAATGCTGTCGGCAACCGGCCGCTGCCATTCCTTCGACGTCGAGGCGGACGGCTTCGTACGCGCCGAGGGCTGCGGCGTCGTCATGCTCAAGCGACTCGATGACGCGCAACGCGACGGCGACCGGGTGCTGGCCGTCATTCGCGGTACCGCCTCCAACCAGGACGGCCGAACCGACAATATTCTGACGCCGTCCGGCGATGCTCAGGTTGCCGTCTTCCGCTCGGCCCTGGCCGTCGCGGATGTCGACCCCGCGACCGTCGGCATGGTCGAGGCGCACGGAACCGGCACGCCGGTGGGTGACACCATCGAATACACCAGTGTGTCGACCGTGTACGGCACGTCGGGTCGCTGCGCGCTTACCTCCGTGAAGAGCAACTTCGGCCATGCCGAGTCGGCTGCCGGTGTGCTGGGCCTGATGAAGGCGGTGCTCGCGGTGCACCACGGTGTGGTGCCCAAGAACCTTCATTTCAATCAGCTGCCCGAGCACCTGGCCACGATCGAGACCGGGTTGTTCGTACCGCAGGAGGCCATCGGATGGCCGGTCGACGACAGCATCGCCCCGCGGCGCGCGGCGGTCTCCTCCTACGGCATGTCGGGCACCAACGTGCACGCCATTGTGGAGCAGGCGCCGGAACCGGTCGCCGGAGACTGCGCGGGCGCGGTGGTGGATTCGGGACGGTTGGTATTCCCGGTGACGTCCTCGTCGGCCGATGGACTGCGTCAGACGTCACAGCGCCTTGCTGACTGGGTCGAGGCTGCCGGCGATGATCTGATTCTGGGTGACCTGGCGTACACCCTGGCGCGTCGCCGCGGCCACCGGCCGGTACGCGTGGCCGTGACTGCTGACAGCAGTAGCGTTCTGGTGGAGAGCCTGCTGGCGATCGCCGACGGTGACGATCCGTTCCAGGCGGCAGTCGGCCAGGATGACCGCGGGCCGGTGTGGGTGTTCTCCGGACAGGGGTCGCAGTGGGCGACGATGGGCGCCGGCCTGTTGGCCGCCGAACCGGCGTTCGCTGCCACGATCGCCGAACTCGAGCCGCTGATTGCCGCCGAGTCCGGTTTCTCGGTCACCGAGGCGATGCTGGCACCGGAGACGGTGACCGGCATTGACCGGGTCCAGCCCACGATCTTTGCGATGCAGGTCGCGATGGCCGCCACTATGGCGTCCCACGGAGTAACGCCCGGTGCGGTCATCGGCCACTCGCTCGGCGAGGTCGCCGCCGCTGTCGTCTCGGGCGCTCTGTCGCTGACCGATGGCGTCAAGGTGATCTGTCGTCGGTCGCTGCTGTGTCTGAAGATCGCCGGCGGCGGCGCCATGGCCGCGGTCGAACTGCCCGCTCAGGTGGTGCGGGAGGAGTTGGAAAAGCAGGGCGTGGAGGACGTCGTCGTCGCCGTAGTGGCCTCCCCGACCTCCACGGTGATCGGTGGCGCGACGGAAACGGTGCGCCGCATCGTCGCCGAGTGGGAGCAGCGCGAGATCATGGCGCGCGAGGTGGCCGTCGATGTCGCATCGCATACCCCGCAGGTCGAGCCGATCCTCGAAGAGCTTGCCGGCATGCTCGATGACATCACCCCGCTGACTCCGGAGATTCCGTTCTACTCCGCAACCCTTTTCGACCCGCGCGAGCAGCCGAACTGCGATGTCGACTACTGGATTGACAACCTTCGCCACACGGTCCGGTTCTCGGCCGCGGCCCAGGCCGCGCTCGAAGACGGCTTCCGGGTTTTCGCCGAACTCTCGCCGCACCCGCTGCTGGTTCGTGCCGTCGATCAGACCGCGTCCACACTGGACGTCCCGGTGGCCGCCATTGCCGCCATGCGTCGTGGCCAGGAGATGCCGCACGGACTGCGGACGCTAGTGGGTGATCTCTTCGCCGCCGGTGCCCGCGTTGATTTCGCCGCTCTGCTTCCCGAGGGCGAACTGGTCGATGCCGCGTTGCCGGCGTGGAGTCATCGCACGCTGATCCTGGAGCGACAGACCGGCGATCAGGCTCGGGGCGCGCATCTGGTTGCGGCCCATCCACTACTGGGTTCGCATGTGCGCCTGCTTGAGGAACCGGAACGCCACGTATGGGCCGGGCAGGTCGGTGTCGCGGCGTTGCCGTGGCTGGTCGACCACCAGATCAACAATGTGCCCGCGATGCCGGGTGCCGCGTTCTGCGAGATGGCACTGTCCGCCGCCCGCACCGCCCTCGGCGACGCCGTCGAAGTCAGCGATGTGCGGTTCGAGCGGATGATGCTGCTGGAGGACGAGACCGCGATCAGCGCGCAGGCGGCCGCGGTGCGCCCGGGCACGCTTGAGTTCCTAGTTGAGACCGACCACGACGGCGAGCGTGAGCGCCGGGCCAGTGCGGTACTGCGGGCACTGGATTTCGCCTCCGGTGACGATCAGCCCGCCGCCTATGACATGGACGCACTGCTTGCCGATCATCCACATCGCGCCGACGGCGCCGATGTCCGGCAGTGGTTCGACACCCGGGGTGTGCAGTTCGGTCCGGCGTTCACTGCGCTGAATGCCATCAATGCGACCGACAACGCCGGCGATACCGTGCTGGCCGAGATCGGCCTGCCGACCGCGATCCGCGGTCAGCAGAGTGCCTTTTGTGTCCATCCGGCACTGCTGGATGCGTGCTTCCAGTCGGTCGCAGCCCATCCCGGCGTGCAGAACACCGGAACCGGCGGTCTGCTGCTGCCGCTGGGCGTGCGTCGGCTGCGCGACTACGGCTCAGCCAACAAAGCGCGCTACTGCCTGACACGCGTTGTCTCCCTTGATGGTTCAGGTGTCGAAGCCGATATCCATCTCATCGACGATCACGGCACGGTTCTGCTGTCGGTAGACGGACTGTCGATGGGCAGTGGCGCGGCCGACGGTGACCGTGTGCTCAACGAGCGCCTGATGGCCGTCGAGTGGAGTAGGGAAGAGTTGCCGGATCTCGCCTCGCACTTCAACGCCGGCAGCTGGCTGCTGGTCAGCACCTCCGACACCACCGACATCCTGGCCTCTGAGCTCACCGACGCGCTCAAGCTCAATGACGCGGACGTGGCGACGATGTCGTGGCCGCAGCACGCCGACCACACCGCCAACGCCGCTCGGCTGCGGGCATACCTGGCCGAAGGCCGGTTCGGGAACATGGTCGTGGTTGCCGCACCACGCACCAGCTGCCCTCCGGAGCAGATGGCGCAACGCGGTGGCGAGCATGTCCGCGATCTGGTCCGGATCGTCCGTGATCTGCCAGAGGCGGCCGGCGATACGCCCCGACTCTACGTCGTCACCCGCGGCGCCCAGATGGTTGTGGCCGGCGAGCGCCCCAATCTTGAGCAGGCCGGCCTGCGCGGCCTGCTTCGGGTGATCGGTGCTGAACACCCGGCGCTGCGTCCGACTCAGATTGATGTCGACGATGCCACCGAGGGCGCGCTGATCGCGCAGCAATTGCTGTTGGGTTCGGATCAGGATGAGACCGCATTCCGCAACCAGCAGTGGTACACGGCGCATCTGTACCCGGCTCCACTTCGGCCTCAGGAGCGCTACACCACCGTCGTCGATCACGCTCAGGACGGCATGCGACTGGAGATCCGCACACCGGGTGACCTTCAGACCATGGAATTGACAGCGTTCGAGCGGACCGCTCCCGGGCCGGGTGAGATCGAGGTCGCGGTGACCGCGTCCAGCCTTAACTTCGCCGACGTGCTGGTGGCTATGGGTCGTTATCCGAGCTACGACGGAAAGCCGCAACTGGGCATCGACTTCGCCGGTGTGGTCACCGCGGTCGGATCGAACGTGCGCTCGCACAAGGTGGGCGATCACGTCGGCGGTATGTCGCCGAACGGCTGCTGGGGAACCTTCCTCACCTGCGATGTGGACGTTGCGGTCACGCTGCCGGCCGGTCTCCGCGACGACCAGGCAGCAGCGGTATCGACCGCAGCGGCGACGGCCTGGCACGGGCTGGTGGACCTGGCCCACATCAAACCCGGCGACAAGGTGCTGATTCACTCCGCCACCGGCGGTGTGGGCCAGGCCGCGATCGCCATCGCCCGGCTTGCCAGGGCGGAGATCTATGCGACAGCCGGTACCCGGGAGCGCCGGGAGATGTTGCGGCGCATGGGTATCAACAATGTCTACGACTCGCGCACTGTCGACTTCGCCGAGCAGATCCTCCAGGACACCGACGGCTACGGCGTGGACGTCGTTCTAAACTCGCTGACCGGTGCCGCCCAACGTGCCGGTGTGGAACTGCTGGCCTTTGGTGGCCGCTTTATCGAGATCGGGAAGAAGGACATCTACGGCGACACCCGGATGGGCCTGTTCCCATTCCGTCGCAACCTGTCCTTTTACGGTGTGGACCTTGCGTTGATGTGCCTGACACATCCCGCTCAGATCCGCGAGTTGCTGAACACCGTGTACCGGCTGACCGCCGAAGGTGTTCTGCCGCAGCCGGAGACCACGCACTACCCGTTGGCCGACGCGGCTACGGCCATCCGCGTCATGGGTGCTGCCGAGCACACCGGAAAACTGATCCTGACGATCCCGCGGACCGGGCACAGCGAGGTCGTTGTTCCGCCGGAGCAGGCACAGGTGTTCCGTTCGGACGGCGCCTACATCGTCACCGGCGGCCTCGGCGGCCTCGGCTTGTTCCTGGCCGGCAAAATGTCGTCGGCGGGTGTGGGTCGCATCGTGCTCAACTCCCGGTCGCAGCCGAAACCGGATGCGCTGGCGCACATTGCGCGCATGCGGAAGGCCGGAACCCAGATCGAGGTCGTCAGTGGCGACATCGCCTGCCCCGAGACGGTTGACCGGCTGGTGTCGGCGGCCACGTCGACCGGTCTTGCAGTGCGCGGTGTGCTGCACGCCGCGGCAGTGGTCGAGGACGCGATCCTGGCCAACATCACCGATGAGCTGATCGAGCGGGACTGGTCGCCGAAGGTGTACGGGGCCTGGCATCTGCACCGGGCGACGATCACGCAGCCGCTCGACTGGTTCTGCTCGTTCTCCTCGGCTGCGGCGCTGCTCGGCTCACCCGGGCAGGGTGCCTACGCCGCGGCCAACAGCTGGCTGGATGGCTTCACGCACTGGCGTCGCGCTCAGGGCCTGCCGGCCACGGCGATCGCATGGGCCGCGTGGGATGAGATCGGCGCGGGCGCCCACCTGGCCGCCGCCGGCGACACCACGATGATCAGCCCGGCCGAGGGTGCTCAAGCATTCGAGGCGGTGCTGCGCCACAACCGGGCGCATACCGGCTACGCACCGGTGATCGGTACACCGTGGCTGACCGACCTGGCGCAGCGCAGCCCGTTCGCCGAGGCGTTCCAGTCCAATTCCGATCGGCCGGCCGACACCAGCAGCTTCCGTGCCGAGTTGCACACGGCTCCGCGGGACGAATGGCCCACCCTGGTCCGTCGTCTGGTGGCCGAGCAGCTCAGCCTCATTCTGCGCAGGTCGGTCGACCCTGATCGGGCGATCTCAGAGTATGGTTTGGACTCGCTGGGCAACCTCGAGCTACGCACCCGAATCGAGACGGAGACCGGTGTCCGGGTCCGTTCCATGGACATCACGACGGTTCGTGCGCTGGCCGAGACCCTGTGCGAAACGTTGGCCGGTGTTCTGACGTCAGCTCGCTAACAGGATCGGATGCTGACGGGAACCGACTGAGGGAGCGAGTGCACTGTGGTTGCGCTAACGGCCATCCATGACTGGGTGGACGCGCCGGGTTCGGTCGTGTCGTGGGCGCCCTCGCCGGCCTCCGCAGCCCAGGTCGCACAGGCCCCGGCGACAGACGTGCCTGCCAGCTATCAGCAGGAGCAACACATCCGCACGTTTCGTGAGCACTCGACGAACGGCCTGGAGATGGCGCGGCTGCTGATTCCGTCGTGGAACATCCCGGGCCGCTGCGATATCCGGGCGATGACGTATGTGATCAACGCCTATCTTCGGCGCCACGACACGTATCACAGTTGGTTTGAGTTCGATGACAACGACCGAGTGGTTCGGCATACGACGCCAACGCCGACCGATATCCAGTACGTCGCGACGAAGCATGGGCAGATGACCGCGGCGCAGTGGCGGGAACACGTTCTGGCCACGCCGAGCCCACTGCGGTGGGATTGCTTCACCTTCGGTGTGATTCAGCGCGCCGATCACTTCACGCTCTACGCCTGTATCGACCACGTACATGCCGATGCGATGTTCATGGTCAACCTGTTCGTGGAGCTGAACATGAATTACGCCGCTCTGGTGGAGGGTGGCGCACCGATCCGGCTCCCGGAGACGGGACGTTACAGCGACTATTGCGTTCGGCAACGTGACTACACGTCGGCGCTCACATTGGAGTCGGCGGAAGTCGCCGAGTGGGTCGACTTCCTGGAGCGCAATGGGGGCACGCTGCCGAAATTCCCCCTACCGCTGGGGGATCCGTCAGTGCCGTGCACAGGCGACCTGATCACCGTGACGCTGATGGACGCCCATGACAGCGACCGATTCGAATCTGTCTGCACTGCCGCGGGGGTGCGATTCATTGGCGGTGTTTTCGCCTGTGCGGCAATCGCTGAACGCGAACTGGCCGGCATTGACACCTACAACGTGATTACGCCGACAACGACGAGGCGTACGCCGGCGGACTTCCAGACCACGGGTTGGTTCACCGGCGTGGTGCCGATTTCGGTTCCGGTGGCGGGGATGTCGTTCACCGTGGTGGCTAGGGCCGCGCAGGCGGCCTTCGATGCCGGGATGCCGATGGCCAACGTGCCGATCGAACGGGTGCTGGAGTTGGCCGCCGCGGTGCCCGGCATCAGAAAGCCGGGGCCCGGGGTGCCGATGCTGTCATATCTCGATGTCGGTCTGCCGCCACTGGATCCGGTGGTGATGGGTCAGTGGCAGGCGCGTAATGGTCAGCTGTACACCGACCTCGGTGCCGCGAACCAGATCGGTATGTGGGTCACCCGGCGCGACACCGGAACCACCGTCACTGTGGCCTACCCGGATAACCCGGTCGCCCGAGAGTCGGTGGCAAGCTACGTCGATCTGATGAAAATGATGTTCCTGCGCGCCGCCGAGGGCCGCGCCGACTCCGTCACCTCACCGCGCATCCCGAAGGCTTCGGCGTGACCCGCCTAGACGGTGCGGCGGAGGCCGTTTCGGGATCCGAGGCCGGCAACGTGGTGCCCTATGCAGATCAGGCGCTGTTCCTCGCCCTGCGCGGCGCCGGCCAGGAGGCGGTCATGCAGGGGCTGTGGATTTATCGGCACCCCGTCGACCTCGATGGTGTGCGGCGCTTCCACCGCAACCTCTTCGGAACCCTGCTGGCCCGCCGGATCGAGTCATCCCCGTTGCCGTTCGGGCGGCACCGCTGGGTGTCTCAGCCGTTCACCGATTCCAACCTTGACCTAGCCGAGCGGCCCCGGTCCCGCGATGAGATGTATACCTGGGCCGACGAGCAGGTCGAACTGCCGCTCGACCCAGAGTGGGGGCCGGCCTGGCGACTGGGCGTCCAACCGTTCGACGACGGCACCACCGTGGTGAGCCTGGTGGTTTCGCACTGTGTGGCCGACGGCGCGGGCAGTTTCATGGCGATCGCCCAGGCAAGCACGGGGGCGACCCGCGATCTGGGGCTTCCGCCAGCCGGCGCACGCACGCGTTCGCAGGGGATACGTGAGGATCTCCGCCAGCTCAGAGGTGATCTCCCCGAGGTGGGCCGGACGCTGCGGCGGGCCGCCAAAGTCGCCGTCGGGCGTCGCGCCGAACTTGGTCGGCCAGCGCCAGAACGATCAGTCCCCGGCACCGGGTCCCGGACCGTTCGGATGCCGACGGTGTCAGTTTTCATCGACGCCACGCAGTGGGATTCCCGGGCGCAATCCCTTGGCGGCAATAGCTTTTCGTTAGTGGCCGGCTTTGCCGGCAGGCTCGCTGCGCGCCTCCACCGCGCCCGAGCCTCGGACGGCGCCGTGACGCTGATGCTTCCGGTGAGCGAGCGCGCCGATCTTGATGACACCGGCGGCAATGTTGTAACGATCGCCAACGTCAGTTTCGACCCTGCTCTGGTCACCACGGATCTGTCGGGACCTCGCACCGCGATCCGAGAGGGTTTGAAGAACGCACGCGAAGTCCCCGACGAAATGGTGGAACTACTTCCTCTGATTCCTTTTGTGCCCAAGCGGGGGATTGCGCGGATCGCCGATGCGACATTCGGATTTTCCACTGACCTACCAGTGTCTTGTTCCAACTTCGGCGTTCTGCCACCCGAGCTGACCCGGGTGGATGGAACTCCCGCCGAGTTCCTGTGTTTCCGGGGAGTTGACCGGCATGCATCCGTCGATAACCTGGAACGCCGACGCGGTGTCATGACCGTCACGTCCGGACAGATCGCCGACACGATGACAATGACCGTCATCAGTTACCAGCCCGGGATGGAAAACTCGCGGGCAGAGCTTTGCGGGATACTGACCGAAACCCTGAAAGACTTCGGACTTTCCGGCGAAATAGTATGAGGTGACACTGAAATGACGACACAAGCCCGGCCAGCCGGCGGACTCTTTCGTCGGTCTCGGCGCGAGCAACCCGCGGAGCATCGACTTGCGTTCCTCGATCACGCCGCACTCGAACTGTTGCGTGCGACGGGTCGCAATCAGCTCATCCAGATCGTCTGGGTCTATGAGCGTCCTCTCGACGAGGAAGGTCTGAACCGTTTCCACAAGAATCTCTACGCGTCGCTGGGTAGCAGGCTTATCGAACGTTCGCCACTGCCGTTCGGGCGGCCGCGGTGGGTGCAACCGGTTGGTTCGCTTCCGCCCATCCACCGAGATGAACATGCCAGGCCGCGCGCGGAGTTGATGGACTGGGCCGATGAGCTGGCCAACCTACCCATCGACCCGGAACGCGGGCCGGGCTGGTACCTGGCCGTCCAACCCCTCGACGACGGCTCGACGGCCGCCAGCATCATCGCCTCGCACGTGATCGGCGACGGGGTTGGTGCCCTGATGGCGGTCTTCGAGGCAGTTACCGGCAATATTCGGCAGACCGGTTATGACCGGCCCGAATCCCGTTCGCGCCTGCAGGCTTTCGTGGCCGACCTGCGGCAGGCCGGCCGTGACCTGCCACTGACCGCGCGCACGGCGGTCAAGGCCGCCAAGATGGCCCGCGCCAAACGCGATGACTTCGCCCGCACGCGGGCTGCGAAGACCGGAACTCCGGACAACCGTCATGTTGTGATTCCGTCTGTCGCCGTCTACCTGAATATCGCCGAGTGGGATGCGAAAGCTAAATCCCTTGGCGGGAACAGCTATTCGTTACTGGCGGGTTTCGCAGCGAAGCTTGGTGAGCACCTGGGTCGGCGACGCGCCTCAGACGGTGCGGTCACTCTGACCATCGCGATCAACCTTCGCGAAAGCCTCGACGACGACCGTGCCCTGGCGATGGCTTTCGCCAGTGCGCCCGTCGATCCGACGAAAGTCGCCGTTGATCTCACCGAGGCCCGCAACGCGGTTCGAGAGTCGCGGGCGAGGGCGAAGTCCGAACCCGACCCGGCCATGGAGATCATGCCGCTGATGCCGTGGCTGCCACGCGGTGCGGTCAAGGGTCTAGCCGATCTGATGTTCGCCTACTCCGAGGATCTCCCGATTTCCTGCTCGAATCTGGGCGACCTGCCGGAGGATCTCGCGCGTCCCGACGGCAGCCCGGCCGACTTCGTATTCATCCGTGCGCTCGACAGCAACGTCACCGTCGGTGAAATGCAGCGCTCGCATGGCCAGCTTGTCGTGGTCTCCGGCCGGATCAACGGCAAGATCTCGATTTCAGTGGAGGCCTACCAACTCGATGCGGAGAACTCGAAGGAGCGTCTTCGCGGCGTGGTGGAGCAGACGCTGGCGGAGTTCGGTCTCAGCGCGGTAGTCGACTAGCGGCCTTCTGGCATAATTTTCACAGTGATCGAACCCGCGGCTGCGGCGGCAGACACCCGACCTCGATTGCGGTCCGCCGGGGTGGTCTTCAGCACGGTGCTGGCGGCCCATCTCGCCATTGCGCTGGCTGTCGGTGTGCAGGCATGGGATGACGGCTTCATCACGCTCGCATTCTCCCGAACGTTCGCCGAGACCGGGCATATCGCCCTTACCCCGGTGTCCGAACAGGTTGAGGGCGCGACCAGTCCGCTGTGGTTCCTCATGATGGCCGGCGTGTACAAGGCCTTCGCTCCCA
>JBAXIR010000001.1:0-80125 GCA_037138275.1 Mycobacteriaceae bacterium | reverse complement strand
CCGGCGGGCAAATTCTTGCGGTCGAGGTAGTCGATGAGCAGCCTGTCGTCTACCAGTACCCGGCGGTACCAGTCATCATCGGTTGGACCGGTTCGTTTTTCGAGCAGGGAGCCGATTCCCAACAGCAATTGGTGGTTGCCGAGCTCGGGGTTGAGCATGGAGCGCCCGGTGACGGGGATCGCGATGAACAGCGAAGCGCACACGAATGCCGCACCCAGCCGGTGATACGGCAGGTTCAGGATCCACTCCGGGGTGTGGATCGGGGTCGGCTGCCAGAAAACCAGGGCGATGACGATGACCAGGGGAATGGCCGCAACGTAGTACCGAACGAAGGCAAAGGTCGCGCCGGACTGCTGGCCCCAGACCGAGAATGCCAACACCGATCCGAACGTCGCCAGTGGAACCAGAGCGTCGGCTTTCCGCCTGAGTAGCGAGAGCGCCGCGGCTGCCACGACGGCGAACCCGATCAGCGGCTGCATTGCCAGCAACCTCGCGATGGTCTCCCATCCGTGGGCTGAGGTGTGTCCGCTCGCGCGCGCCAGTTCGATCTGTGCGGCGTTGCCGTAGCGGGACCCCAGTTGCGCGAGCAATTCGCCGTCGACGATCCATCCGGCCAGCGCCCATACGATGAACGCGACTGCGATCGGGAACGTGACGATCAGCGCCGAAAGTATCGCGGTATTGATACGTGCCCGGCCGTCCGATCGCATCAGAGTGATCACGGTGACGAGACCGACTGCGCCAGCCGCGGCCGGGATCATCTCGTAGCGCACCAGGTAGCCGACGCCCAGGGCGATTCCGGCCCAGGCCAGATCGCTGACCCGCGCCGAGTCCACCCAGCGCAGGAGATGTCGGGTACACCAGAGCAGGGACAAAAGCATGCCGGCCTCGCTCATGCCGGAACCGCCGTACGCGATGATCACCGGGTTCAGTGCGAAACATGCGACTGCCGCCCGCCGCCAGAGGTCACTGACGCCACGGTCGAGTGCGATGCGTCGCACGAACAAAGCTGCGGCTGCCATGAACAATGCACTCTGCAATGCCCCCGCAAGGCCGCGCGTTCGCAGTTCAGGCCACAAGCCACTCAGTTCCAGTATCGGAATCTCGACAAGCCCAGGTAGCGGATTCCACACGAAGCCGATCGCAGACAAGTGCGGGTCGCGACTCATCAGGGTGAAGGATGCGTTGGCAACCCTAGACATGCCGTCACCTTCAAAGATGTTGTAGCGCAACATTAAAACTGCACCGATCGTGAAATACAACACGGTCAGCACCGCGAACAGAGCCACGCCGCGCCAGCGCGGGGGCGGTGCCAGATGCAGATGATCGGTCGGTATGGCAATCGATGTCACGTCGGCGTGTCCTCGTGCCTGCGCCGCGCCCGCCGGAGCCGGAAGAACTGTATGGCGGCTAGTGCCGGGAGGGCCGCGGCAGCCAATGCGATTGAGGCCCAGGTCAACACGTGCCAACCGTGGTGAACGGGTGGTTCCAGTGCCGCACCTGCCGCCAGCGTGAGATTGACGACTTTGCCCGATGTGCCGGTCGCCACCACGTCCCCGGCCAGCGCACTCCAACCGCCCTCCAGTCCGCGGATGGAGTCGAGGCTGCGGTCCGCCAATTCCGGGCTACCAGTCGCGTCGATGGCCAACACCACACGTTCGTTGTGCGAGAACGTCTGAACGATTCCCACCGGGCCTCCGGGGTCGATGTCGGTGACGGTGGTGCCGTTGACGCCCACGGCGCCCGCACCTGGCATCAACAGGGGCGGGCGCATTCCGACCCGTTGAAGTTGTTCGCCGGATGCTACGGCCAGCAGTCCTATTCCGCGCTTGGCCGCCTCATCAAGGCTAGTGACAGTGGGCTGCAGCGTCACTGCAGACTGCTGGCCCATCAGATTGATGGCCTGGGCCGCGTAGCGGATCTGATCGGCACCCTCGATAGCGACGTCCATCTCAGGTGTGAATGCCATGGGCAGCACGGCGAATCCGCCGCGGTTCTTTGCGCCCGGCACGGCGGTGATTGTTGACGTCGGGTCGATCGCGAAGGTCATGCCGCCGAATGCGCAGTCACCGCTTGCCGGCGTGTAGCGGATCTCGAGTGCCAAGCCGATGGTCGAGCTGATGTTCGCCGCCGGGATATCCCCGGACAGTTCGGTGACGCCGGAGCGGTCAAGGACCCCGGAGGCAAGGATGTCGGCACCGGAACGGACGATCACCGTGCCTTCACCGGCGGTCACCGGCGTGTATTCGGCGATCAACTGGAACTGCGCGCCATCAAGTTGACCGACGCCGAACTTCGTCGTATCGAAGCCGATGTACACGGTGTCAGTACCCATGACGGTTGCCTGGGCGGTGATCCCGAGTTCGGCAAAGGTCATGGTGTCGGTTGCGGTCGGCACGGTCTTGGTGACCGATGCCACCGAGGCTGTCTGGGTTTGGGCGAGCTCGAAGCGCCGATCGGTGAACAGTTCCACCTGCTGGGTCAGTTCGGTGCCGCTGCCGCTGATCACCAGCACCGCAGCTGGGCTGTCGGGGTTTTCCACCGCCAGAACGGGTCGGTCGCCGGTCTGAATCGAGATTGTTCTCCGGGTCCTGCTGTCCCCGGCCGGTGGGGGTGTGATCGACGTGTCGACGTCGATGCGTACCGGCATCGGCCGGTAGAGCGCGGTCAACTCGGCGACCAGGGTCAGCGCTGCCTGCTGCTCGTCGAGGCTGGGTTCAGGCCCGACGGCGATGGTGATCTGATCAAGGTAGTCCGGAAGGAAATCTGCCACCGTCCGCAGGGCGGGTGCCGGGCCGGTGAAGGTCGTCGTCAGCTGGGTCAGCGTCACCGGGGCAGACCCAGCGCAGCCCTCTGCCGGACGTTCAGGGCCGCGCTGAACGAAGCTCAGCTTCAACGGCCCCGGCAGGGAGGCCGCCGCGGCGATGTCGACCGTGAATGGGACGGTTACGCCGTCACCGGTCAGCGCGATGTTCCCGATTGTGCTGCCACCGGAGTTCAGGACGTCGATCCGACCTGTCGCGCCGGCCGGCGACAAGACCTCGCCGGTGATGAGCATCGGTGCCAGGCCCTGGGGTTTCGGTACCTCGACGGTGGCCACAGCCTTGGGGCCGATCTCAAGTTTGTCTGCCAGGCCCAATTGGCGCCAGCTCAGCACCAGTGCATCGGGTGCAGGCGCCGGTGTCGGTGCCGCAGGATCTTGCTGAACCGCCGGGTCCGCCGCAGCCGGTGAGTCACCTAGCGGCAACGGCACCGCAGTGAGCAGTAGCGCGAGCAGCACGAACCGAATGCGTTTCATGGCTCGCTTCCGGCTGCCGGGGCGACCGGAGCCGGTTCGCTGAGCCCATGCAGAGTCTTCTCCCAGAACGAGGGCCGAAATACCAACTGGTAGAACGCCTTCAGTGCTGCCAATGACTGCAGCACCCAGTACAGCGGTGCCAGCAGGGCGGCCCACCACAGGTGTGGTTTACCGCTGGCGTGTGCCAGGAGCAGCCCGACGAAGATCGAGAACGGCGTCGCGACGAGGAACAACGTGAGGAACACGTAGTACGTCGCCGAGGGGAAGATCAGGTTCATCAGCGAGGGCCGCCCAGCCACCCAGGTCAACAGCAGGAATCCGAAGATGAGGTTGATCACGGCGGTGGTCGGGATGCCGCCGGTCATGTTGATGAACCTCAGCATCGCCGCGGTACCGATCTCCCGGCGCAATTGCAGTGGGTTGCGAAGATGCACGATCATGGTCTGCAGGTAGCCCTTATACCAGCGCGATCGTTGCCGGATCCAGTTCACCACATCGGAATTGGCCTCCTCGAGGGTGACCGAGTCCAGGATCTGGGTGCGGTAGCCATGCCGGGCAAGACGTACTCCGAGATCGGCATCTTCGGTGACGTTGAACTGATCCCAGCCGCCGACGTCGCGCCAGATTTGTGTACGAATGTGATTGCTGGTACCCCCAAGGGGCACAACGCTTTTGAGGCGTTCAATCGAGGGCAGGACCACGCCGAACCACTGGTCGTATTCCAGGGTGAACCAGCGGGTGAGTAGGTTCTGGCGCTCGTTGAAGTAGCCGAGACGGCCCTGCAGGCACCCGATGTTCTTCGGCGCCCGCTGGAAAGCCACCACCGCCCGACGCAACTGCAACGGATCAGGAATATCCTCGGCGTCGTAGATGGTCATGTACTCGCCGCGGAGGTCGGGCAGTGACATGCCGTAGTTGCAGGCCTTCGGCTTGGTTTTGGGTTGGCTGTCCGGGACGATCACCACCCGCACGCCCTGCATCGGCGCGCCGATCAGGGCCTCCTGGGTTGCCTGGTCATCCTCCTCGACCAGTAGGAGCAACTCGAGTCGTTCCTCCGGGTAGTCGATCCTGCCCACGCCGTTGATCAGATTCGTCACGATCGACGGCTCGTCGTACACCGGTAGCAGCACGGTGTAGTAGGGCAGTTCGTCGTCGGGGATCGCCAGCGCCTCCGCATCACTGATCCTGACCAGTGACGGGTTGGTGATCCCGCTGATCATCAGGTAGTTGCGGTCGACGGTCGATGCCAGGTAGGTGATGGCCACCAGTCCTGTCATGGCTGCCAGAACGTGATGGGGAAAGGCCACACACAGGCCTACCGTCACCGTGACGATCACCCCGATGTAGATCAGTGTGTTGCGGCCCAATGCCCCACGCGCGGAGAGGTGCTCCGGCAGCACAGCGGCGCCGACCGGGGTGCTCATTCCGGCGCGGACGCCCCGACGATGTGCGCGGCTACCGTATCCGCGGTGTCGCGGACCTCCTGGGCCACCTCACCCGGGACGTCGGGTTGCTGACGGATGACCCACAGCAGCGGCTCGATCAGCGAGTTACGCAGCGTCAGCGCGTGCGGCAGTGGCGGTTCGCTCCGCCCCGCGACCTGACTCACCACCACCGTCACCCGCTGATAGGACTCCGCGGTCTGCCAGAGCCAGGTCAGCGCGTGCCAGTGACCGTCTTGAGCAGTGGTCGTCCGGTCGGCGTTGGTGTGCACGGTTCGCGCGGCGACGGTGACGGGACCGGGCAGATTCGCGTCGTGATAGTCGACCGGAACCGTGGTCGGGTACCAGATCGCATCGTCGTAGTCGCGTAACCGGGCGAGGTTGGGTGCCGTGATGACGTCGACTGCTACCGCATAGTCGGCGTTATCAGCGGGAGGCCGATAGCGAGTCAACGACGCACCCGGACCGGCGAAGCGGGCGATGAAATCCAGGGTCTCAGTGGGACGCAGGCCGGCCGCCGTCGTCCAGTCGGACCGTACCTCCGGTACGGCCGGCGCCGCCCGCAACGGCAGCGACGTGACGAGCAGACCCAGTGCGACGGCGAAGAGCACGGGGAAGGCCCAGACCCGCCGTTGCGGGCGGCCCGGCGGCGCGTAGGCGACCGGCCGACCACCGGTCACTCGAGTGGACCAGCGCAGCATCGCGGTACTTACGACCGGGATCAGCCCGGCGGCGACGGCGACCCGTAGTTGCAGATCCTGGCCCGTCATCAGGTAGTCCACGCCGAGGGCGAGGGCGAAGTTGACCCCGGCCGCCAGTGCCCGCAGGGGTCGCCGGGCTGCCCGGTCCGACCAGAACACCGCGACCGATCCGAGGGCTGCCGCCACCGCGACCGCGCCCGCCGCTGATCCGCCGAGCTTGGCGGTCAGCAGCAGATATGGCACGACTGGCGCACAGAGGGCGACAAAGATCCATGCCGCTGAGTTCCGCAGCACGTGCCGCGCGGAGAAGATCAAAATAGCCGAGGCGTAGAGGAACAGCACCACGGCGACCTGGTCGATGCGCCAGAATGAGCCCAGGGTCGGCATCCGGTGCGTGATGAGACTGAACGCCAGTAGACCGCCGCCGGCGATCAGGCTGGCGACGATCCAGTCGGACTCGTTGTCTATCACCCCGCGCGGCATGCCCGAACCGCCGACTGCCATCAGAATGCCGAGCAATGGCACCACCAGCAGGTAGGTGGTCGCCGAACCCTCGGCTATGGCCCTGCCGGTGGCGAGCATCTGCGGACCGAACGCGGTCACCGCCAGTACGAGCAGGAACAGCAGCCGACGCCAGGGAGGGGTAGAGACTCTCCGGGATGCGTCCGGTGCCGCCGGGACCGACGGCTCGACGGCGATGCTGGTCACCGCGACCTCCCTCTTGTCAAGTGTCTTTAGTCCCAAGCCCAACTGATCGTTGTAACGGACGTAACCGACGGCTAGTTGGCTGAACAGTGAACAGAAAGTTGACTGAGGAATGAATTGAAAAGTCGCTTCCATGGACACTCCGGCTGCGCAAAGCTATGCGGGTGACCGACGAGCGCCCCACCAGATCTATTTACATCGCGTCCCCGGAAGGGGAGACCGGCAAGTCCACCATCGCGCTGGGCATCCTGCACCGCTTGACCGCAATGGTGCCCAGGGTCGGGGTGTTCCGGCCGATCGCGCGGCGTGAGGACACCGACTATATCCTCGAGCTACTGCTTGCCCAGAGCAACGCCGGGTTGACCTATGCCGAGTGCGTCGGGGTGACCTATCAGCGCATGCACGCCGACCCCGATGCCGCGATCGCCGACATCGTGGACCGCTATCACGCCGTGGCCGAACGCTGCGACGCCATGGTGATCGTCGGATCGGACTACACCGACGTGGCCTCGCCGACCGAACTCAGCGTCAATGCGCGCATCGCGGCCAACCTGGGTGCACCGGTGCTGCTATCGGTTCGGGCCAGCGGCCGCACTCCCGACGAGGTTGCCGCGGTGATCGAACTCTGCCAAGCCGAGTTGGCCCTGCAGCACACCCACACCGCCGCGGTGGTGGCCAACCGTTGTGAACTGGCGAAGATGGAGGCCGTTGCGGCCGCCTGTCGTGATCTGGAACCCCGCGTCTACGTGCTGCCGGAGGAGCCGCTCCTGGTGGCGCCGACGGTGGCTGAACTGTGCGCCGCGGTGCAGGGCACCCTGATCCACGGCGACGCCTCGCTGATGTCCCGCGAGGTGCTTGATGTGATCGTCGCGGGCATGACCGTCGACCATGTTCTGGAGCGGCTGACCGAGGGTGTTGCGGTGATCACCCCGGGTGACCGTTCCGACGTGGTGCTCGCGGTCGCCAGTGCGCACGCCGCCGACGGGTTTCCCACGTTGTCCACGATCGTCCTCAACGGCGGATTGGTGCTGAACCCGTTGATTGCCAAACTCGTTGCCGGCCTGGGTCTTCGGCTTCCGGTGATCTACACAGACCTGCGCACCTTCGAGGCGGCAGGTGCGGTGGCCAACACCCGCGGCCGGGTCACCGCGGCATCGCAACGCAAGATCGACACCGCCATCGAGTTGATGGACCGCCACGTCGACATGGACGATCTGATCACCCGGCTCGCGATTCCGATTCCGGCGGTGACCACGCCGCAGATGTTCACCCATCGGTTGATGGATCGTGCCCGGGCTGATCGGAAGCGAATCGTGCTCCCTGAAGGCGACGACGACCGGATCCTCAAGGCGGCCGGCCGACTGCTGCTGCGCGGCGTAGCGGAGCTGACGATTCTGGGTGACGAGGTCAAGGTGCGTTCCCGGGCCGCTGAACTGGGTGTCGACCTCAGTGCGGCCACCGTCATCAACCCGCACGCCAGTGACTTGAGCGAGCAGTTCGCCGCCCAGTACGCCGAACTCCGCAAGGCCAAGGGGGTCACGCTCGAGCAGGCCCGCGAGATCGTCGTCGACGTTTCCTACTTCGGAACGATGTTGGTGCACAACGGGATTGTCGACGGCATGGTGTCCGGTGCGGCACACACCACCGCGCACACCGTGAAACCCTCCTTCGAGATCATCAAGACCCAGCCCGGAGTCTCAACGGTGTCCAGCATCTTCCTGATGTGCCTGTCCGACCGGGTGTTGGCCTACGGCGACTGCGCGATCGTGCCGGATCCGACGTCGGAGGAACTGGCCGATATCGCGATCAGTTCGGCCCGGACTGCCGCCCAGTTCGGTATCGACCCGCGGGTGGCCATGCTGAGCTACTCCACCGGCGAGTCAGGCAGTGGCGCCGGGGTGGACAAGGTAAGGGCCGCAACCGAACTCGTTCGCCAACGAGAGCCCAGCCTGCTGGTGGAAGGCCCGATCCAGTATGACGCTGCTGTCGATCCGGTTGTGGCGGAGGCCAAAATGCCGGGTTCACCGGTCGCGGGACAGGCCACCGTGCTGATCTTCCCGGACCTCAACACCGGCAACAACACCTACAAGGCGGTACAGCGCAGTGCCGGCGCGATCGCCATCGGCCCGGTGCTGCAGGGCCTCAACAAGCCGGTCAACGACCTCTCCCGGGGTGCGTTGGTCGAAGACATCGTCAATACCGTCGCGATCACCGCGATTCAGGCCCAGGGGCTGTGATGGCAGATACCGTGCTGGTGCTCAACTCCGGATCGTCGTCGCTGAAATATTCACTGGTGCAACCCGATACGGGTGCGTCACTGGTCGACGGCATCGTCGAACGGATCGGGGAGGAGGGCGGAGTCGCCGACCACGAGGCTGCTCTGCGAGCGGCCTTCGACGTACTGGCGCCGGGAGGGCAGAAACTCGCCGACCTCGGACTGGTGGCGGTCGGACACCGGGTGGTGCACGGCGGCCCCGATCTTTACCGGCCGACAGTCGTCGACGACGAACTACTGGAACAACTCCGCGACCTGGCGCCCCTGGCGCCCCTGCACAATCCGCCGGCGGTCCTTGGTATCGAGGTGGCCCGCAAGGTGTTGCCGGACCTGCCGCATGTAGCGGTGTTCGATACGGCCTTCTTCCACCATCTGCCGGCCGCGGCGGCGACCTACGCGATTGATCGTGATGTGGCCGCGCGCTGGAAGATCCGGCGCTACGGATTCCACGGCACATCGCACCGGTTCGTCAGCGAGCAGGTCGCCGAGTTCCTCGGCTCACGTCCGGAGTCGCTGAATCAGATCGTGCTGCACCTGGGCAACGGAGCGTCGGCGTCGGCGATCGCCGGTGGCCGGCCGGTGGACACCTCAATGGGGCTCACGCCACTTGAGGGTTTGGTGATGGGCAGCCGTTCCGGTGACATCGACGCGGGAATCATCGGCTACCTCTGGCGCACGGGTGGAATGGGCGTCGATGAGATCGAGACGATGCTGAATCGGCACTCCGGGATGCTCGGGCTGTCCGGCGAGAGTGATTTCCGTGCGCTGCACGCCAGCATCGCCGCCGGCGACGAGGCCGCGCAATTGGCTTACGACGTCTACATCCACCGGCTTCGCAAGTACATCGGCGCCTACCTCGCGGTGCTCGGCCGCACCGACGTCATCACCTTCACCGCAGGCGTCGGCGAGAACGATGCGCAGGTGCGTCGCGATTCCCTCAGCGGCCTGGAGAGCCTCGGCATCGAACTCGACAACGCGCTCAACGGCAGCGCCGATCGCGGCGCACGCCGCATCTCCGCAAAAACCTCGCGGATCACGGTTCTGGTGATGCCCACCGATGAGGAACTGGCGATCGCCCGGGCCGCCGCGGCTGCCGTCTAGTTCTAGTCGGCGAATCAGAACGTCGTCATCGGGCGGACCTCGTTGGCGAGGTCCACCAGTGCGTACCGATGCGACTGGCTGGTGGCCAGCCGGGCCAGGCTGCGAAGGGAGGCTTCGACCCCGAGCCGAAGTCCGTGATCGGTGAACGGGAAGCCGAGGATCGGGCTGGGCCGGGCCTCGTGTTCGGTAATCCAGTCCAGCGCAGTACCGAGAACCAGCGCCCGAATCTGCAGCACCCGCGGCTCGGTGTCGGGCAGTGCCTCGACCCGGCGGGCCGCACCCCGGATCTGGTCCTCGGTGAGCTCATGGGCCGAGCGTCCGGAGATCAGCGTCACCGCGCTGGTCAATCGGGCGGTAGTGAAATGCCTTGAGCCGACGGGGACTTCGTCGAGTGTGGTGACCGACGCGTTCCGATCACCCTCGACCGACTGCGCACGTGCCAGGCCGAATCCCGCCGAGATGATGTTGTTATCGGTATGCCACACGGTCTCGTAGAACGGCCGTTCGTCGGAGTTGCCGGACAGTTCGGCGGTGGCTGCCAATGCCAGCTTCGGCGCCAACTCACCGGGGAAGGTGGCCAGCACCTCGGTGAAATGCTGTGTGGCCGAGTCGTAGTCACTGGTGAGCAATTCTGAGACGGCCTTGAACCACACCAGCCGCCAGCGCCACCCCACCCGTTCGGCCAGATCGTCCAGCTTCCGGTTCGCCTTCGCGACGTCACCGAGGTCCAGCAGGGCACGAATCTCCATCAGCGGCAGTTCCACCGAATCGGAGAGGTCGACACCCTCGGAGTCCAGGCTGTCGTGGCGTGCCGCCCGCAGCGAGTCCAGGGTCTGCACCGGTTGGGACAGCACCGTCGCTGACAGCACCGTGGCCGCGACATCGGAGGGATCGACCAGCGGCACCGGTAGCGCTGTGACGATCTCCGGTGCGGTGAGTTTCTCGGTGTGCACCAGACCGTCGAGGTAGACGTCAGTGTGGGCGACGAACAGTTCGACTCCGAATGTGGACCGGGTTCGGGTGAAAACCGTGGACAGACCGGGCCGCGGAACGCCGGTGTCGGTGGCCACCACCTCGCGCAGCACGCCGAGCAACTGCGCGGACATCTCCTCGGTGGAAACGAAGCGCCGCCGGGGGTCGGGATCGATGGCACGGCGCAGCAACCGACCGAAGGAGTCATACCGTGTCAGCACGGGGTCGTCTTCCGGCAGGCCGTCGACGTAGCGGCCGTTGCGGGTGCGCAGATCGAGTGTGAGTGCCGCCAGTGTTCGGCCGACGGTGTAGATATCGGTCGCAACCGTCGGGCCGGAGCGGACGATCTCGGGCGCCTGATAACCGGGTGTGCCGTACAGATACCCGAAGGAATTGATCGGTGACACCGCGCCGAGGTCGATCAGTTTGAGTTGCTCCTCGGTGACCATGATGTTCTCCGGCTTGAGGTCGTTGTAGCACAGGCCGATCGAATGCAGATAGCCCAGCGCGGGCAGGATCTCGAGCATGTAGGCGATGGCCTCGGAGACCGGGAGCTTTTCTCCCCTAACGGCTTTCAGGGACTTACCGCCGACGTACTCCATCACGATGTAGCCGACCGGCTCGCCGCGGGAATCGGGGTGTTCGACGAAGTTGAAGATCTTCACGATCGACGGATGCCCGACTTCAGCGAGGAATTGCCGCTCGGCCATCGCGATGGCCTGTGCCTCGGCATCGCCGGAGTGCACCAGACCCTTGAGCACCACCGGCCGCTCGTTGACGTTGTGGTCGACCGCCAGGTACACCCAGCCCAGACCGCCGTGCGCCACGCAACCCTTGATCTCGTACTGCTCGGCGACCATATCGGCCGGGCTCAACTGGGGTAGGAACGAATAGGCACTGCCGCAACTCGGGCAGAAGCCCTCGGACTGGCCAACACCGGTCTCAGTCGATCGGCCGACCGGACGATTGCAGTTCCAGCAGAAGCGTTTCGATTCGGCGACAACGGGATTCACCATCAGGGCGGCGAACGGGTCGATCTCCGGCACTCGCGGGATCTCGACGAGTCCACCACCGAGTCGACGCGTCAGCGACAGCGTCCTGACAACGGTGGCCTGGTTCTCCTCGGTGGCGATCGGCTCGCTGAGAACCGATGCCTCGTCGTTGAGGTGCGGCCGGAAGATGGCCTGGGTGGACATCGGGCGCATGGTCGCCACCGAATCCATCCCGAGTTCCGCGAAGTTGGCCGGGCGTGTGCCGACGTCGCCGGCGGGTGATTCCGGTGCGCTCATCAGTCGACGTACCTCGCTGCCGGTGGTGCCGGGGCGGGCCCGAGCACCATCAACCACCTGCGGTAGAGCGAGTCCCAGGTTCCGTCGGCCCGGATGCGCTCCAAGGTGCCGTTGACGAAGCGAACCAGGGCGGTATTGGTGAGGTTGATTCCGATGCCGTACGGCTCCTCGGCCATGTTCTCCCCGACGATGTGCAGATATGGATCCTGTGCCACCAGACCCGCCAGGATCGAGTCGTCCGTGCTGATCGCGTCGACCTCGCGCTGCTGTAGAGCCACCAGGCAGTCGGCCCAGGTGACCACTGTGACGATGGCCGGCGGTGGGCTTATCTCCTGCACCTTGCGCAGCGACGTGGTTCCGCGTGCCACGCAGACCCGTTTACCGGACAGGTCCTCGGGCCCGGCGATATCGGATTGGCGAGGAGCCAGAATCCGTTGGTAGGCAATGAAATACGTTGTCGAGAAGTTCACCAGTGTGCGACGTTCACACGTGATCGTCATTGTCTTGACGACGATGTCGACGGTGTTGTTCTGCAGTGCGGTGATGCGATCGGCCGAGGACAGGATGCGGTACTCGACCGCCGAGGGCTTGCCGAAGATGTCGCGTGCCACCTCACCGGCAATATCGATGTCGAATCCTGCGATCTCTCCGGTGACCGGGTCGCGGAAGGAAAACAGGTTGCTGCCGATGTCGAGTCCCACCAGTAGTCGCCCGCGTTTGCGGATCGACGCCACCGCGGCGTCGGCCTGAGCGCGGCTGGAAAAGGGGCGCAGACTCGCGGTGCGGTCGCAGGTTGTCGCCGCCGGATCCGCCGGCCGCGGTGGTTCGGGTGTGAAGTCCTCCATACCGGCCGGGGTGGGGGGTGCCAGGGTGGGTGCGGGCGGCATCGCCGGATCGGCGGGCTGCGCGCAACCGCTGAGCAGGGTGACCGCCGTCACGGCGATCGCTGCGAACTTCTGCGCGCTGATGACCTGCATCACCGGTACTCACTTAACCTCGGCCACAGGCCCAACGCCACCGCCAGCGCGGCGCTTATCGACAGCAACGCCCCACCCACCGTCGTGCCCGACAACACCCGGCGGGCTGACGAGATGTCGCTGCGCAGTTGCGTTCGGCTCTGCTGGATTCCCTGGTTCAGCGCATCATTGAGCCTGTCGAAGGCCGGGGTGGAATCGTCGTCGCCGGTGCCCAACGCCACCTGGGTCGCCGCCTGATAGTTACCCACCCTGATGTAGTCGTCGATCCGCTCATCGGCCTGGCGCCACTTCTGCAGAAGCTGGTCGGCCTGGGCCAGGCCGCTCTTGTCGACGGTGTTCGTACGTCCGAGGTAGTCGCGAAGTTCGTCGCGCATCTGATCGACCCGCTGGTAGTAGGAACGTTTGCGGACGTCTTCGTCGCCGCGTCGGATCAGCGCCAGCGTCTCATCGGCCCGGGCCTGCTGTGCGGTAATGGCGAGGCTGGTCACCGCGCGCAGCGACTCGGCCGCGGTGTTCTTCGCGGCGCGACTGCCCGCAGTGGAGATGGCCAGCGCGGTGCCCACCCAGATGATCATGATCGCGATCGCCAGCCCGCCGATCACCAGGCCGACGTTGACCCGTCGTTTGGTGTGCCGGGCCAGCCAGCGGTGGGCAAAGGCGCCGAACAACAGGGTGATGGCGACGATGATGATGACCGGCGCGGGAATCGTGGCTGACGCGGTCGTCTCAGCATCCACCCGCGCCGACGTCGCCTCGTAGAGACGTTGCGCGTCCGGCAGGATCGTCTGCTGCATCAGGGCCGAGGCCTCGGACAGGTACGACGAGCCGACCGGGTTGCCCACCCGGTTGTTGGTCCGCGCGGTCTCGATCAATCCGGTGTAGACCGCCAGATGCGCGTTGGTCCGGCCGAGAAGTTCGACCAGGGCCGGGTCGGTCAGCCCGCTCGATGCCCGGGTGACGGCGACGGCCGCGTCGGTGATCGCCTGCTCGTAGCGCTGCCGCACGGCCCGCGGCTCGGCACCGGAGATCATGGCGGTTGCGGCGGCGGCGTCGGCCACCGACAGCGTGGTGTAGAGCTGACCGGCCGCGAACGCCATCGGCTCGGTGTGGTCGAGGACGTTGGTCAGCTGCAGTTGACGTTCGGTGATCGTGGTCGAGATGGCGAACGCGCTGAGCACACCCAGCATCGCCAGGACGGCCCCGATCGCGAGCAGCCGGCCTGGCGTGGTGTTGGCGAACGACCACCTCGGGTGTGTGGGCTGGTCCGGCGTCCGCTGGGCTAACGGTTCGCTCGACGGGTGCGCCAGTTCGACGGTCACCTCGCGCGGACCTCGCTCCCATCGCCGGTGCGCCCGACTCTCTGCATGGAAGTCTAAGAGCAGCCGCCACCGATAGCGTGTTTATCCTGAACGCGTGCGAGGCGACGGCGACGGATGGGTGGTGTCACACCAGGGCACCCGCCACTGGGGCCGGCACGGCGCCGCCGGACTCTTGCTTCTCGCGCCGGTGGACAACGGCACCGCGGCGGTGCTGCTGCAGCACCGCGCGCCGTGGAGTCATCAGGGCGGCACCTGGGGGCTGCCCGGCGGGGCCCGCGACAGTCATGAGACGCCCGAGGAGGCCGCGCTCCGCGAGGCCCACGAGGAGGCCGGTCTTCCCCGCGAGCACCTGCAGGTCCGGTTCAGCGTCGTCACCGCCGACGTGCGTGGCCCCGGCGGCGTGCACTGGACCTACACGACCGTCGTCGCCGACACCTCAGAACAACTGCCGACGGTGCTCAATCCGGAGAGCACCGCGCTGAATTGGGTTGCGCTGGAACAGGTGACGGCCCTGCCACTGCACCCCGGCTTCGCGGCCAGTTGGAAGCTGCTCAGCTCGCAGCTGTGATCGTCGCGCGCAATCGCCGGGCCGCCGCGCCCGGATCGGGCGCCTCGGTGATGGCGCGGACGACGACGATGCGCCGGGCACCGGCGTCGAGCACCTCACCGAGTCGGTCTTCGTCGATTCCGCCGATCGCGAACCACGGCTTGGCCGTGTCGGTCGCTGCCACCTCCCGCACGAGGTCGAGTCCGGGTGCGGGACGGCCCGGTTTGGTGGGCGTCGGCCAGCACGGGCCCACGCAGAAGTAGTCGACGTCCTCGCTGAGGGCTCGGGTGGCCTCCCCGATCGCGTGGGTGGACCGGCCGATCAGCGCTATCGGGCCGACGATCTCGTGGGCGATCGGCAGTGGCAGGTCGTCCTGGCCGAGGTGCAGCACGTCGGCACCGGCCGCGCGGGCGATGTCGGCGCG
This sequence comes from Mycobacteriaceae bacterium, assembly GCA_037138275.1. Lineage (GTDB taxonomy): Bacteria > Actinomycetota > Actinomycetes > Mycobacteriales > Mycobacteriaceae > Mycobacterium. Next base: position 65,075 of record JBAXIR010000001.1, on the reverse strand, counting down.
GTCGTTGACCGCCAGCAGCGCGCCATGGCGGCGGGCGGCGTCAGCCAGGACTTCCAGGGCGGCAAGCTCACCGCGGGCCTCCAGGGCGCCGAATCGTGCCTCACCGGCCGAGCCTTTGTCGCGCAACTGAATGATGTCCACTCCGCCTGCCAGGGCGGCATCGGCGAACTCGGCCAGATCACCACGTTCGCGGCGGGCGTCGGTGCACAAATACAGCCGAGCGTGACTGAGCCTGGAGAGGGGTTCGTGCACACCGCGACGGTAGCGGCTAGCGTTGTGGGCACACACGGGAGTCCCGGGAGCGGGGGCTGAGAGTGGGCTTGCCAACAGCCCAGACCGTCACAACCTGATCCGGGTCATGCCGGCGAAGGAAGCGAAAGGGAATTGTCGAGGATCATGTCAGGTGAATCGCTGGCCGTCATCGGAGGCGGCGTCATCGGCCTTTCGGTGGCCCGGCGCGCCGCCCTGGCCGGGTTGACGGTGCGCCTGCACTCCGACGACCGGCGCGGCGCCTCGTGGGTGGCCGGCGGCATGCTGGCCCCGCACAGTGAGGCCTGGCCGGGGGAGGAGCAGTTGCTCGCCATCGGTCTTGAGTCGTTGCGGCTGTGGCATGAGACGGGCCCGGGCGGTTTCCTGGACGGGTTGCCGACCGATGTCGTGACGGCGCGGGAGTCCCTGGTGGTCGCGGTCGACCGCGCCGACGCCGCTGATCTGCAGACGGTCGGCCACTGGCTGGCCGAACAGGGCCATCCGGTCACCATGACCAACTCCGCGCGGGATGTCGAACCGCTTCTGGCCCAGGGCATCCGGCACGGGTTCCGGGCAGTCGGCGAACTGGCCGTCGACAACCGCAGGCTTGTCGAGGCGCTGGAACAGCAGTGCGGCATCCTCGGCGTGCGGTGGGCCGGACCGGTGGGGTGCCTCGATGATGCCCGCGCGGGCGTCAACTCCGTGGTGATCGCCAACGGGATCGACGCGCCCACACTCTGGCCCGGCCTGCAGGTCCGCCCGGTCAAGGGTGAGGTACTGCGGCTGCGGTGGCGCCGCGGCTGTATGCCGTTGCCGCAGAGGGTGATTCGTGCCCGAGTGCACGGACGTGCGGTCTACCTGGTGCCGCGCGACGACGGTGTGGTGGTCGGCGCCACCCAGTATGAACACGGTCGCGATACCGCGCCGTCGGTGGCCGGTGTGCGAGAACTGCTCGACGACGCCTGCGCGGTGCTGCCCGGACTCGGCGAGTACGAGTTGGCCGAGTCCGCGGCCGGCCTGCGACCGATGACACCGGACAACATGCCGATCGTCGGCCGCCTCGATGAGCGCACTCTGGTTGCCACCGGCCACGGCCGGTCCGGATTCCTGCTGGCGCCGTGGACGGCCGAGCGAATCGTCGCCGAGTTACTGGTCGGGGTCGCGCCATGATCGTCACGGTCAACGATCAGGAACTCGAGGTCGACCAGAACACCACGGTTGCCGCACTGCTGGAGAGTATGGGTGTGCCAGATCGCGGCGTGGCGGTCGCGGTGAACTGGGCCGTGCTGCCGCGTTCGGAGTGGGACGCCGCGGTGCCGCCCGGCGCTCGGGTTGAGGTGCTCACGGCGGTCCAGGGTGGCTGACTCGGCCGCCGAGCGGTTGACGATCGCGGGCCGCACCTTCGGCTCGCGGTTGATCCTCGGCACTGGCGGAGCGCCGAATCTGAAGGTGCTCGAGGAGGCTCTGGTGGCGTCGGGCACCGAGTTGACGACGGTTGCGATGCGCCGGGTGGACGCCGAGGGCGGCACCGGGGTGCTGGATCTGCTCTCCCGGTTGCAGATCACACCGTTGCCCAACACCGCAGGCTGCCGCAGCGCCGCCGAGGCGGTGCTGACCGCGCAACTGGCCCGCGAGGCACTGGAAACCGACTGGGTGAAACTCGAGGTGATCGCCGACGACCGCACCCTGCTGCCCGACGGCCTCGAATTAGTCCGTGCCGCAGAGCAATTGGTGGACGACGGTTTCGTGGTGCTGCCCTACACCAACGACGACCCGGTGCTGGCCCGCCGACTCGAAGACATCGGTTGCGCCGCGGTGATGCCACTGGGTTCACCGATCGGCACCGGACTGGGTATCGCCAACCCGCACAGTATCGAGATGATCGTGGACGCCGCCGGCGTACCGGTCATTCTGGATGCCGGTATCGGCACTGCGAGTGACGCCGCACTGGCGATGGAATTAGGTTGCGACGCAGTGCTTCTGGCGAGTGCGGTCACCCGCGCCGCAGACCCGCCGACGATGGCCGCCGCCATGGCGGCCGCGGTGACGGCGGGCCATCTGGCCCGCCACGGCGGACGAATCCCCAAGCGGTTCTGGGCTCAGGCCTCCAGCCCCAGGCTCTAGGTACCCACGAACTCCGCGATGATGTCCGCCAGGCGGCGGCCCTGTTGCTCCTGAACGAAGTGGCCCGCGCCGACGATGGTCGTATGGTTCTGCCCGCGAGCGCCCGGGATGTGCTCCTGAAACACCGCATCCCATCCCCGCGTGGGTGGATCGGCATCGGAATAGGCTGTGAGGAAGGGCTTTTCCCAACTCTGCAGCGCAGCCATCGTCGCCGCTCCGATCTTGGCACCCGGGTCATTGCGGGTCAGTGGTATCAGCGCGGTCAGTTGCCGCAGCCCGGCCTTGTAGGTCCGATCGGGGAACGGCGCGTCGTAGCCGGCCAGTACCGCGGGGTCCAGTGGCCCGGCGACGGCGTCAAGGAACATGCTCGGCGTGATATCGGATGCCCGCCGATAGAACGACACGTAGTCCAGCAACGTCTCCTGCAGCACCACCCGATCCTCATCGATGCCGTGATGCGCCCAGGTGAGCCGGCCGGCCAACGCCGGATCGCAGGTATGCAGGATGGTGTTGGTGGCCACCACCCGGGCGAACCGGTCCGGGTCCCGGGCCAGCACGCTCAACCCGATCGGTCCGCCCCAATCCTGAACCACCAGCGTGATCTCACGCAGGTCCAGACCCGCGATCAGGCTCCTGATCCAGTCGATGTGGCGGGAGAACGTGTAGTCGGTTGCCTCGGTGAGTTTGTCGGAGCGGCCGAAACCGATGTGGTCCGGGGCGATGACCCGTAGTCCGGCATCGGCCAGTTCCGCGATGACGTGCCGGTACAGATACGACCATGTCGGTTGGCCGTGCAACAGCACCACCACCGCGCCGTCGGCCGGTCCCGCGTCGACGTAGTGCATCCGCAGTGGCGGAAGCCCGGCGGTGTCGACGTCGCGATAATTCGGGGTGAACGGGTATCCCGGCAGGTCGGTGAACCGGTCGTCGGGAGTCCTCAACACGCGCATCGGCTGAAGGGTAGCCGCAAGCGACTAACCTGGGTGACGTGATTCGGGTATGGCCAACGGCGGCCGTGGTGGCTGTTGTTTCGGCGCTCGCACTCGGCTGTGTCCGCACGGCCGACACCGCGCAACCGGTGCTGGGCGGCACGCCGGCAGCAGAATTCGGCGAATCCCTGCGCCATCGGGTGACCACCGATGCGATGGTGGCGCACCTCACCACACTGCAGACCATCGCCGACGGCCACGACGGCACTCGCGCGGTCGGCACCCCGGGTTATGACGCCAGCGTCGATTTCGTCGCGGGGGTGTTGCGCGACAGGGGATTCGACGTGCAGACCCCGGAGTTTCAGACCCGCGTCTTCACCACCGAGAAGCCGGAACTGACGGTGGGTGGAGCCGCGATCGACGCGCGCGCGCTGGAATACAGTGCCGGCAGCCCCGGTGTCAGCGGACCCCTGGTCGCCGCACCCGCAGACGAGACGCCAGGTTGCGCACCCGCGGACTACGACGGTCTGCCGGTCAAGGGTTCGGTGGTGCTGGTCGATCGCGGCAGCTGCCCGTTCGTCGAGAAACTTGGTATCGCAGCCAGACTCGGAGCCGTCGCGATGGTCGTCGCCAATAACGTCGACGAGGAGAAGATGGGCGGCACCCTCGGCGATAACAGCGACGCGACGATCCCGGTGATCAGTGTGAGCAAGGCCGACGGCGCCCGGCTACGGGCGCAACCGGGGCTGACCACCGTCAAACTTGTCGCCGATACCAAGACGATCACTGCCCGCAATGTGATAGCCCAGACCAGGACCGGCGCCACCGGGGACGTGGTGATGGTGGGCGCCCATCTCGACAGCGTCGCGGCCGGCCCGGGCATCAACGACAACGGCTCCGGGGTGGCGGCGGTGTTGGAGACGGCCGTGCAACTCGGCAGCGCGCCGAACGTGAAGCACGCTGTCCGATTCGGCTTCTGGGGTGCCGAGGAACTCGGCATCGTCGGTTCGAAGAAGTACATCGAATCGCTCAATGTCGATCAGCTCAAAGACATTGCGCTCTATCTGAATTTCGACATGATCGGTTCACCGAATCCGGGATACTTCACCTACGACGGCGACCAGTCGACCGCACTTGAGGCCGGGCAGGGCCCGCCCCGGGTGCCGGAGGGATCGCCCGGGATCGAACGGACCCTGGTCGCGTATCTGACGTCAGTCGGCAAGACCGCGCAGGACACCTCCTTCGACGGCCGTTCGGACTACGACGGTTTCACCATGGCCGGTATCCCGTCCGGGGGATTGTTCAGCGGCGCCGAGGAGAAGATGACCGCCGAGCAGGCCCAACTGTGGGGCGGGGAGGCTGACGCGCCGTTCGACCCGAACTACCACCGGGCCACCGACACCCTCGACCACGTTGACGAGACCGCGTTGGGTATCAACGGCGGCGGCGTCGCCTACGTCGTCGGCGTGTACGCCCAGGATCTCGCCGGCCGAAACGGAATGCCCACGCGCGCCGACCGCACCCGCCACGTCATCACCGAGCCGTGAACCTGCGCCCGGGCTGGGCCGCGGCCGCACCCGGGCTGGCCCAGTTTCGCGGCTACCGGCGGTCCTGGCTGCGCGGGGATGTGATGGCCGGCCTGACCGTTGCGGCCTACCTGGTTCCGCAGGGGATGGCCTACGCCACGCTGGCGGGGCTGGCGCCGGTCGCTGGGTTGTGGGCGTCGCTACTGCCCCTGCTGATCTATGCCGTGTTGGGATCGTCGCGTTATCTATCGGCCGGCCCGGAGTCCTCCACCGCGTTGATGACGGCGAGCGCACTGGCGCCACTGGCTGCCGGGGACAGCGGCCGTTACGCGATGTTGGCCGCGGCACTGGCCGGCCTGGTCGGGGTGCTCTGTGTCGCCGCCGGGTTGTTGCGGCTCGGATTCATCGCCGATCTGCTGTCCCGGCCGGTTCTGATCGGTTATATGGCCGGCGTCGCGCTGATCATGGTCGCGGGACAGCTGGGTAGGTTGACCGGCACGACCGTCACCGGCGACGGCTTCATCGCAGAGGTGCGCTCGTTGGCCCACGCCCTGCCGAACGTGCACTGGCCCACCCTGGCGCTGTCAGCCGCGGTGCTTGCTGCGCTACTCGTACTGGCACGGATCGTGCCGCGCGCACCCGGGCCGTTCATCGCGGTAGCGCTCGCATCCGCGGCGGTGGCCGTGTTCTCACTGGACCGGCATGGCATCGGGGTCATCGGCGCCGTGCCGGAGGGCTTGCCCCCGGTCGGACTCAGCAGCGTGCCGCTGTCTGATCTCGCGACTCTGGCTGCGGCATCCGGCGGCGTGGCACTCGTCGCATTCTCCGACAGCGTGCTCAACGCCCGGGTGTTCGCCGCCCGAAAGGGCGAGACCATCGACGCCAACGCCGAATTGCGGGCACTCGGCCTGTGCAACATGGGATCCGCTGTGTGCCATGGCTTTCCGGTCAGCAGCAGTGCGAGCCGCACCGCGCTCGGCGAATTGGCGGGTGCCCGCACCCAGATGTACTCCCTGGTGGCGCTGAGTCTGCTGCTGGCCGTCATGCTCTTCGCCCACGGACTGCTGGCCACCTTCCCGACGGCCGCACTGGGCGCGATGGTGGTGTACGCGGCGGTGCGGCTCATCGACATCGCGGCCTTCCGGCGGCTGGCGAAGTTCCGGCGCAGCGAGTTGATCCTCGCACTACTCACGGCATGCGCGGTGTTGATATTCGGCGTTCTGTATGGCGTGCTCGCCGCGGTGGGGTTGTCGATTCTGGATCTGCTGCGCCGCGTCGCCCGCCCACACGACAGCGTGCTGGGCTTCGTGCCGGGGGTTGCGGGCATGCACGACATAGCGGACTATCCGCAAGCTCAACTGGAACCCGGGCTGCTGGTCTACCGCTACGACGCGCCACTGTTCTTCGCCAACGCCGAGGATTTCCGCACGCGTGCGATGGCGGCGGTTGACGCGAATCCGGATCCCGTGCGGTGGTTCGTGCTCAACGCCGAGGCCAATGTCGAAGTGGACCTCACCGCACTCGATGCCGTCGACCAACTGCGCCGGGATCTCACCCGGCGCGGGATCGTCTTCGCGATGGCGCGTGTCACCTGGCATCTGCGCGTTGCCCTCGATGCCGCGGGACTTCTCGACACCATCGGCGAGGACCACATCTTCCCGACCCTGCCCACCGCGGTGCAGGCCTACCGCAGTCGGCGCACCGCATAGATCGCCGCGCCTGAGGCCAGCACCGCGGTGCCGGACAGCACCGACGCGACTGGCAGAAAGATCGCCAGCAGCAGGCATCCGGCGAGACCCACTGCCGGCACCACACGGCGGCCGAGGGTTGCGGCCGAGGCGTTGGCGATCCCGTAATACACCAGCACGGCGAACGACGAGAAGCCGATTGCTGAGCGGACGTCGGCCACCGCCGCCACCACCGCGACGACGACGCCCACCGCCATCTCAGCCCGGTGCGGAACACCGAACCTCGGATGTACCGCCGCCAACGCGGTCGGCAGGTGTGCGTCGCGGGCCATCGCCAACGTCGTCCTCGACACTCCGAGGATCAGCGACAATAGGGATCCGAGTGCCGCAAGGACTGCGCCGGCGCGCACCGCGGGCTCTAACCCGCCCGCTCCGGCGGCGCGGACCGCATCAGCCAATGGTGCTGTGGCAGTGGCTAATTGCGCGGGACCAAGGATGGCCAGCAACGTCACCGCAATGGTCGCGTACACCGCCAGCGTGATGCCCAGCGCGATCGGGATGGCCCTCGGGATGGTGCGGGCCGGATCGCGCACCTCTTCGCCCAGGGTGGCGATACGCGCGTATCCGGCGAAGGCGAAGAACAGCAATCCGGCCGCCTGCAGCACACCGCTCACGCTGCCGCCGGTCAGGGTGATCCGATCGGCATGGCCGGAGACGGCGACCGTCGCGACCACGCCGGCCAGTATCGCGAGGACGCCGGCGACGATCAGTCGGGTGAGGAACGCGGACTTCTGGATTCCCCGGTAGTTGACCGCGGTGAGCGCCACCACCGCCGCGACGGCGACACCGTGGGCGTGGGCGGGCCAGAGATACAGCCCGACGGTCAGCGCCATCGCGGCGCACGATGCCGTCTTGCCGACGACGAAACTCCAGCCGGCCAGATAGCCCCAGAACTCGCCGAGGCGTTCGCGGCCGTAGACGTAGGTGCCGCCGGACTGCGGGTAGCGGGCGGCCAGTCGTGCCGAGGACGTCGCGTTGCAGTACGCGACCGCGGCGGCCACCGCCAGGGAGATCAACAGTGCCGAACCCGCGGCCGCCGCCGCAGGGGCGAACACCACGAACACCCCGGCCCCGATCATCGACCCGAGTCCGATGATGACGGCGTCGGCCACGCCGAGGCGGCGCGCCAGTTCGGGGTGGTTCAGCGGCGGTTGCGGGCCACGTTGGCCCCCAGGTAGATGGCGTAGCCGACCAGCCCGGCCAGGGCCAGCTTCCGGGTCTTGGGCGCGATCAGACCGGCACCGATTGCGGTCTCGATTCCGCCGTCGATGTAGGTGTGCCGGCGGATGTTGTCACTGAACGCCGCCGAGGTGATCGACTCGTAGGCCTGCGGCCGTGCGAAATGGGACAGTCCGACGGCGGCCATTACCGCCCCCACAATCCCGATGCGTGCTGCCATGGGCGAACTCCTTCGCGTTAGTGGTTCGGTCTAGGTGATGCTGTAGTCGGTCAGGGGAAATTCCTCAGCCGCCTGGATGGCGGCGCGCGTCGTCATCGGGCGCAGCAGAGTGGCCTCGCCGTGCGGATTGAAATAATAGGACCGCGACGTTGCGCAGTTACCCACGGCGAATACTGAGCTACCGATATTCTCGGTCATCTCGTCGAGGAACGCGGTGTTGGCCTCTTCGGTGACCTCGAACGTGTGCGCCCCGCGCCGCTTGACCTCGCTGAACAACCGGTCCATATGCCGCATCTGGTATTCCATCGAGTTGAAGAAGTTCAACCCCAGAAACGCGTACGGACTGGCCAGGCTGAGATAGTTGGGGAAGTACGGGACTGAGACGCCCTGGTAGGCCTGAAACCTGTTCTCCCGCCACCACTTGCCGAGATTGCGTCCGTCTCGGCCGACGATCTCGATGGCCGGGAAGTTGGCCTCCCACAGGTCATATCCGGTCGCCAGTACCAGGGTGTCGATGTGCGTCTTGGTGCCGTCGACGGCCACGATGCCGTCTGACTCGATCCGCTCGATCCCGCTGGTCTGCAGGTGCACATGGGGCTTGGTGAACGTGCGGTAGTAGGTGTTGGAGAATGTCGGCCGCTTACAACCCAGGTCGTAATCCGGAGTCAGTTTGGCGCGCAACTCGGGGTCCCGGATGGAGATTCTCCGCAGGACCTTGGCCAGATCGGCCGCCCCGATATTCAGCCGGCGGAACAGCGCCTGACGGTGGTGCAACCCCACGTAGATGAAGAACTCGTAGATCGCGTCGGTGACGGCGCGCACCGCACGCTGGGTAATCGGCACGCGGGCGAACAATCGCTTGGCCGCCGGCGGGATACGGATGTCGACCTTGGGTACCACCCAGATCGGTGTGCGCTGATACACCGTGAGTTCACCGGCCCGCCTGGCCAGTTCCGGGATCAACTGCACAGCCGTCGCGCCGGTGCCGATGATGCCGATTCGTCGGCCCGCGGGGTCGAAGTCGTCATCCCAGTCGGCGGTGTGGATCACCGTGCCGTCGAAGTCACCGATGCCGGCAATCTCCGGGGTGTGCGGCTGGGACAGGAAACCGGTCGCGGTGATCAGGTACCGCGTACTCAGGGTCTGGCCGTCGGATAACGCCACCCGCCAGAGGTCGGCCTCGGCGTCCCATCGTGCGCCTTCGACAGATGTGTTGAACCGGATGTGACGCCGGATGCCGTACTTGTTGGCGACGTCGTCGGCGTATTGCTTGATCTCCGCACCCGTGGAGTACACCCGCGACCAGTTGGGGTTGGGCTCGAAGAAGTAGGAGTAGGTGGTGGTCGGGACATCCACGGTCAGGCCCGGATAGTGGTTGACGTACCAGGTGCCGCCGAGATCGTCCTCGCGGTCCAGGAGCACGAAGTTCTCGAAGCCCAGCCGCTTGAGCTGGATCGCCGCACCGATACCCCCGAAGCCGGCTCCGACGACGATCACGTCGAACAGTTGCGCGGTCATATTTCGACGGTACCCGACCCGCCGTCGCCGAGACCGCCGCGGCGCAGCGCCGCATCGACGGCGAGTGCGGGCACATCGAGTGTCTTCGATGCGAGGTCATGTCGGGCACCGGTGATCTCGACGATCTCCGTTGGGGCCGTGATGAGCCGGGCTGCGCCGCGCAGTTCGGCGATGCTGCCGAACGGGTCGGCGGTGCCGTGGGTGAACACCGTGGGCACCGTGATCGCACCGAAGTGCTCGGTGCGCAATCGATCCGGCTTGCCCGGCGGATGCAGCGGATAGGAGAACAGTGTGAGCGTAGTGATGTCGTGCTGGCCGTCCGCTTCCGCCACCGCCATGGATGTCAGTCGTCCGCCGTAGGAATGTCCGCCCGCGATCACCGGCCCACCGCCGAACGAGTCGATGATGCTGCACGCCAACGTAATCGCCGCGACGATGCCCGCCTGGTCGGCGGCGGCAGAACCGGACGGCGGCCCGGTGGCCCGACGTCGGCGGTAGGGCAGGTTGTACCGGATCGCCAGCCAGCCACGCGCGGCCCACTGCTCGCAGATCGCGATCAGCAGTGGCGACTCCCGGCTGCCGCCGGCGCCGTGGGTGAGCACCACCACCCCGACGGGTCTGTTCGCCGGTGCGTGCGCGACGCCCGCCATCGCGTCGAGGTGATCGTTCACACCTGCAGCCGGAACAGCGCGGAGACCGGTCCCAGCCCCTGTCCGATCTGGTAGGCCGCGCGCAGGCACTCGGTCACCCAGGCCTTGCCGAACGCAACCGCATCGGGCATCGAATAGCCGTGCGCCAGTGCGCACGCGGTAGCCGCACCGAGGGTGTCGCCGGCGCCATGGTCATGGCGGGTGTCCACCCGTGGCGCGTCGAAGGTGTGAAAGTCCCTGCCGTCGTACAGCAGATCGGTGCTGTGCGACGCGGTACGAAGGTGGCCACCCTTGACCAGCGCCCAGGCCGGGCCGAGGTCGTGCAGGGCCCGGGCGGCGTCACGTTGGGTCGCGTCGTCGACGACGTCGATGCCCACCAGCAGTCGAACCTCGTCCAGGTTGGGTGTGACCAGACTGGCCAGCGGGAACAACCGGGTGCGCAGAGTTTCCAGCGCCGACGGATGCAGGAGCGGGTCCCCGTGCATCGAGGCGCAAACCGGATCGACGACGAAGGGCACCGTGCCGGCCAGTCCCAGGCCGCGCCAACTGTCTGCGACGGCCTCGATGATCTCCGAGGATGCCAGCATTCCGGTTTTGGCCGCCTGGATGCCGATATCGGTCGCAACCGCCTCGATCTGGCCGGCCACGATATCGGTGGGGATCTCATGGAAACCGTTGACGCCCAACGAGTTCTGCACCGTCACCGCGGTGACGGCGACCAGTGAGTGCACGCCCAAGAGGGCGAAGGTGCGCAGATCGGCCTGCAGGCCGGCACCGCCACCGGAGTCCGACCCGGCGATGGTGAGCACCCGTACCGGGGTCTGGCCCGCCTGCGGCAACGGCAGGAAATTCACGATGCACTCCTCTCGTCCAACGATTTACATAGCTAATATATGCTTTTGTCGTTAGGGGTTCACCGCGACGACGAGATGATGATGACGCAACTTCAGCGGATGTCGGCTGCCGAGGCCTCCGACGAGCACCCCCGCTACAAGTGGGTGGTGCTGTCCAACACGACTCTGGGCACCCTGCTGGCGACCATCAACGCCTCGATCGTGCTGATCTCGCTGCCGGCCATCTTCCGCGGCATCGGCCTCAACCCGTTGCATCCGGCGAACGTCGGTTACCTGCTCTGGATGCTGATGGGCTATCTGGTGGTGACCGCGGTCCTGGTGGTTCCCTTCGGTCGCCTCGGTGACATGTACGGCCGGGTCCGGTTGTACAACCTCGGGTTCGTCGTGTTCACGCTCGCCGCGGTCGCGTTGTCCTTCGACCCGTTCGGACTCGACGCCGGTGCGATCTGGCTGATCGCATGGCGCGTGGTGCAGGGCGTCGGGGGTGCGATGCTGATGGCCACCGCCTCCGCCGTGCTCACCGACGCCTTCCCGGCCACCCAGCGCGGCATGGCACTGGGCGTCAACATGGTCGCCGCCGTCGCCGGTTCGTTCCTCGGACTGCTCATCGGCGGGGTGCTGGCCGAGATCAACTGGCAGGCCATCTTCTGGGTTGGGGTGCCGCTGGGAATCATCGGCACCATCTGGAGCATGCGCTCGCTGCGCGAGGTCGGGGTGCGGACACCCGGTCGGATCGACTGGGCGGGCACGATCACCTTCGGCGTGGGTCTGACGGTACTGCTGGTCGGGATCACCTCCGGTATCCAGCCCTACGGCGACCACAGCACCGGCTGGACCAACCCCGTCGTACTCGGGGCGATCGGTGCCGGTGTGCTGTTGCTCGTGGCGTTCTATGTCATCGAGCGTCGGGTGGACCAGCCGATGGTCGACGTCCGACTGTTCTCCTCGGCGGCGTTCGGGATGGGAAACCTCGCCGGTCTGATGGCCTCGGTGGGCCGGGGTGGTTTGCAGTTCATGCTCATCATCTGGCTGCAGGGCATCTGGTTGCCGTTGCACGGCTACAGCTTCGAGTCCACACCGCTGTGGGCGGGCATATACATGCTGCCGATGACTGCCGGCTATCTGATTGCCGGACCGTTGGCCGGCTCGCTTGCCGACCGGTACGGCGCCCGTCCGTTCACCGTGGGCGGAATGCTGTTGGCGGCCTTCTCTTTTGTCGCCCTGGTGATGATCCCGGTTAATTTTAGCTATCTACTCTTCGCGGGGTTGATCTTCCTCAACGGACTCGGCGGCGGAATCTTCACCGCGCCTAATACCGCGGCGATCATGAGTAGCGTCCCGGCCGCCCAGCGTGGAGCTGCCTCCGGTGTGCGCGCCACCTTCTTCAATGCCGGTGCATCACTGTCGATCGGGATCTTCTTCTCGCTCATGATCGCCGGACTCGCGCACTCCCTACCCGATGCGATGAGCCGTGGACTGCAGCAGCAGGGCATTCCGGCGGCACTGGCTCACCAGGTGGCCGATACCCCGCCGGTCGGAAGTCTGTTCGCCGCCTTCCTCGGCTATAACCCGATGGCCGAACTGCTGGCGCCCTCCAACGGGCTGGCCCTGCCCGGAGTCAACGCCGAGGTCTTGACGGGTCAGGCGTTCTTCCCGCAACTGATCTCCGAGCCGTTCCACACCGGTCTTGTGGTCGTGTTCGGAGCCGCGGCCGCGATGATGCTGATCGGCGCAATCGCTTCGCTGTTCAACCCGGGCCGCTACTCGCAATCTCCGGGGTAGTGCCCAGACTCTCGGGTAACTTCCTGGTGTGCCCTTGACCAACCGTCAGATCCTGCTGCGCCGCCGCCCGAGTGGTCTGCTTGGTCCGGAGGATGCCGAGGCTGTCACCACGGCCGCCCCGGTGCCCGCTGACGGCGAAGCACTACTGCGCACCACCTACATCGGCCTCGACGCCGCAGCGCGAACCTGGCTCAACGATCAGCCGGGCTATCTGCCACCGGTCGCACTGGGCGAGGTGATCCGGTCGGCCGGAATCGGCGAGGTGGTCGAATCACGCTGTCCTGCATACCAGGTCGGCGATATCGTCACCACACTCACCGGATTCCAGGAGTATTCGATCATTCGCGATGACGTGTTCAGCACCGTCATTCCCGGTGAGACCGATCAGGTCGCGATCATGTCGGTGTACGGATCAAGTGGCACCACCGCCTATTTCGGCATGACCGATATCGGTCGGCCACAACCCGGCGAGACGGTGGTGGTCTCCGCGGCCGCCGGTGCCACCGGATCGATCGCCGGGCAGATCGCCAAGATCGCCGGGGCCCGGGTGATCGGCATCGCCGGCGGGCCGCAGAAGTGCCGAGTTGTTGTGGAGGACTTCGGGTTTGACGCGTGCATCGACTACAAGAGCGACGATATGCCGGCCGCGCTCAAACAGCATTGCCCCAAGGGTGTCAGTGTCTATTTCGACAACGTCGGCGGTCCCATTCTCAACGCCGTGCTCGGCCGATTGGCACCCGGGGCCAGGGTGGTGCTGTGCGGGGTGATTTCCAGTTATCTGACCGGTGAGCACCCCGGGCCGGCCAACTACGTCAACCTGCTCGCCAAGACCGCTTCCATGCAGGGGTTCAACGCACTGCAGGAGTGGGGTCGTTTCGACGAGGCCTACGGGCAACTGCGCCGCTGGGAGAACGACGGCTCTCTGCGGCATCGGGAGACGATCTTCGAGGGCTTGGACTCCTGTGTCGAGGCGCTCAACGGCCTCTTCACCGGAGCCAATATCGGCAAAATGTTAGTCAGGGTTTAACTCGACGGGTTTAGGTCGACAAAGACCGGCGCATGGTCGCTGGGCGACCCGATCCGGTCCTTGCCGGTCTTGCGTTCGTCGCGGACGATTTCGGCGTTGGTCACCCGGTGTGCCAACGCCGGTGACGCCAGGATGAAGTCGATCCGCATGCCCTCGCGTTTGGGGAACCTCAATTGGGTGTAGTCCCAGTAGGTGTAGACCCCGGGGCCGGGAGTGAACGGCCGGACCACGTCGGCGAAGGTGGCCTCGATCGCGGCGAACACGGCCCGTTCCGGCTCGGTGACATGCGTGCTGCCCCGAAAGACATCCATATTCCAGACGTCCTCATCGGTGGGCGCGATATTCCAATCTCCCACCAGCGCGATCTGTGCCTCCGGTTCGCGCGCTATCCATGACTCGGCGCAATCTCGCAGTGCAGCAAGCCAATCCAACTTATAGCGGTAGTGCGGATCGTCGACACTCCTGCCGTTGGGGACGTACAGGCTCCACACCCGCACACCCGCGCAGGTCGCTCCCAGCGCGCGCGCCTCGGCCCTGGCCACCGCGCCGTCCTTACCCCAGGCCGGCTGGCCGTCGAATGCAGTCGTCACGTTGTCGAGTCCGACCCTGGAGGCGATTGCCACCCCGTTCCACTGGTCGTGGCCGCAGTGCGCCACTTCGTATCCGGCTGCCACGAACGGCATCGTCGGGAACTTGTCGTCGGCGCATTTGGTTTCCTGCATCGCCAGAACGTCCACCTCGGCACGCACCATCCAGTCGACCACCCGGTCCACCCGGGTCCGAATCGAGTTCACATTCCACGTGGCTACCCGCAGGCTCCGGCCGACCATGGCTACAGGCTAGTGCGCAACAACCGGCGCGCGTCCACATAGCGAAGGTGGTGGTGCAACCCATAACCGAGCGAGGCGTACAGCTCGATGCCCGCCGTGTTGTCATCGAGAACCTGAACGTAGACGCGCTGCGCACCGCGACGGAGTCCCCACTCCTGCAATGCCCCGCACACCGCGCGGCCATGGCCGGCACGCCGGTGCGCATCGGCGACGTGGACCGCCGAGATGCCCAGCCAGACCGTGCCGTCGGGGGCCACGGTGATCGCGCCACGGCCCACGGCCACACCGGCGACCGAGGCGAACACCACCTCCCCGTCGACGACCGCCGTCAGCACCTGCACCGGAACGGCACGCGGATGGCAGGCCAGCCAGGCCGCATCCGGCCGGTCGTGCAGGCTGGCGGCCACCTCGGGGCCGACCCCGTCCAGATCGCGCACCATCACCCTGGACCGCTTGACGCCGTCGGTTCGCACCGCCAGCAGTCGATCCGGCAGCGCAAGCCACGGGTTCAGGCCACGCTCGTCGTACCAGGAGACGACGCCCTCAAGATCGGCTATCGATGACGAGAAGTCGAGTGGTACAGCGGAATTCGCTCGACTGGTGTGGCCGCCACCGGCTCGTAACAGCCAGCCCCGATGCCAGTGCTGTTCAATCCCCGGCCAGGCCAGCGCCGCGGCGTGCTCGAGCGAGCGGATCTCCGACGTACGAACCGGGATGTGGCTCAGTTCGCGCACGGCCAGTACATCACCCGGTGAGATCGACACCGTCCCCGCCGATTTCGTGCGAACGTCGATCAACGGTCGCACTGCCGAGAGGTAGCCGATGACGTCGGTCTGGCCACCGGCGGTGTCGCGGTACCGGACGCTGACCCGACTGCCCCGCGACGGCCAGTTCGGCATCAGTGCCCGAAGGGATCGGGTTCGGAACCGGGCAACCAGGACAGCCCCGGGACACCCCATCCGTTGGACTTGACCGCCCGCTTGGCTGAGCGGGCGTGCCGGCCGATCAGCGTGTCGACGTAGAGGAGTCCGTCGAGATGTCCGGTCTCGTGCTGCAACATCCGGGCGAACAGGCCGGTGCCCTCCAGGCTGACCGGGTTGCCGTCGGCGTCGAGTCCGGTGACCCGGGCCCACGTCGCGCGCCCGCACGGGAATGACTCACCCGGTACCGATAGGCAACCTTCGTCATCGGTTTCCGGATCGGGCATCGTCTCGGGGATCTCCGAGGTCTCCAGCACCGGGTTGATCACCGCGCCGCGGCGGTAGTTCGCGTTACCACGTTCCTCGGCACAGTCGTAGACGAAAAGCCGCAATCCGACGCCGATCTGGTTGGCGGCCAGACCGACTCCGTTGGCGGCGGCCATGGTGTCGTACATGTCGGTGATCAGATCGCTCAGATCTGCCGGAAGCGAACCGTCGGGCCCGACCGGCACCGGCGCGGTCGGGACGTGCAGGACGGGATCGCCGAGGATCACAACGCGACGGACTGCCATGATCGGTTAGCTTAAAGTGAGCCGACGCGCGGGGTTCGATGCCGGGCAGGTCAACTCAGGCGTGATTGAATGACGACCGAACTACAGCGATGTCAGTATCAAATCTTCGGGAAGGGCCGGTCGATCTCATGGACGGCGCCATGGCACGGGCTGAGCGGTCTGACGGCGACGCCGAACTGCCCGAGGGGCTGACCCGCCGGGAGTACGACATCTTGGCCTTCGAGCGGCAGTGGTGGAAGTACGCCGGAGCGAAAGAAGATGCCATCAAGGATCTTTTCTCGATGTCGGCCACTCGCTACTACCAGGTGCTCAACACACTGGTTGATCGGCCCGAGGCGCTGGCCGCCGACCCGATGCTCGTCAAGCGGCTTAGGCGGCTGCGGGCCAGCCGGCAGAAAGCCAGGGCTGCGCGCCGACTGGGCTTCGAGTTCCCCTGACCGGGCCCCGGTTACAGTGAGCCCGGTGAACGAGCGCGTCCCCGACTCCGCGGGGCTTCCCCTGCGTGCCATGGTGATGGTGCTGCTGTTCCTCGGTCTGATCTTCATGCTGGTCGGGTTCCAGGCGATGACCTCCGATGGTGACGGCGCCGCCGACCCGCCGCGATCGGTGGCCACCAGTAGCACCACACCCGCGGTGCCCAAGTCGGACGTCCGTGTCTACAGCATCACCGACGATGAGGCGGCGGCCGTCCGGGTCTCCGACCGACTCAAGGAGGCGGGCTGGAACGTCACCGCCACGGCGACCTCCACGGTGGCGGAGTTGCCTGCCACGACGGTCTTTTTCGGAACCGCCGAAGGTGAGCAGGCGGCAGCCGAATCCGTTGGCAAGATTCTCGAGGCGGCGGTACAACCGCGGATACCCGAAATTTCCGAGGATCCACCCGGCGTGATCGTGTTGGTGACGGGTTAGGCTTTCTGCCATGCCCACGCTCCTCGGTTCGCTGAAGCCCGCCGTCGCCGTGTTGTTCGTTGTTCCCGTCGCTTTTTTAAGCGGCTGTTCGCCCTATGAGCCCACCGCGACGCAGCCCGGCACCACGCCGCCGATCTGGACGGGAGCACCCGCCCCGGCCGGTGCGGAGATGGGCCACGGCGGGATGGAGATGGGCCACGGCGATATGGGCGCCATGGGCCATGGCGGCATGCCCGCGGCCGCCAGTCCTACCAACACCCTGACCGCGCAAATCAATGCCGCCGACGGCACCCAGGTCGCCGCGGCCACTATTGAGTTCAGGGATCGGGACGCGTTCGCCACCGTCACCATCCAGACCACGGCACCGGGCCTGCTTGCCCCGGGCGCGCACGGTCTGCACATCCATACCGTCGGCAAGTGCGAGGCCAATTCGGTGGCACCCACCGGCGGCGCACCCGGTGATTTCCTGTCCGCGGGAGGGCACTTTCAGGGCGGTGGCGTGGATGCCCACCCCAACCACGCCGGTGATTTGAGTTCCCTGCAGGTTCGCGGCGACGGCAGCGCGATTCTTGTCACCACCACCAATGCCTTCGATATGGCTGATCTGCTGGACGGTGCCGGAACGGCAATCATCATTCACGCGAACTCCGATAACTTCGCCAACATCCCGGCTGATCGGTACCAACAGATCGCCGGCGGTGCACCCGGACCGGATGAGGCGACGCTGGCTACCGGCGACGGCGGTAAGCGGGTCGCCTGCGGTGTCATCAGCGCCGGTTAGGATCGACTTCGCGGGTTCGCCGCGACCAACACTCGGTGTCGAATGGGAGTTCGCCCTCGTCGACGTCGCCAGTCGTGACCTCAGCAACAAGGCCGCCGAGGTAATCGCCGACGTGGGTGAGAATCCGTGTGTGCATAAAGAATTGCTGCGCAACACCATCGAGGTCGTCACGGGAGTCTGCGACACCGTCGCCGAGGCGATGGACGACCTACGCTCAACCCTGATCCCGACACGTGCGGTTGTCGAAGGCCGCGGAATGGAACTGTTCTGTGCCGGCACCCACCCGTTCGCTCAGTGGTCCGAGCAGAAACTGAGCGAAGGTGCGCGGTACGCCGAGTTGATCCACAGAACGCAGTGGTGGGGCCGCCAGATGTTGATCTGGGGAGTGCATGTGCATGTCGGCGTCTCCTCTGCGCACAAGGTCATGCCGATCATCTCATCGCTGCTCAATCAGTACCCGCACCTGCTCGCTCTGTCGGCCTCCTCACCGTTCTGGTCCGGTGAGGACACCGGCTATGCCAGTAACCGGGCGATGATGTTCCAGCAGTTGCCGACGGCCGGACTGCCGTTTCAATTTCGGTCGTGGCGCGAGTTTGAGAGCTTCGTGCATGACCAGAAGAAGACCGGAATCATCGATCACGTCAACGAAATCCGTTGGGACATAAGGCCATCGCCACAGCTGGGAACAATCGAGGTCAGAGTCTTCGACGGTATCTCCAACCTTCGGGAACTCGCATCGCTGGTGGCGCTGACCCATTGCCTGATCGTGGATCTGGACCGACGCCTCGACGCCGGCGAACAACTGCCGGTGATGCCGCCGTGGCACGTGCAGGAGAACAAATGGCGGGCTGCCCGCTACGGACTCGATGCGATCATCATCCTTGACGCTGACAGCAACGAGCGGCTGGTGACCGAGGATCTCGACGATCTGCTGACCCGCCTCGCGCCGGTGGCGACATCGCTGCATTGCGCCGACGAGTTGGCCGCGGTCGCCGATATCCCGCGCGACGGCGGGTCCTATCAACGGCAACGCCGGGTCGCCGAGGTCCATGATGGAGACCTCCGCGCCGTGGTTGACGCGCTGGCCGGCGAATTGGATACCAGCACTAGGGATCGGGGCAGATGCCAATGAGGTGGTACCGACGCGCGACGGTGACGCTGCTGGCGGTTCCGGTAGCACTGGGCGTCGTGAGTTGCAGCAGGGATATCTCCGGCACCCCGGTGGCCGCTCCCGGTCCGCCACTGCTGGCCACCACGTGCCGGGACTACGCGGACCTGACTCCCGCGGCCCGCCGTGATGTGATCAACGCAATCGGTGCGGCCGGCAACAAACTGGTTGCCACCAACCCGGACCTGTGGACCGGGGTGGCCGCTGCGCTGTGCACTTTCGCCTCCCCGAGTGCGCCGGTAAAAGATGTCGTGACCGGCGGCATCAGGTAGCGCCGTGACTGCCATGTTTCCGCTGCAGTCGGCGTTGCTGCCCGGTGAGACATTACCGCTGATGATTTTCGAACCGCGCTACTCAAGGCTGGTGCAGGACTGTCTGGCGGCCGATGACCCGGCATTCGGTGTCGTGTTGATCAGCCAGGGCCGTGAGGTCGGCGGCGGCGAAACCCGCAGTGCGGTAGGCACTCTGGCGCATATCGTCGAGTGCGTCGATCTCGGCGAGGGCCAGTATCAACTACTGGCCTCGATCAGAGAGCGGTTCCGGGTGACGGAATGGCTGCCCGACGATCCGTACCCACGCGCCGTCGTAGAGGAGTGGCCCGACGAGCCCGGACCACCGGTCGGCCCGGAGCGGATCGGGGAGGTGGTGGACGGCATCCTCGGCTTGTTCGGAAAGGTCATTGAGGCCAGGGGTGGCCGGCTGCGACCGGATGCGTTGGCCGTCGATGCGGCGACCGCCGACGATCCGTCGCGCCACGTCTACGCGTTGGCATCCAGCGTCCCGATGGGTCAGGCGGACCGGTACGCGGTACTGGCCGCACCCACTCTGGCCGAACGCGTCGATGTGCTGACCGATGCGATCGAAACCGTTACCGCGATGGTCGAATTCCAGCTGTCCGGCGAGTGAGAAAATGGGCCGTCAGTGTTCGGAGGCGAATGCCCGCAACGATTCGACCTGGACCGGATCCAGTGACGGCCGGACGTTTTCGCGCGCGGTGGCGACGTCGGCGGCGGTAACGTCCGCGGCGTCGATAGAGCGGCGCATCGCGGTCAGCGCGGCCTCTCGAAGCAGTGCCACACAGTCCGCCGCGCTGTAGCCGTCCAGGTCGGCGGCCAGTGCGCCGAGGTCCACTTCCTTGCTCAGCGGCACTGATTTGGCGGCCGACTTGAGGATGTCGCGACGGGCGTCAGCGTCCGGGGGTTCGACGAACACCAATCGTTCCATCCGGCCCGGGCGCAGCAGGGCCGGGTCGATCAGATCCGGTCGGTTGGTGGCGCCGAGCACCACCACATCGCGCAGCGGTTCCACGCCGTCCAATTCGGTCAGCAGCGCGGCCACCACCCGGTCGGTGACGCCGGAGTCGAAGCTCTGTCCGCGCCGCGGCGCGAGAGCGTCCACCTCGTCGAGGAATATCAGCGATGGCGCCGAATCCCTTGCCCGGCGGAACAATTCGCGAACCGCCTTCTCCGAGGAGCCCACCCATTTGTCCATCAGTTCCGCGCCTTTGACGGCGTGCACACTCAGTCGGCCAGAACTGGCGAGCGCGCGCACCACGAATGTCTTGCCGCAGCCGGGTGGGCCATAGAGCAGTACACCCCGGGGCGGGTCGACACCGAGCCGGGCGAAGGTATCGGGGTGCTGGAGCGGCCACAGTACGGCTTCGGTGAGCGCCTGTTTGGTGTGGACCATATCGCCGACGTCATCGAGTGTCACCGAGCCGACGGCAATCTCTTCGGTATTGGACCGCGACAGCGGCCTGATCACGCTTAGCGCGCCGGTGAGGTCGTCCTGGGTCAGCGCCGGGGGTTTACCGTCGTCGCTGGCCCGGGCGGCGGCACGCAAGGCTGCCTCCCGAACCAAAGCGGCAAGATCGGCCCGAACGAATCCGGGTGTGCGGTCGGCGATCTCATCCAACGTCAGTTCGCCTGCCGGGACGTCACGCAGTAACACCTCCAACAGTGCCTTGCGGGTGGCGCCATCGGGCAGGCTCAGGCCCAGTTCGCGGTCGCACAGCTCAGGCGACCGCAGCCGGGGATCCACGGAATCTGGTGCCTGGGATGTGGCGACCAGCGCGACACCCGGCGCGGCGACGGCCTTGCGCAGCTCACTGAGGATCATGGTGGCCACCGGCTCGGCCGGTTCGGGCAGTAGTGCGTCGATATCGGTGACGAGCAGAACCCCGCCGCCACTGGTCACGTCGGCCACTGCACGGGCAACCGCCTGGTGGCGTTCGGTAGCCGCCAGTGCGCCGGTGTCCGGGCCGTCAAGGTCGATCAAACGCCGGCCCGCGCACACGGCGCGCACCAACCTCGCCTTCCCGACTCCGGCCGGTCCGGTGATCAGCACGCCGAGATTCGGTTTGGCGCCGAGCTTTTCCAGCAGCGCCGGTTCGTCGAGGGCGAGCTTGAGCCATTCGGTGAGCCGGCCTGCCTGTGCGTGCTGGCCCTTGAGGTCGTCGATGCTGACCTCGGGTTCCGCCGGCCACTGAGTGGGCGGGCTGATGGCGGCCGTCGTACCGGTGCCGACGGTGCCACCGTCACCCCAGCTGACCGACGAATTCGGTTGTACCGAAACAGGTCCGGCCGGGTCGGTACCGGTGACGGTCAGTAACTCCGATGTCCAGGTGATTCCCACCGCGGACGTCAACGCCGAACTTGCCTCCGACGTGGACGTGCCCGGTCCGAGGTCGCGGGGCAGCAGCGACACGGTGTCCCCGACTGTGAGGACCTTGCCCAGCAGCGCCTGGCGCAACGTCGCCGATGACACCGATCGGGTGGCCAGTGCCGAACCGCTCAGGGTGACCGACCGGGCGCCGTACACCGTCACCGGGGTGACGATCACGGCCGAGTCCTCGCGCAGGCCGGCGTTGGACAGCGTGACGTCATCCACCAGTGCGGTTCCGGTGGGGGTGCCGGCCGGTGCCACACCTGCCACCGCCGCGGTGGTCCGCGAGCCGATCAGGGAAACCGCGTCCCACTCCCGAATACCCAGTGCGGCAATGACTTCCGGATGAAGACGAACAACACCGCGGCGGGAGTCCAGAGCCGAGGTGTTAAGCCGCGCGGTGAGCGTGAGGCTCGAGGTGGACCCGGGCTTGGCGGGCATCAGTTCGGACGCGTCGGACACGGTCTCAGCCTCCTGGTTTGCGTAGGCCCAGTCGGGCCGTCGATCGGCGATTGGGGTTCTCTGCGTTACGGGCCGCGCGTCGCGCCGCGCGCCGCTGCCGGGGCTTGTCCTCCCATGCCTCCGGGTGTGCCGCGGCCCAGCGTTGACTGCGAATCGTGAACGGGATGATCAGCAGATAACCCACGATGATCAGCAGCACCAGGACGTAGGGGAACAGCAGCAGGCCGGCGGCGGCCCCCGCGACTCCGATCAGCAACATCGGCGCTGCATTCGCAGGAACCGACACCGACTTCAAGGCCAGGGTCGGCACCCGGCTCACCAGAAGGGCGGCGTTCGCCGCCAGCCAGAGGCAGAGGAACCACGTCGAGGTCCACCACCCGTGGCCGAACTGCAACATCGCCGCAAGCGGGCCGATCACACCGACTGCGCCGCACGGTGCCGGCATGCCCACGAAGTACTGCCGGGTGTAGGCCGGTCGGGTGTCGTCGTCGAGCAGGGTGTTGAACCGGGCCAGGCGCAGCACGATGCACACCGCGTAGAGCAGGACGAAGATCCAGCCGATCGGCGACGACGACAGCAGCGTGATGTACATGACGAGCGCCGGCGCGACACCGAAGTTGACCGCATCGGCCAGCGAGTCGATCTCTGCGCCCATCGGGGACTGGGCGTGCAGTGCGCGTGCGATACCGCCGTCGATGCCATCCAGTACCGCGGCGGCGCCGATCAGTGCCAGTGCGATGTGCGGCCGACCGTCCAGTGCGAACTTGATTGACGTCAGTCCGGCGCAGATCGCCAGCACCGTCGTGGCGCTGGGCAGGATGCGTAGTCCTCGATTGGGTTGAGTACCGTTTGCAATCACGGCAGCCGAGCCATCACCGTTTCGCCGGCGAGCGTTCGCTGCCCCGACTCGATGAGTACTTCCGCGCCCGCAGGCAGGTAGGTGTCCAGCCGGGAGCCGAACCGGATCAGCCCGTAGGTCTCGCCGATGTCCACCTGATCACCGACATGCAGATCGCAGATGATGCGCCGAGCGATCAGGCCGGCGATCTGTACCACCACCACGCTGTGTCCTTCCGGCGTGCGGATCGCGACGCTGTTGCGCTCATTTTCCCCACTCGCGGCCGGTAGGTCGGCGGAATGGAAGCGGCCGGGGCGGTGCGCCACCGCGATCACCTCGCCTCCGACCGGAATGCGCTGCACATGGGCATCCAGCAGGGACAGGAAAATACTGATCCGGGTGACCGGAGTCGATCCCAGGCCGAGTTCGGCCGGTGGTGCGGCCGTCTCCAGCAGACACACCACCCCGTCGGCGGGTGCGACGACGACACCGGTCCCGCTCGGCGGAACACGGGACGGGTGCCGGAAGAACACGGCATTGGCACCGGCGGCCGTCAGGCCCACTCTGCGGGCCCAGCGGTGATTGCGGCCCAGCGCCGCCGCGGCCAGCCCCGCCGAGATGAAGGGCAGTCCGGCCGGGTGCACGGGTGGTACCGAGGATCGCACCAGGGCGAGCAGACGTTGCGGGCCGGACTCGGGGATATCGTCCGCGGAGCGGGGGCGTCGGGCCACGACGGATGATCCTACGGTGCCAGGTCCCACAGTTCGACCTGCTCACCGACGGCCAGTGCGGTGACGTCCTCGCTGATGTCGAGCAGGCAGTCGGCCGAGGCCAGCCAGCGCAGGTGGTGCGACGCGGGCGGGCCGTAGCTGACCACGGTCCCGGAGTCGCGGTCGTAGACACCCCGGCGGAACTGCCGTCGGCCGGCCGGTGAGGTGAGCGCTTCGACCAGCACCGCGGTGCATACCGGGCGGTGTGGGTGCGCGCACCCCATCGCAGCGCGCAGTGCGGGACGGATGAACACCTCGAAGGACACCAGCGCGCTGACCGGGTTACCGGGCAGTGTGACGATCGCGGCGCCCGTCGCGGTTCGCCCCGCGCCCTGCGGCATCCCGGGCTGCATCGCGACCTTCACGAACTCGACGCCACCGCCGGTGCCGAAGGCGTCTTTGACCACCTCGTAGGCCCCGGCGCTGACGCCGCCTGAGGTGATGATCAGATCGGTCCGATCCGCATAGGAGTCGAGCAGTGCGGTGAACCGCGCGGCGTCGTCGTCACAGGTGACCGTGGCCACCACCTCGGCCCCGGCGTCGCGCACCGCGGCGGCGAGCATCACCGCGTTGGACTCATAGATCTGGCCCGGCCGCAGCGGAGTTCCGGCCGCCACCAACTCCGATCCGGTGGAGATCACCAGCACCCGCTGACGTGGAATGACCTCCAGTTCACCGATTCCGAGCGCGGCCACCAAGCCCAATGCGGCCGGCCCGACGACCTGCCCGGCGTGCAGTACCGTACTGCCGGCTGCGACATCCTCCCCGGCCCGACGAATGTGCTGCCCGGGCTTCGGAGTTGCCGTGATCGCGACCGTCTCGACTCCGCCGTCAGTGCTCTCGACGGCGACCACCGCCGTTGCTCCCGTGGGCATCGGCGCGCCGGTCATGATCCGGTGCGCCGTGCCTGCCGCCAACGTGAGTGCGTCGGTTCGGCCTGCCGGAATATCCTCGGCCACAGGAAGTTTCACCGGGTTCTCAACACTCGCCCCGGTCACGTCGTCGTAGCGAACCGCATAGCCGTCCATCGACGAGTTATCGAAAACCGGGAGCGACAGCCCGGCGATCACGTCGTGCGCGAGCACCAGTCCGGCAGCGTCGACCAGACCGACGGTGACAGCGGGGCGTGCGGTGATCAACTCAGAGACGACGCGCTGATGCTCCGCCACGCTACGCATCCGAGGAGTCCCTATACCGGATAGGTGACGCCGGTGAGTTCCTCGGAGACCTTCCAGAGTCGTTCCTGGATCGCCTCATCCCTGGACTGTTCGCTCGACGTCGCCAGTTCGGGGTAGCCGCGCATCTCCCGGAAGCCGTCGGGACCCCAGTACTGGCCACCCTTGACGTTCGGGTCGGTCGCGGCACGCAGTGTCGCGAGTGCACCGACCTCAGAGGTGTTCAGCACCTTGCCGAACAGCCACGCCACGCCCGGCAGTTCGTAGCCGGGGACGTGCCGGCTGAGTTCTGTGGCAGCCACGCCGGGGTGCGCGGCAACCGCGATGGTCTTGGCCTTGGCCGCGGCCAGTCGCCGCTGCAGGTCGTAGGCGAACATCAGGTTGGCCAGCTTGGACTGGCCGTAGGAGGCGACCTTGTCGTAGCTGCGCTTCTCCCAGTGCAGGTCGTCGAAGTCGATCTTGGCCTTGATCTTGTGGGCGATGCTGGCCACTACCACGACACGGGAGTTATCCACCGGCAGAAGGTTTTTCAGCAAGAGTCCGGTGAGCGCGAAGTGGCCGAGGTGGTTGGTGCCAAACTGCAGCTCGAACCCGTCCGCGGTCGTCGACTTCGGCGGGTACATCACGCCGGCGTTGTTGATCAGCAGGTCGATGCGCGGGTGGGCGGCGGCGAGTTCGGCGCCTGCTGTGCGTACCGAAGTCAGCGAGCCCAGGTCCAATTTGTGTACCGTGACCTCGGCACCCGGGGTCAGTTTCCGGATGCGGGCGGCAGCTTCCTCGCCCTTGGCGGTGTCGCGGACCGCCATCACCACCTTCGCGCCGCGGGCGGCCAGTGCTCGTGCGTTGTCATAGCCGAGACCGGTGTTGGAGCCGGTGACGATGGCCAGCCGGCCGCTCTGGTCGGGAACGTTTTTCTCAATCCAAGTCATGGTTAGAACATACTCACCGCCGCGGTGGGCCCGGCGGCAAGCACTAGGGTCTATTGACATGCCCGTCGGCCCGGTGGTGTTCGACATCGACGGTGTGCTGGTGACGTCGTGGCGTGCCATCCCCGGCGCCGTCGAGACACTGCGCGTCCTCGCCGATCGTCGGATCGCATGCTCCTACCTCACCAACACCACGACGCTGACCCGAGTGCAGATCTCCTCGGCGCTGTCGGATGCCGGCATGAATGTCCGGCCCGATGAGGTGATCACCGCCGCTGTGCTGACCGCCGATTACGTCCGCGCGCACTACCCGGGTGCTCGATGCCTTCTGGTCAACAATGGCGACATCACCGCCGATATGCCCGGCCTCGACATTGTCAGCGACGCCGCGAACGCCGCGAAACCCGATGTGATCCTGCTCGGTGGCGCCGGTCCGGAGTACAACCATCGGACGCTGAGCCGGGTCTACGAGTGGATGGCCTCCGGCGTGCCGGTGGTGGCGATGCACCGCAGCACCGCCTGGGAGACCGATGGGGGCCTGCTGATCGACACCGGTATGTACCTGATCGGAATGGAGCAGGCCTCCGGTCGCACGGTGACCGCGGTGGGAAAGCCCGCCCCAGCAGGATTCCAGGCCGCAGCCGCTCGGCTGGGTGTCGATCCCGACGAGACGTACATGGTTGGCGATGACCTCAACAACGACGTCCTACCCGCTCAGGTAGTCGGCATGACCGGCGTGTTGGTGCGAACCGGGAAGTTCCGTCAGGAGACCTTAGATCGTTGGGCCGCAGACGAATTCGCGATGCAACCCAATCACGTCATCGACTCGGTTGCTGGTCTTCCGGCGCTACTGGGGCTGTAATTCAGGCGCTGCGCCAACCGCGCAGATTCTCAATGCGTTCCTGCAGCTGATCGCTGTTGGCGGCCGCAACCGGCGGGCCACCGCACACTCGGCGCAACTCGTTGTGAATCCAGCCGTGCGACCTGCCGGTGCGGTGATGTATCGCCGACACGAGGGTGTTGAGCTCGCGCCGAAGATCACGCAACTGTCCGTGGGTGGATACCCGCACGGGCAGTCCGGAGGCCGACCGCGTCGCCAGTTGCTCGTCTTGCCTGCGGCGCAGCAGGTCTCGCATCTGCGCGGTGTCGAGGAGACCGGGGATGCCGAGATAGTCCGCCTCCTCGGCGCTGCCGGCGGGTGTGGCGGTGCCGAACGATGAGCCGTCGAAGATCACCTGATCCAGTTCGGCGTCGGAGCCCAGGAACTCGAATCCGTTATCGGAATCGGTCGGCTCGGTGCGCTGACGATCGTCGACCTCGTCGAAGCCGAGCGACTCGCGGTGAGGCTTGCCCAGCACATGGTCGCGCTGCGCCTCGAGTTCACTGGCCAACTGCAACAGCGACGGCACCGACGGCAGGAAGATGCTCGCGGTCTCTCCTTGCGTCCGGGAGCGGACGAATCGGCCGATCGCCTGGGCGAAAAACAGAGGCGTGGCGGCACTGGTGGCGTACACACCCACCGCCAGGCGCGGCACGTCGACGCCTTCGGAGACCATCCGCACCGCAACCAGCCAGCGGCTCGTTCCCGCCTCGAATGCGCTGATCCGGTCCGAGGATCCGGGATCGTCGGAGAGCACCAGCGTCGGGGATTCGCCGGTGATGGCAGTCAGCAGTGCGGCATAGGCGCGCGCGGCATTCTGGTCGGAGGCGATCACCATGCCGCCGGCATCCGGCATGCCGCCGTCGCGCAGCTGGCTCAGCCGGGTGTCGGCCGCACTGATGACCGCGGGCATCCATTCGCCGTCCGGATCCAGTGCGGTCCGCCAGGCGCGCGCCGTCTGTTCTGCGCTCAGCGGCTCACCGAGTCGGGCGGCGAATTCCTCGCCGGCGTTGTTACGCCAGCGGGCCTCGCCGGAGTAGGCCAGGAAGACCACCGGGCGAACCACTGCGTCGGTGAGCGCGTCGGAGTAGCCGTAGGTGTGATCGGCCCTGGAGTGTCGGAAGCCCGCAGCGTCCGCTTCGTAGCTGACGAACGGAATGGCGCTGTCGTCACTACGGAACGGCGTACCGGTAAGTCCTAGTCGGCGGGTCGCGTCGGAGAACGCCTCCCGGATGCCCTCACCCCAACTCTTGGCATCCCCGCCGTGGTGAATCTCATCGAAGATCACCAGCGTGCGCCGATTCTCGGTGCGCACCCGATGCCGCGTCGGATGGCTGGCCACCTGGGCGTAGGTCACCACGACACCGTGATAGTCATCCGAGGTGGTCGCATTGGAGTTGGAGAACCGCGGATCCAGCG
Source organism: Mycobacteriaceae bacterium (assembly GCA_037138275.1). Classification (GTDB taxonomy): domain Bacteria; phylum Actinomycetota; class Actinomycetes; order Mycobacteriales; family Mycobacteriaceae; genus Mycobacterium. The sequence goes on along the minus strand of JBAXIR010000001.1, from coordinate 36,955 downwards.
AGATCCCGGCCGCCGCACCCGCGCCGGCCCACTGGGTTTTGAGGTGTTCGGTGGGCACCACGACGGTGATGCGCTCCACGGTGCCGTCGGCCAGCAATTCGCCCGCGATGCGCAGGGCGAACGCTGTCTTTCCGGCTCCCGGCGTTGCCACCAGCAGAAAGTCGCGCGGCCTGGCGGTCAGATAGCGCACTAGGGCCCGCCGCTGCCAGCCCCGCAATGCCTGCGTGCTGGGCGCTTCGACTGCCCGCACCCGCAGGCCTCCCTTCTGACCGAGTCGGACTCTAATGCAATCCCATCCGAGCGGACTGCGCCACGAACGCGTGTCGAAGAGGGGGTACACCCTGGGTGAACAATCTTGCACTCGGCATGGGCGAGTGCTAGAAATAGTGTTGGCACTCACGACCGGTGAGTGCTAGGTCGGGACGGTGAGACCCCAGTCTGCACACAACTGAGGTCGTCCGTCGCGGGCGCTGGGCCCGACCCAAGAACGTGTCACCCCCTAATCGGAGGAATCACTTCGCAATGTCCAAGATAATTGCGTACGACGAAGAGGCCCGCCGCGGCCTCGAGCGGGGCCTTAACGCCCTCGCCGACGCGGTCAAGGTCACGTTGGGCCCCAAGGGTCGCAACGTCGTTCTCGAGAAGAAGTGGGGCGCCCCCACGATCACCAATGACGGTGTTTCCATCGCCAAGGAGATCGAGCTCGAGGATCCGTACGAGAAGATCGGCGCCGAACTGGTCAAGGAAGTCGCCAAGAAGACTGACGACGTCGCCGGCGACGGCACCACGACCGCTACCGTGCTGGCTCAGGCTCTGGTTCGCGAGGGTCTGCGCAACGTCGCGGCCGGCGCCAACCCGCTCGGCCTCAAGCGCGGTATCGAGAAGGCTGTCGAGAAGATCACCGAGACCCTGCTCAAGAGCGCCAAAGAGGTCGAGACCAAGGAGCAGATCGCTGCCACCGCCGGTATCTCCGCCGGGGACCAGACCATCGGCGATCTGATCGCCGAGGCGATGGACAAGGTCGGCAACGAGGGCGTCATCACCGTCGAAGAGTCCAACACCTTCGGCCTGCAGCTTGAGCTCACCGAGGGTATGCGCTTCGACAAGGGCTACATCTCGGGCTACTTCGTGACTGACGCCGAGCGTCAGGAAGCCGTTATGGAGGATCCCTACATCCTGCTGATCAGTTCGAAGATCTCGACGGTCAAGGACCTGCTTCCGTTGTTGGAGAAGGTCATTCAGTCCGGCAAGCCGCTACTGATCATCGCCGAGGACGTCGAGGGCGAGGCTTTGAGCACCCTGGTCGTCAACAAGATCCGGGGCACCTTCAAGTCCGTTGCCGTCAAGGCGCCGGGCTTCGGTGACCGCCGCAAGGCGATGCTGCAGGACATGGCCATCCTCACCGGTGGTCAGGTCGTCAGCGAAGAGGTCGGCCTCTCCCTGGAGACCGCCGATGTCACGCTGCTCGGTCAGGCCCGCAAGGTTGTCGTCACCAAGGACGAGACCACGATCATCGAGGGCGCCGGTGACCCCGACGCCATCGCCGGACGGGTTGCTCAGATCCGCGCCGAGATCGAGAACAGCGACTCCGATTACGACCGCGAGAAGCTGCAGGAGCGTCTGGCCAAGCTGGCCGGCGGTGTTGCGGTGATCAAGGCCGGAGCTGCCACCGAGGTGGAACTCAAGGAGCGCAAGCACCGTATCGAGGACGCGGTGCGCAACGCCAAGGCCGCGGTCGAAGAGGGCATCGTCGCCGGCGGCGGCGTGGCTCTGCTGCAGGCGGCCCCGGCGCTCGATGAGCTGCACCTCACCGGTGATGAGGCAACCGGTGCCAACATCGTGCGCGTCGCGCTCGAGGCACCGCTGAAGCAGATCGCCTTCAACGCCGGCCTGGAGCCGGGTGTTGTCGCCGAGAAGGTGCGCAACTCCCCGTCCGGAACCGGCCTGAACGCAGCCACCAATGAGTATGAGGACCTGCTCAAGGCCGGCGTCGCCGACCCGGTCAAGGTCACCCGCTCGGCGCTGCAGAACGCGGCGAGTATCGCGGCGCTGTTCCTGACGACCGAGGCCGTCGTCGCCGACAAGCCGGAGAAGGCGTCCGCACCCGCGGGCGACCCGACCGGTGGCATGGGTGGCATGGACTTCTAAGTCCCTTTGCGAAAAAGCCCGGCTCGCTTTCGCGAGTCGGGCTTTTTCGTGCACCCATGCCGGATCTGCTCGGCGACTGTGCGGTTTCATGCGTGACACGCCGTCGGCCCTAAGAAATCCGCACACTCACCCTGATTCGAGGGCTGCGCGGACGCGGGCGATGATCACCGCCGGCGTGCGAAGCATGTCACTGCTGACCCGAATGATCCGCCAGCCCAGTGATTCCAGGTTGTGCATCGGTCCAGTGCTGAGCGCCGTCGAACTCCACGCCCAGGCGGCGCTCCCGCCACCCCATATCGAGGTATGCCACCGGGAAACCTGACTCGTCATCGACGCGAAGCTGCGTCTCTGGCGCTGGCAGACCCGCTCGGATCAAGGTCAGTCTGGTTAGCGACTCATACGGGGACTCCGCTCCACCGTCTACGAAGTCAAGGGTCCTCCGCAGCGACGAGAGTCCGCGGACCCCGGGGTGACCGGCGATGACTTCTTCGACATCGGCGACTTTCAGTTTCGTCGCGCGCATCAACGCATCAAGTCGTTGTACGGACTTGGTCAGCGGTAGACGCCGACCTATGTCGAACGCGGTGCGAGCAGCGGTCGTCACCATCATGCCGTCGAGTTCAATTGCCTCGCAGGGCAGAAGCGTGTAGCTGTGGACGGTCAGCATCGCGGGAGTGCGTCGATTGACGTGCACGAGCTCGGCGGGCAATGTCGGCTCGACCCATTTCGAGCCCAGCATGGCTGACGCCGACAGGCCCGCGACTACGCCCTGCTGGCGTGACCAGAGCCAGCCGGCGCGGGCCCGCTGAATCGGCGATAGCTCCACACCCCGCGGCGCGTATACGCCGGGGTAAATCGCGGTGTAGAACTTCCGGAGCTGACCGGCCGACACCCGGCCCGCTTCGACCGCCTCTGCACCCCGGAAGGGCCAGCCATCCTCCATAGGCGGAGGCTGCCATCGGGCACCGACGCTGCCCAGTCGACTGTGCGGATTTCTGCACAGACACAGCGTGTCCCGCGCAAAACCGCACAGTCGGCGACGGGGGTGAGGTGAGTAAGCTGCGGACCGACTAGGCGACCGGTGCCGGCTGCCGCCCGCGGATCAGCCGACCCGGCCGGGCCGCGGTCGGCACGCCGTTCTCGGCGATCACCTCACCGGAGACCACGGTCGCGACGTAGCCGTCGGCGCTCTGGTCGAGGCGGCGTCCGCCACCGGGCAGGTCGTGGGCGATGACAGGCCGATGCAGGCTGAGCCCCTCGTGATCGATGACATTGAGATCACCCTTGTAGCCCAACGCGATTCGGCCGCGGTCGGATAGCCCGGCCACCCGCGCGGGCACCGACGTCAACCGGCGTACCGCCTCGGCCACGCTGAGCCGGCCCGAGGCACGGTCGCGCGCCCAGTGCGCCAGCACGAAGGTCGGATAGCTGGCATCGCAGATCATGCCGTAGTGCGCGCCGCCATCGCCCAGGCCCAGCACCACATCGTCGCGGAGCATCAATTCGGCGACGGTGTCCAGCGAATTGTTCTCGTAGTTGGCCAGCGCCACCATCATCATGGCGTGCCCGTCGTCGTCGAGCAGGCGGTCGTAGGCCTCCTCGAGTGGGCTGACCCCGCGGGCTGCCGCCCTGGCCAGGATGCTGTCCTGAGCGGCGGGCTCGTAGTTCGCCGGTTCGGTGAACGGGAACATCCACTCCCAGGACTGCGCGAAGTACATGAACGGATGCCCCACCCCGGGCTTATCGGCCAGAATGCGCGCGCGCACTTGCGATTTGCGCATCTCGGCCACCCGCTCGGGCAGTGGCAGATCAGCGATCTCCTGGTAGCTCGGGTACAGCACGAACGGGTTTGCGGTCAGCTCCAAGCCGATCACCAGGCCGATCGGCCGGGCGAAAACCTGTGCGGTGATCTCGGCACCGGAGGCCCTGAACTTCTCGATCAGGTTCACCGCGCCCGGCCAGATCGGATCACCGGAGTTGCCGGTCGTCAGGGTGAAGGTGACCGGCACCCCGGCGTCGGCCGCCGCCTCGAACACCTGCTGCAGCACCGGTTCGTAACCGCCGGCCGGAAGGTCCGGAATGAACTGCAGCAGGCCGCCACCGCCGTCGGCCATCCCGCCGACGATCGCGGCGATCTCGTCGTAAGAGGCGTCATAGGTCGGGATGGGTTCGCCACTGCCGGTCTTGTGGAACGCGAATCGCGATGACGAAACACCCAGTGCGCCAACCTCGATCGCCTCTGCCGCCAACGTGCGCATCAGCGCCAGGTCCTCCGGCGTCGCGGGTTCACGGTCCGCGCCGCGCTGGCCCATCACGTACACCCGCAGTGGCGAGTGCGGCAGGTAGGCCGCCACGTCGATATCGCGGCGGCGGCCCTCCAGGGCGTCCAGGTATTGCGGAAAGGTCTCCCAGTCCCACGGCAGTCCGTCGGTCATCACCACGCCGGGGATGTCCTCGACACCGGCCATCACATCCACCAGCACGTCGTGGTCCTCGGGCCGGCAGGGCGCGAAGCCCACTCCGCAGTTACCCATCACCGCCGTGGTGACACCGTGTGACGATGACGGGCTCATCCGCTCCGACCAGATCGCCTGGCCGTCGTAGTGGGTGTGCAGGTCCACGAATCCGGGCGTGACGAGTAGCCCGTCGGCGTCGATCTCGCGGGTGCCGGATCCACCGACGGTGCCGATCGCGACGATGACGCCGTCGGACACCGCGATGTCCCCGCGGTACGGCTCACCACCGAGGCCGTCGACGATCGTGCCGTTCCGGATGACCAGGTCATAGCTCATGGCAGTCAGATTACGACGTTCCGGTGCGTGCTCCCGGAAAACTCCCCGGTTGGCCAATACCATGTGGTGCACGGGACGGGCCTGTGTCTGGAGGACCGCGAACTGATCGACAGGGCGCTGCTGGGGTGGCCGTTCGTCGGCATGCCGTTGATGGTGCTGCTCGGGTTCGGCGTCCGCGAGGGCGCGGCGCCGATCGACGGGTTTTTTCAGCAGGCCAGGGGTGGCCCGCTGAATTCACTGCTGTTCTTCACCGACCCCCGCACCGTCAGTGCGGTGTTGCTCGGCTCGCTGGGCGTGGCGGTCTTCCGTCGGCTGTGGGCATTACTTCCGATGATTGTGCTGGCGCCCTACCTCGGGGTGTGGGCGAGTCAGGCGCTCAAGCCACTGTTCGGCAGGGTGAAGGGCGATGCGCTGGCCTATCCGAGTGGACACACCACGCTCATGGTCGTGGCACTGGGCATGCTGCTGCTCGCGGTGGGTACGCGGCGCTGGGTCCTGGCAGCGGTCGGGGTATTCGCCGCGCTGGGAATCCTGGGCCAGGCCACCGCCTACCACTACTTCACCGATTCGGTGGGCTCGGTGCTGTTGGGTACCTCGCTGGTGTGCCTGGCCGCGGCGGTCCTGCGCCGAGTGCGGCGTCTACGTCCGTTCACCTTCCGGTAACCCAGCCGTTGCCCTAACGGGCTAACTTCGCGCGCGTGACCACGACACCGTTTGAAAAAGGTTTCTCCGTCTTCGACGACGACGATGACGACCCGGTACTGATCGATTCCACCGGAGCCCCCGTCGACACCTGGCGGGAGAACTACCCGTACGAGGAGCGCATGAGCCGCCCCGAATACGAGGAGCAGAAGCGCCTCCTGCAGATCGAGTTGCTCAAACTGCAGAAGTGGACCCAGGCCAACGGCCTGCGGCACGTTCTGGTGTTCGAGGGCCGCGACGCCGCGGGCAAGGGCGGCACCATCAAGCGGTTCATGGAGCATCTCAACCCGCGCGGCGCGCGGGTGGTCGCCCTGGAGAAGCCGACCGAGAAGGAACGCACCCAGTGGTACTTCCAGCGCTACGTCCACCATCTGCCGGCTGCCGGTGAGATCGTGATGTTCGACCGATCCTGGTACAACCGGGCCGGTGTCGAGCGGGTCATGGGCTTCTGCACGCCCAAGCAACACGCCGAATTCGTCCGGCAGGCACCGCTTTTCGAGCAGATGCTCGTCAACGACGCGATCAGCCTCACCAAACTGTGGTTCTCGGTATCGCCTTCTGAGCAGCGCACCCGCTTCACCATCCGCCACGTTGATCCGGTCCGGCAGTGGAAGCTCTCGCCCACGGACCTGGCCTCGCTGGATAAGTGGGACGCCTATACCGCGGCCAAGGAGGACATGTTCACCTGGACCGACACCGAGGTCGCGCCGTGGACCGTCATCAAGAGCAACGACAAGAAACGGGCCCGCGTCAACGCAATGCGTCACGTGCTCAGCAAGTTCGACTACGACAACAAGGACCATGACATCGTCGGCGAACCCGACCCGCTGATCGTGGGCCGCGCCACCGCCGACGACTAGTTGGCAGGGAATTCTTCAGCGATTACGGGTTTTCCTACGCGGCTAGGAAAAAAGCCCCAGCGCGTAGGTACAGATGAACAGGTTTATCAGCAACATTGCCAGGGCTGCCAGGGAGTCCGGCAGCGTTGACCTGGACCGAAAGCGGACGGCCAGGCCGAGGGCCATCAACAGGGCCAAGCCACCGGACGCGGCAATCACCAGTGGCGGTATGAAGTAGCCGGCGATGAGCCCGGCAGCACCGAGTAATTCGAGGACGCCGGTGAGTTTGCGGAAGTTGGGTAGTCCGAATTGTTCGAACTCGGCCACCATCGCGTTGGAAAACAGTACGGCCGCGCCGTAGTAAAGGAAGAGTATGGCCGACAGTGGCTTCAGTGTTTGATAGAGAGTATTCATGAAGTCATCAGTCGGTGGATTTGTCATTCATCGGTTGCAACCCTACAGCGAAGGCATCGAATGTCATCTTCGGCAGTATCCATCGGTCTCCAGGTCATCGCCGGACTCGGACTCCTCAACGTGTGGCTTGTCCGTCCCAAGTCGGCGACCGCATTTCGTGGCGGTTCAGCGCAGTCGCTGAGAGAAGAGTTCGTCACCTACGGCCTGCCCGAATGGTGCTTCTACGCGGTCGGCGGAGCCAAGATCGTGTCCGCGGTGTTGCTGATCATCGGGATCTGGGTGCCACAGGTGGTGGTGCCGGCGGCGCTGGTCGTCGCGGCATTGATGGTCGGGGCGCTGGCGATGCACGTGAAGGTCAAGGACCCGCTGACCAAGTCGGTGCCCGCGCTGCTGATGCTGGCGTTGGTCGTCGGGATCGTGTTGCTTCGGTGACCTAGCCCGGCGTCGGCTTCGACAGCGTCCGCGACAGGAACGAGAAACTCAGCGCCGATTTGAACGCGGTCTGGGCGTTATCGGCCGCACCGGCATGGCCGCCCTCGATGTTCTCGTAGTACCAGACCGGGTGTCCGGCTTCCTCCAGGGCGGCGGTCATCTTGCGGGCGTGCCCGGGGTGCACCCGGTCGTCCCGGGTAGACGTGGTGACCAGCATGGTGGGATAGCGCGGGGCGGTGCTGATGTTCTGATACGGCGAGTACTCGGAGATGAACGCCCAGTCGTCCGGGTTGTCCGGATCGCCGTACTCCGCCACCCACGACGCACCCGCGAGCAACAGGTGGAAGCGCTTCATGTCCAGTAGTGGCACCTGGCACACCAGGGCGCCGAACAACTCCGGGTACTTGGTCGCCATGATCCCCATCAGCAGACCGCCGTTGCTGCCGCCCTGTGCACCCAGTTGACCGACGGTGCTGATCCCGCGCGCCACCAGATCGCGCGCGACGGCGGCAAAGTCCTCGGCGACCCTGTGCCGGCCCTCCCGCATCGCCTGGGTGTGCCAGCCTGGTCCGTATTCCCCGCCGCCGCGAATGTTGGCCAGCACGTAGGTACCGCCTTCGGCCAGCCACAGCCGCCCGAGCACGCCCCCGTAGCCGGGTGTTTGGGCTACCTCGAACCCTCCGTAGCCGCCCAGTAGCGTCGGACCCGGAGTTTGTGAATCCTTCTGTCCAACAACGAAATAGGGCACCGCTGTGCCGTCATCAGAGGTTGCGAAGTACTGCGACACCTCTAGGCCCGAGGAGTCGAAGAACGCCGGTGCCCGTTTGATCTCGGTCAGTTCGCCGCCGGCGCTGCCATGCAGAAGGCGTGACGGAGTGAGAAATCCGCTGGAGTCCAAAAAAATCTCGTCGCCGAGGTCGTCGGTGGCGACGATGACGGTGTTGGAGAAGGCATCGGCAGCACCGGCTCCCAGGATCGGCTGCCGGGACCACGTTCCGGGTGTGACGATCTCCACGCGACTGGCGACGTCGGCGAGGGTGACCATTACCAGCCGATCGCGCGTCCATCCGTACTGATGCAGGCAGGTGCGTTCATCGGGGGTGAAGACCACGCTCAATTCGGCTGTGCCGTCGAGGAACTTCTCATAGTCCGCGGCGAGCAGCGAACCGGCCGGGTACACCGAGGAACCTCCTGACCACTCGCTGCGCAATTCGATCAGCAGCCAGTCACGGTGTACGGAGATGCCAGCGTCGGTCGGCGCGTCGATCCGCACCAGTTCGCCGGAGCGCAATTGGTAGGCCTCGTTGTTGAAGAAGTCGACCGCGCGGTAGACCATCGTGCGCTCGTAGCCGGGTGTCCGGTCCACACCGGCCGAGGCAATGACATCCGTCGGTGATCCGGTGAACAGCGTCTGCGCCTCGGCCAGTGGTTCGCCGCGCCGCCAGCGCTTCACCACCCGGGGATAGCCGGACTCCGTCAGTGACCCGGGGCCGAAGTCGGTTCCGACCAGCAGGGTGTCATGGTCGAACCACGAGACTCGTGATTTTGCCTCATCGAGTGCAAACCCGCTGACTACGAAAGTCCTTGTGCCCATATCGAATTCGCGCACCACGGCCGCATCCGACCCGCCTCGGGACAGCGAGATCAGCGCCCGCGTATGGTCGGGCTCGATCACGTCCGCGCCGGCCCACACCCAGTTCTCCGCATCGGTGCGGGCCAACTCGTCGACGTCGATGATCACGTCCCAGTCGGGGCTCGGGTCGCGATAGCTCGCCAGGGTCGTGCGTCGCCACAGCCCGCGCGGGTTCGCCGCGTCGCGCCAGAAGTTGTAGAGGTATTCGCCGCGGCGGCGCACGTAGGGGATCCGGGTGTCGGTGTCGAGCACCGCCAGGGCTTCGGTGCGCATCTGCTCGAACCGTTGATCGCTGAACTCGGCGATGGTGGTCTCGTTGCGCTCACGCACCCAGGCCAGTGCGGCGTCGCCGTCGATATCTTCGAGCCACAGGTACGGGTCGTCGGCCATGCCCGCCATTCTGGTCGGTAGCGGTGGTGTGAGGAGCGGTAGTGTGAACTGCGTTACATGCTCGCATGGCAGGAGGCGCAGATGGGTACGGCCTCGACCCTGCCGCCACCGCGCGCGTTGATCACGGTCGCCGCGGCCGAACTGCTGCACCGTCTGCGAGACCAGCACGGGCCGGTGATGTTCCACCAGTCCGGCGGCTGCTGCGATGGTTCGTCGCCGATGTGCTATCCCGACGGCGAGTTCATCGTCGGCGACCGCGATGTGCTTCTCGGCGTCCTGGAGGGCGCCCCGGTGTGGATTTCCGGCCCGCAGTTCGAGACCTGGAAGCACACCCAGTTGGTGATCGACGTAGTGCCGGGTCGTGGTGGCGGCTTCAGTCTGGAGGCACCCGTGGGTCTGCGTTTCCTCAGTCGCGGACGAGCCTTCAGCGCCGCGGAGGTCGACGCACTTGCCGGTGTCCCGCCGCTGACCGGTGCGGACTACGAGAGGGGCGCCAGGCCCCCCGTCCGGACCGATCTGGTGGTGGCCGACGGCGTCGACGCCTGCCAAATACCTGTTCGGCACGCCGGAGCTGTTCAGCCATAGACGGCTCACCGGCCCGTATCGTCGGTAATCGTGATACCCCTGCCTCGGGCATGGCTGCTCACCAGCGCGTTACTCGTGGGCTGCGTCTCCGGTCAGATTGCCGCCGTGGTGGCCAAGCTGATGGTCGACTCGGCCATTCGTCCCGATCTCGTCGTGGCCTTGGTCGTCGGATTGCCGAGCTTGATCGGGCTGGCTCTGGTGCTGTCCTCCGGCCGCCGGTGGGTGACCACACTGGGTGCATTCGTGCTCGCGATGGCGCCCGGTTGGCTGTCGGTGCTGCTGCTGATCCAGGTGGTCTCCGGTGACTGATACCGCAAACCCCGTCACCGGATCCCAACTGACGCCGATGTTCGCCACCGGGGCGCACGGCACTCTGGCCCCTAACACCCTGGCCACTAACACCCTGGCCACTAACACCGAGCCCCACTCGGCACCGATCTTCGACACCGGTCCGCATCCGTTGCCTTTGGGGGCCGAAGAGCCGGTGCGGGCCGAAGAGCCCGAGCCACAGGAATTCAGCGAACCCGTCGACGTGTCTCCGCGGTCGGTGCCCGCGCGACCGGTCGTGGTGCCCGGTTCGTATCAGTTCGTGAGTCGCTGGAGGTTCGCGCTGATCCTGATCGGCGTGTGGGCGGTGTCGGCAGCGGCCGGACTCGGTCTCTACCACTGGTGGTACACCGCCTTGGACAAGACCGTGCCGGTGGCCGGCATCCTGGGATATCTGATCGCCTGCATGGTGGCCAGCCTGCTGATCTCCCTGGTGCCGGACCGGCCCCGGGTGACAGCCCTGGCCATCGTCTTGATGGCGGCGCCGTTGGCGTCGACGGCGGCGGCCGCGATACTCCACGGCGCCTATTACTTCGAATGGATCGCCCGCCCCGCAATCGGCTAGTTAGGGTAGCGACGTGACTCACTATGACGTCGTCGTCCTCGGCGCCGGACCCGGCGGATACGTCGCCGCGATCCGCTGCGCGCAACTCGGCCTGAACACCGCAATCGTCGAACCCCAGTACTGGGGCGGAGTCTGCCTCAACGTGGGCTGCATCCCCTCCAAAGCGCTGCTGCGCAACGCCGAGCTGGCGCATATCGTGACCAAGGAAGCCGCGACGTTCGGCATCAGCGGTCAGGTGAGTTTTGACTTCGGCGCCGCTTTCGACCGCAGCCGCAAGGTGGCCGACGGCCGCGTGGCCGGGGTGCACTTCCTGATGAAGAAGAACAAGATCACCGAGATTCACGGCTACGGCCGGTTCACCGATGCCAACACCATGACTGTCGACCTCAACGAGGGTGGCACCGAGACCGTCACCTTCGCCAACGCGATCATCGCCACCGGCAGCAGCACCCGGCTGATCCCGGGCACGTCGCTGTCGGCCAACGTCGTCACCTACGAGGAGCAGATTCTGACCCGGGAACTGCCCGGGTCGATCATCATCGCCGGCGCCGGTGCGATCGGTATGGAGTTCGCCTATGTGTTGACCAACTACGGCGTCGACGTCACCGTCGTTGAGTTCCTGCCGCGGGCGCTGCCCAATGAGGACATCGAGGTCTCCAAGGAGATCGAGAAGCAGTACAAGAAACTCGGGGTGAAGATCCGCACCGGTACCAAGGTGGAGTCGATCACCGATGACGGATCCGTGGTCACCGTGGTCGTCAGTAGGGACGGTGTAACCGAGGAACTCAAGGCCGACAAGGTCATGCAAGCCATTGGCTTCGCACCCAACATCTCCGGCTTCGGACTGGACAGCACCGGCGTCGCGCTGACCGATCGCGGCGCCATCGCCATCGACGACTACATGCGCACCAACGTGGGGCACATCTACGCCATCGGCGATGTCACCTCTAAATTGCAACTGGCCCATGTCGCTGAGGCGATGGCCGTGGTGGCCGCCGAGACCATCGGCGGTGCCGAGACCATGACGCTGGGTGACTACCGGATGATGCCGAGGGCGACGTTCTGCCAGCCGCAGGTCGCCAGTTTCGGGCTGACCGAACAGCAGGCGCGCGACGAGGGCTACGACGTGAAGGTGGCTAAGTTCCCGTTCACCGCCAACGGCAAGGCGCACGGATTAGCCGACCCGACCGGGTTCGTCAAGGTGATTGCCGACGCTAAATACGGCGAACTGCTCGGCGCGCATCTGATCGGACCGGACGTCTCCGAACTCCTGCCGGAGGTGACTCTGGCGCAGAAGTGGGATCTGACCGTCAACGAACTCGCCCGCAACGTCCACACCCACCCGACACTGTCGGAGGCTCTCCAGGAATGCTTCCACGGCCTCGCCGGCCACATGATCAACTTCTGATGCAGTGAAACCCGCACTCATCGCCGGTATCGGCGGAGTCCTACTGGGTCATGCGCTGTGGCTGATCGGTATCTCGATGGCGACGGGGTCGCCGTCCCGGGGCACCGCGGTGCTCGTCGTGTCCGTACTGTGCCTGCTCTTCGCCGCCGCGATGGCATACCTGGCCTGGCAGCGATATCAGCGCAGGGAGTTGACCTGGTCGGCGTTTCTAGCCGGCCTGGCGTTCTCGCCGGTGGTGTTCACCGTCATCGTGCTCGGGGTGACGTACCTGTAGCGGCCTGATGATGTCGGCCGCTCCTATTAGTATCGAATGTATGTTCGAATTCATGAGCGGTGCCGACGAGCTCCTTATCGATGCGATGGGTGCCGCCGCCCGCACCGAGTCGGCCGCGGTGGCGCAGCGACTGGCCGCGGTCGGCGAGCTGTACGCCCGCCGGGCCGTCGAGTGGGCGGAGCGCGAACTGTGGTGCGCCGATCCGTTCGAAGCCGTGGCGGCCGAGGTATCCGCCGCGCAGAACATCAGCCGGGGGCGCGCCGGTAGCCAGATCCGCTACGCGCGTGAGTTACGGGAGCACCTGCCGCGAGTCGCTGCGGTCTTTGCCGCCGGGCAGATCGACTTTCGAGTGGTCTCGATGATCATCAACCGGTCGTCGAATGTCGAGGACTCTGCGATGCCGAACTTGGATGCCGCACTGGCTCGGCTTGCGCCGAAGTGGATGAAACTCTCGAATCCCAAGCTCGCTGATCGCCTCGACTTCGTGATCGCGAAGTTCGACGCCGACGGTGTCCGGGTTCCGCCGGAGATCGACGACAAACGCTATGTCGACGTCGGTCCGACCACACCGGGGATGGCCGGCATCTGGGCCAACGTGCATGCGGCTGACGCGGCCGCGTTCGATCAGAAACTTAATGCACTGGCGGCCACCGTATGCAAGGACGACCCCCGCACAACGATGCAGCGCCGAAGCGACGCGGTGGGGGCACTCGCTGCCGGCGCCGACCGCCTCATGTGTACGTGCGGTTCATCGGACTGCCCCGCGATCGGTGCCGGCGGCGTTGCACCAGTAGTCATTCACCTGCTCGCCGAGCAGGCCACAGTCGAGGCAACCGGAACCACGCCCGGTTACCTACCCGGTTTCGGCATCCAGCCCGCCGAGGCGGTTCGGGGCATTGCGGCGACCGCCAAGCTCAAGCCGCTAGCGGTTCCCGGTGCGGGCGCGGCGCCGGGCTATCGGCCGTCGGCCGCGCTGTCTGAGTTCATCCGGTGGCGCGACCTCACGTGTCGTTGGCCGGGTTGCGATGCGCCGGTCTGCGACGTCGACCACACGGTGCCCTATCCCGCCGGTCCGACCCGCGCCTCCAACCTCAAGCTCTACTGCCGCCTCCATCATCTGGTGAAGACCTTTTACAGCGGCCCGAACGGCTGGACCGAGAGTCAAACCACCGAAGGCACAGTGATTTTCACGTCCCCGACCGGTCATCGGTACACCACCGAACCAGCAGGCGCCCTGCTGTATCCGGCCTTGTCCACACCGACCGGAACACCTGACGTGTCGGCAGGCAACGGACCGCCCGCCCCGAACCGTGGACTTGCGATGCCGACCCGGAAGCGATCCCGCGACGACGATCGCCGGGACCGCATCACACGCGAGCGACGAGTGCGGGCCGCAATCAACGCCGCGGCCCAACGGCCGCCACCCAGCGAACCGGCACCGTTTTAGTCGGATGCCCGACCCGCAGGACCCCTCGGTCGGTGAACCGGTTGTTGGCATCAACTGGGCGTTTTGGCATGATCGCCCCAATGGGCAACTACTTGACGACCGACAGCGGTCTGGCCAAGGCGTTGATGCCCGTCCCCGATGCGCACCCGGGCGTATTCGAACGGCAATGGCACTTGCGGGCCGGGGACAGCGACCGGCTGGGCCGGCTGCGCCTCGACGGGGCCGTCCGACTCATCCAGGACATGGGCCAGGACCATCTGCGGGAGGGTGGGTTCGACGACGTCCACCCGCTGTGGATCGTCCGGCGCACGATGGTGGACATGATCAGCCCGATCGAGTTCAAGGACACGTTGCGATTGCGCCGCTGGTGCTCGGGTGCCTCCAACCGGTGGTGCGAGATGCGGGTACGGATCGAAGGCCGCAGGGGTGGACTGATCGAGTCCGAGGGATTCTGGATCAATTTCAATCGCGAGACCGAGGGGCCGGCCCGCATCGCCGACGACTTCATGGAAGCCCTGCTGCGCACCACCGACGTCGACCGACTGCGCTGGAAGGCTTACCTGAAGGCCGGATCGCGTGCGGACGCCGACGAGATCCGCGAGTTCCCCATCCGGGTCAGTGATATCGATCTGTTCGATCATGTCAACAACTCGGTCTACTGGAAGGTTGTCGAGGAGTTCCTCGAGCCCAATCCCGAACTTCTCGATGTGCCACTGCGGGTGACCATCGAGCACGACGCCCCCATCGCGTACGGCGACAGGTTGGAGATCCTGTCGCATGTGTACCCGCCCGGATCCACCGACAAGTTCGGTCCCGAACTGGCCGACCGGACCGTGAGAACCCTCACGTACGTGGTGGGCGAGGAGACGAAAGCGGTCGCGTCGATCTTCCCGATTTGACGTCACCAGACCAGTTCGACCAGCGTCTCAACAATCAGACCGAAAGAGGTCACGTGACTGAATCAGCCATCCAACGAGTCGGCGTCATCGGTGCCGGCCAGATGGGCGGGGGCATCGCCGAGGTGTGTGCCCGGGCCGGCGTGGACGTGGTCGTCTTCGAGAGCACCGAGTCGCTGGTCACCGCCGGCCGAAACCGCATCTCCACGTCGCTGGAGCGTGGGGTCAGCGCCGGCAAGATCACCGAGCGCGAACGTGACCGTGCGGCCGACACGTTGCGGTTCACCACCTCCCTGGCCGACTTGGCCGACCGCCAACTGGTAATCGAGGCGGTGATAGAAGACGAGCACGTCAAAGCCGGAATCTTCAGCCAGCTCGACGAGATCATCGGCGACCCCGACGCGGTGCTCGCGTCGAACACCTCGAGCATCCCGATCATGAAACTCGGCGCGGCCACCAAAAACCCCGGCCGTGTGCTGGGTCTGCATTTCTTCAACCCGGTGCCGGTGCTGCCGCTGGTGGAGTTGGTGACGACGCTGGTCACCGATGAGGCTGCGGCCGCGCGCACCGAGCAGTTCGCCGCCTCGGTGCTCGGTAAGCAGGTGGTGCGTTGTTCGGACCGTTCCGGCTTCGTCGTCAACGCTCTGCTGGTGCCCTACCTGCTGGCGGCCATCCGGATGGTGGAGGCCGGGTACGCCACCGTGGCCGACGTCGACAAAGCCGTCATCGCCGGCCTTTCCCACCCGATGGGACCGTTGCGGCTATCGGATCTCATCGGCCTGGACACCGTCAAGCTCATCGCCGACAAGATGTACGAGGAGTTCAAGGATCCGCAGTACGCCGCGCCGCCCCTGCTGTTGCGTATGGTCGAAGCGGGTCGGCTGGGCAAGAAGTCGGGTCGAGGCTTCTACAAGTACTGAACTAGAATCATCAAATCGTGATGCCGGTGCGGGATTGTGAAGGGTAATTAGCTGATGTCAGGCGCCGAATCGGATTTGACTCCCTTTTACGACGAGTCACAGTCGATCTACGACATTTCCAATGACTTCTTCGCGTTGTGGCTCGGCCCGACCATGGGTTACACCTGCGGCTATTACGAGCGCGATGATATGAACCTGGAGGAGTCCCAGAACGCCAAGTTCGATCTCGCCCTGGGCAAGCTGAACCTCGAGCCCGGGATGACCCTGCTCGACGTCGGTTGTGGCTGGGGTGGCGCGATGGAACGGGCGGTGCTGAAATTCGACGTGAACGTCATCGGCATCACGCTGAGCAAGGCGCAGTCGGAGTTCGCCCGTCAGCGCCTGGCCAGGCTGGACACCAATCGATCGATCGAGGTGCGTCTGCAGGGTTGGGAGGAGTTCAACCAGCCCGTCGATCGCATCGTCAGTATCGGCGCCTTCGAGGCGTTCAAGGTTGAGCGCTACCCGGTGTTCTTTCAACGCGCCTACGACCTGCTGCCGGCTGATGGCCGGATGCTGTTGCACACCATCCTGGCGCATACCCAGAAGTTCTTCCGGGACAACGGAATCAAGCTCACCATCAGTGACCTCAAGTTCATGCGGTTCATCGGCAAGGAGATCTTCCCGGGTGGTCGACTGCCGGCCGTCGAGGACATCGAAGTGCTGGCCGAGCAGTCCGGCTTCACCCTGGAGCGCACCCACCTGCTACGGCCGCATTACGCGCGCACCCTCGACATGTGGGCTCAGAACCTGGCCGAACACCGTGCGGAGGCGACCGCGATCACCTCACCGGAGGTGTACGACCGCTACATGAAGTACCTCACCGGATGCGCTGATTTCTTCCGCCGGGGCATCACCAATGTCGGCCAGTTCACCCTCGTTAAAGGCTGATCAGGCGCCAGCCAGCTTCTTCTTCTCGGCCTCGACGTCGAAGGTCGCGGGAGGCCAGGTGAGTTTCATGCTTTCGAGCGCCTCGATGAGAAGTTCGGTGACGGCCAATTGGCTGTACCACTTCTTGTCGCAGGGCACCACACACCACGGCGCAATGTCCGTGGAGGTTCGATCCAGCACTGCCTGATAGGCCTCCTGGTAGGCGGGCCACAGCTTGCGCTCGTCAAGATCGCGCGGGTTGTACTTCCAGTACCGGTCGGGCCGGTCGAGCCGCTCGGCCAGTCGGCGCTTCTGCTCATCGAGCGAGACGAACATCGCGACCTTGATCACGGTGGTGCCCGATTCGACGAGCTCTTTCTCGAAGGTGTTGATCTCGTCGTAGCGGCCCTCCCAGACGTCGCGGGGCACCAGATCGTGCACCCGGACCACCAGTACGTCCTCATAGTGGGAGCGATCGAACACCCCGATGTGGCCGGCCGGCGGCAGCGCGTTATTGATCCGCCACAGGAAGTGATGCGACCGCTCCTCCTCGGTGGGTGGCCCGAACCCGGTATAGCGGATCCCCATCGGGTTGGTGCCGCTCAAGACGTTCTTCACGATGCTGCCCTTGCCGGCGGTGTCCATGCCCTGCAACACCAGGAGCAGCGATCGATTGTTGCCGCCCTTTCCGTCGGCATAGAGCAGCTCCTGCAAGCCGGCCAGATGTTCGTTGCGTTCGGCCTGAATCTCGGCCGCGGCGGCGCGGTTACCGGTGAAACCGGGGCTGGCGTCGGTGTCGATATCGGCGATCTTGTCGCCGGTACGGAAGCGCAGGATCGTGTGGGGCTCGTGAGTCCACTGCGAAGGAAGGTCGGTCGACGTCTGATCAGGCATAGCCGAAGACTAGGGGATTACACCCCCGGGGTGGGCGGCAATACCGACGGCACGATCGGGGAGGGATGCGGGTCGGAGGTGAACTTCGCCAGCGATCCGCCCGCTTCGACGATGCCGCACAGCGAACTCCAGCACATCATCGTCAGGTAGCCGATGAGCTCCTCGGTGCTCATCCGTGGGTGCGACATCCAGGAATGCGTGGCCAACTGCACGCCGCCGACGATCATGAAGGCCCAGGGCTCCACCCCGTGGGTGTCCATGCCGACCATCTGCATCCGTTTGCGTAACACCAGGGCCAGCATCCGGGCGATGATCTGCTCGGAATCAGCGATGACTTTGTTCTTGCTCGCTGAGCCGCTCGCCATCACGAATCGGTAGGGCTCCGGCTCGGCTGCGACGGTCTCGACGTAGGCCCGGATGATTTCGTGGGTCAGGTCGTAGCCGTCGAGGTCGGTGGACAGCGCGGCGGCCAGGTTGGGGATCAGCGTGGTCTGGGCGAACCGCATCATGACGGCTGTGGTCAGGTCGTTCTTGTCGACGAAGTACCGGTAGAGGACAGTCTTGGACACGCCGATGTCGGCAGCCACCTCGTCCATGCTGATATCGCGGCCACGACGGCGAATGGCATCCAGGGCCCCGTCGACCAGTTCGGTGCGCCGTTCCACCTTGTGCCGGTGCCAGCGGCGCTTGCGCCCGTCTGTCTTGACCACGCCGGGGCCGGTGTTCGGTATCACGATCGTCGGGTCCATACCATCTCCAACGGGGAGTCTACGGGCAAACGGTCCGGGGTCGCCTGACGTGCGACCGTCGGCCATGGATGATGGTGGCGTGGCCGCTAATCATCGCCTTCCGGACGTTCTGGCATCGACCGGTACCTCCTTTGCTGAATCCTTCGCCGGGGCGGATCCGGAGGCCGACGCCGAACGGCTTCGCAGCCTGCGTCAGATGAAGGCGGTGGCGCTGGGCTTCCTGATCGGAGCCACGGTGATCTTCCTGGCCTGCCGTTGGGGCGCGGCCCGGGGCGGTCCGGACTGGCTGGGCTACGTGAGTGCTGCGGCTGAGGCCGGCATGGTCGGTGCGCTGGCCGACTGGTTTGCCGTCACCGCACTCTTCCGTCATCCGCTGGGTCTGAAGATTCCGCATACGGCGATCATCAAGCGCAAGAAAGACCAACTCGGCGAGGGCCTGGGTTCCTTCGTGCGGGAGAACTTCCTGTCACCGGACGTGATCGAGACCAAGCTGCGCGACGCCGAAGTGGCCAGCCGGCTCGGTAAGTGGCTTTCCGAGCCCGAGCATGCCGCCCGGGTCGCCAGCGAGGCGTCCACGGTGCTGCGGGTCGGTGTGGAGTTACTTAACGACGAGGACATCCAGCAGGTCATCGACCGGACCATCGTCAAACGGCTCGCCGAGCCGCAGTGGGGTCCGCCGGTGGGCCGGGTGCTGGGACAGCTGCTGGCCGAGAACCGTCAGGAAGCGCTCATCCAACTGCTGTGCGACCGTGCCTTCGAATGGTCGCTGAATGCCGGCGACACGATTGAGCGGGTTGTCACCCGGGACTCACCCACCTGGTCGCCGAAGTTCGTCGATCACATGGTGGGCGATCGCATCCATCGCGAGTTGATGGACTTCACCGACAAGGTACGTCGCGACCCCGATCATGAGTTGCGTCGCTCGGCCACGAAGTTCCTGTTCGAGTTCGCCGACGATCTGCAGAACGACGAGGCGACTATCGCGCGCGCCGACGCGATCAAGGAACAACTGATGGCCCGCGACGAGGTGACCCGCGCGGCCGAAACCGCATGGAAGACGCTCAAGCGACTGGTGCTGGACGGCGTCGACGATCCGTCCAGTGCACTGCGCGGCCGGATCGCCGATTCCGTAATGCGTATCGGTGAGTCGTTGCGCGACGACACCGAGTTGCGCGACAAGGTCGACAACTGGATCGTGCGCGGAGCACGCCACATCGTCGAGCAGTACGGCGGCGAAGCGACCGCGATCATCACCGACACCATCGAACGCTGGGACGCCGACGAGGCCAGTCGCCGCATCGAACTGCACGTCGGCCGCGACCTACAGTTCATTCGGATCAACGGCACCGTGGTGGGCGCACTCGCCGGCCTGATTATCTACGTGATAGCCAAATTCCTATTCTGACCTGCGCTAGCAAGTGCTTGCAATAGTTAGCACTAGCCGGTATCGTGGTGCCTGTACGCATCGAAGGCATACCTGCGAGGAGGCGAGTCATGGCACAGGATTCAGATATTGCCGCCGTGGTGAGCAAGTCCGCGCAGGATCTCGGCAGCTTCATCAAGAGTCAACGCGAAGCAGCCCAGGTATCGGTGCGTCAGTTGGCTGAGCGGGCCGGCGTGAGCAACCCGTATCTCAGCCAGATCGAACGCGGATTGCGAAAGCCGTCCGCCGAGGTGCTCAGCCAGATCGCGAAGGCACTGCGGCTGTCGGCGGAAGTCCTCTACGTTCGAGCCGGGATTCTTGAACCCGGTGTGGTGAGCCAGGTCAATGACGCCATCGTCGGCGACGTGAGCATCACCGAGCGGCAGAAACGGGTGCTGCTGGATATCTACAGCTCGTTCCAAATGCAGAACGAGACCGATCTCTGAAATCGATCCACCATCAATCAGATTCACAACCACAACCACATCACGAGAGGAAATTCCCATGGCTGACAACAGCATCGAAGATCTCAAGGCCCCGCTGCTGGCCGCGGTCGGCGCCGCCGACCTCGCCCTGGCGACCGTCAACGAGATCCTGCTCAAGCTGCGCGAGCGGGCTGAGTTCGCCGGCGACCGAGTCGAGGACCGTCGCGCCGCGCTGACTAAGTTGCAGGAACGGCTTCCCCGGAATGCCGATGACATTCGCGACCGGCTCAGCCCCGACGAACTGCGTCGCGCCGCCGAGGAGTTCCGCGGTGATGCGACCGAGACCTACAACTCCCTGATCGAGCGTGGCGAGGCCGCCATCGAGCGGTTGATGGGCCAGGCTGACTTCAAAGAGGCCGCCGGCCGTGTCGAGGGTTATGTCGACCAGGCTGTCGAGTTGACCCAGGACGCGCTGGGCAGCGTGTCGGCCCAGACCCGGGCCGTCGGCGAGCGCGCCGCGAAGTTGGTCGGCGTTGACCTGCCGGCCAAGAAGGCGCCGGCCAGGGCCGTCAAGAAGGCCGTTAAGAAGGCCGTTAAGAAGGCCCCCGCCAAGCGGGTCGTCAAGAAGGCTCCCACCAAGAAAGCCGTCAAGAAGGCCGTCAAGAAGGCCCCCGTGAAGAGGGTCGTCAAGAAGGCCCCGACCAAGAAGGCCATCAAGCGGGCCGTCAAGAAGGCCGTCAGGCGCACGCCGGCCAAGCGGGTAACCCAGAAGTAAGCGCGCGAAAATAACCACCGGGTTCGACGATCGGGACGGCATCCGCCTACCCTTGTAGCCGTGAGGCTTGAGGGTGTGGCGGGTGCCGTTCTTGATGTGGTGTTCTGGGCGGTTCTCGCCTCGACGATCTACGCATTCATCAACGCCGCGATGCAGCGGACGGACGCCTTTCCTGCGGCGGATAAATTGACCAAGCCGGCCTGGCTGGCGATCCTCGGTATCGCGGGGTTGCTGTCCTGGGTGCTCGGCGTCACCGGAATGGTCATTGCGGCGGTGGCCGCCGGTGTCTATCTGGTCGACGTGCGACCCAAACTGCTTGAGGTCCAGGGGAAGTCGCGCTGACCATGCGCGTCTTCCCGGTCACCGCGCTGTGTCTGGCGGTCGCAGTGGCACCGGCGGCGTCTGCCGATGTCGGCGTCCCGGCCTACATCGACCATGCCACCTGGGTGAGCTACGGCGGCCTGTCCAGCCTGCGCGTCTACCCGACCACAGTTGGCCGCCAAGTTGCCCGTCAACTCGACAAGACGGGTGAGCAGGCTGAGCAGGCTTGGCTGGAGGTGCTGGCCGTGGCTCCGGATGCGAATACTGCCGGAATGCGGTCCCAGTTCGTCTGCCACTGGAACTTCGCCGAACTCGCCGAGCCGGGCAAGACCAGTTGGAACCTTGAAGTCTGGCGGCCCGCCGTCGACGACAACGCGATGGTGCTGTCGGGCTGTAACCCCGGCGGTACCGAAGAGGTTTTTTAGCCGACTCCGGCAAAGCAGGGATCCTGCTGGCCGTTGGGAATGGTCGCGTCGCGGGTGACGAACCGCGCCGTCACGCCGGTGTCGGTGACAGCGACGGTGTCGGCGTGGATGCCCATCGGCAGGTTCTTGGTCAGCGCGGTGGTGAATAAGTCCAGCGCGGGTTGCACGCTCTCCCGAGGCAGGGTGAAACCAAGCCCGCTCACCTGCACCGCCTCTAGAACCAGGCCGCCGTCGATGATCTGAGGTTGCACCGTCACGGTGCCCAGCGCGGCCTGGATTTCGAGGGTTCCGGCCGACGGATCGGTACTTACGCCGCTCACCAGACCGCCCAGGAGCGGAATCACTCCCTGCGCGGTCTGCTGGATGCCCTCGGCGGACCATGTCACGTCGGCGTCGAGTGCGCCCAACGTGCCCGCCGAATCGGCGGTCGGGTTGATCCGCACATCGTCGAGGCGCAGGTTGAGCTTCATGCCTTTGGCCTCGCGGATCTGGTTTCCGGCGGTCTCCACAGACATATCGCGATAGGAGTGGGTGAAGTGCTGAATCAGGAACGGTCGCAGTCCGAATGAAGCGCTCGCGCTGTCCTGCACCACACAACTGACTGCCTTGGCGACGATTGAGTTCGCCGTACGGCGGGCGTACAACTCCGCACCCAGCAGGCCGGCCAATGCCACCGCCGCCACGATGACGAGGATCAGGATCGTTGATACCGGGTCGCGCCGCGACGGCTGCACGGGCGGTTCGGGAAAAGACTGCGGGATCCGCTGCGGGGGTGGCTCGGGCGGTGGGCCCTGCGGCGGCGGGCCGGGGGGCGGGCCCTGCGGCGGGTACGTCACCCGGGCGATTCTGCCCTATCCCGCTGTGCGAACTCTGAGCGGTTACGCAGGACGGGCAGGGTGTCCCGGATCGCCGGGATGGTGTCGACGTCGATATCGCAGACCACGAGTTGCGGTCCCGGGCCGCCGGATTCGATCACCTCGCCCACTGGCGATGCCACCAGCGAGCCCCCGACGCCGGTCGGCGCGCTCGAGGCCCTCGCCAACTCCGGGCCAGGGTAGGCCTGCCCGGCTGCGGCGATGAAACAGGTCGCGTCCAGTGCCCGGGCTCGTGCGAGCAGGGTCCACTGATCCAGCTTGCCCGGGCCGGCGCCCCACGACGCGCTGACCGTGATCAGGCTCGCACCTTGGTCGGCCAGTTCGGTGTAGAGGCCGGGGAAGCGAATGTCGTAGCACAGCGTCACCCCGACTCCGACACCGTCGATGGTCACGACGACGGGCGTGCGGCCGGGCGCGACGGTCGCCGACTCGGCGAATCCGAAGGCGTCATAAAGGTGGATCTTGTCGTAGCGGGCCTCGACGCCCGCTCCGGTGGCCAGCAGCGTGTTGGTGACCCGGCCGTCGCCAGTCGGTGTGAACATTCCGGCGAACACCGTGATCCCGGCATCGCCGGCGAGTCCGCGTACGGCGTCGGCCCACCGTCCGTCGATCGGTTCGGCGATCGGTGCCAGCGGGACCCCGAACCGGCACATCGTTGCCTCCGGGAATATCACCAATCGGGCTCCGGCGTCAGCCGCACGCCGGGTGTAGTCGGCGACCAGCGTCAGGTTCGCGGCCGGCTCGGTGCCCGACAGAATCTGCGCGCACGCGATCCGCATGCCCGTCAGCCTAACCGCAGATCAACGGGTCAGCGGAGCCACGGGTCAGTTGCGCGGCGGAGCCACGGTGGTCCACGGCACCGTCAGCACCGCATCGCGCAGACTGCGACGCGGTGCTTCCACCGGAACACCGGCATCAATCAGCGCCGACAGCATGGCCCGCCACCGCGCGCGCGGACCGAATACCGACTGGCCTGCCGCTGCTGCCCAGGCGCGGTCGGCGGCAGTGAGTAACGTATGGATGGGTTGGCCCGGAACGTTTTGGTGGATAAGCACTTTCGGTAACCGTTCGGCGAGATCCGACGGTGCGTCGATGGCACGCGGATCACACGCCAGCGTAAGACTCACCGGTCCCTCGCGGTCAAGCAATACCCAGCAGCAGCGCCGGCCCACCTCATCGCAGGTGCCGTCCAGAATCAGTCCGCCCGGAGCGAGCTGTGCCGCCATGGTCTGCCAGGCCTGGGCGACGGACTCCTGCGGATACTGCCGCAGCACATTGAACGCGCGAACCAGCACCGGTCGAAGACCCGCCAACTCGAAACCGCCGAGTGCGAACTCCACGCCGTCGGTGGCGGCGTCGCGGGCCGCGGCCACCCGCTCGGGGTCGATCTCGAGTCCGACGACGCGCACCGCCGGGGCCACCCTACGCAGCCGCGCGGCGAGTTCGAGTGTGGTCACCGGGACACGTCCGTATCCGAGGTCGACGACCACCGGCACTTCGGTGGAGTGCAAAGCGGCGCGCACTCGAGTCGAGTGCATCAGCCATCGATCAGCCCGCCGGAGCCGGTTGGCGCCGGTCGTGCCACGCGTGGGCACGCCAATCGGTGGAGTCGTGCCACGCGTGGGCACGCCAATCGGGCGCCCGGGGCTACCGATGACTGTCGATCCAGTCGGCGGTGAACTCACCCTCGTTGGCGAACAGTATCCGCAGGCCGTTGACGAGCAGTTGCTCGATCTGGCCGCCGATAATGGGCACCCGCGCCTTGCACCGGGTCTCCAGCCGCATCTGGCTGCCGGCGGCGGTATCGGCCAGGATGTAGTCGCCGGTCACCTCGACCGGTGCCACGGGTACCTCGGCCCGATAGTGGCCGGCGGCCCGGTTGGTGGCTTCACAGAACGGGTCGAAATGCTGCACCCGGATGATGGTGAAGGATGCCGGGACCACGGGACGGGCGATCGCCGGCAGGTCCTGGGCGCTCATGATGTGGGAGAACGAGACGTCGGTTCCGCTGGCATCGGTGCTGAAGTGTGCGATTTCGGTGCGGGCCCCGTTCTCCCGGTAGAAGTCGACGAGGTCGCGCCAATAGTCGATACCGGTGAAGTTCCGGTACATCACCGCGGCCGGCACGGCGACGTCGACGTCGTAGACCATGCTGCGGGACATGGTGTCACGGTACCGGTGGGTTCAGCGGTCCCCGTCAATCCATCCGGTGGTGAAGCGTTGTTCGGCTTCGAGAAGTTCGATCAACTGGTTGCCGATGAATTTCTCGAGCTTGCCGCCCACCAGAGGCACCCGCACCGCGACGTCGGCGTGAAAAGCCAAGCGGGCGCCGGTCCCCGAGGGTGTTAAATCGCCACGACCCGTTACTGAGACCGGGGCACCGGAAATGCTTCCGGTGATGACGGCGTTGGCTATGCCGTCGAGCACGGGGGCCCACCTCTCCTCCCGCTGGATCACGAGGTCGCCGCGGTGAAACTGGGAGACCAGTGCGGGTAACTGGCCGGCCCGCAGCACCTGGGTGGTCACCACGGTGACACCGCCGTCGGCCCGGAGGTCGATCGCGTCCAGTCGTGCCTCGTCGGCGCCGGAGTCGGCCAGTCGGGCCAGCCAGTACTTCTTGTCACGTAGGACGCGGTGCACCTGATCGACGCTGCAGTCGTAATCGGTGGCCATGTCGAATGAACGCGGCATAGCTGGTGAGGCTACGTTAGCGGGCGTGGAGGATTTCGGCGGCGCGCAAGTCGCGGCGGACGTTCCGCTGGCCCCGCTGACCACGCTGCGGGTCGGTCCGGTTGCGCGCCGCGTCATCACCTGCGTCACCACCGACCAGATCGTCACCACGCTAAGCACACTCGACCGCCGCGACAGTGCCGTTCTGGTGCTCGGTGGCGGCTCCAACGTGGTGATCGCCGACACCCTGACCGACCTCACCGTGGTGCGGCTGGCAAGCTCCGAGGTCACCGTGGCGGCCGGGCTGCTTCGCGCCGAGGCCGGTGCCGATTGGGACGACGTTGTCCATACCTCGGTGACGGCCAATCTTGGTGGGCTGGAATGCCTTTCGGGCATTCCCGGCTCGACGGGCGCGACGCCGGTGCAGAACGTCGGCGCCTACGGAGTCGAGGTTGCCGACCGTATGACGCGGGTGAAGCTGCTGGATAGGCCCACCGGCGATGTGCGCTGGGTCGCGGCAGCCGAACTGGCATTCGGCTACCGGCACAGCGTGCTGAAGAACTCAGCGGAGGCGATCGTGCTGGAGGTCGAGTTCGATCTCGATGAAACGGGCCGCTCGGCTCCGGTGCGATACCCCGAACTCGCAGCCGCACTCGGTGTGCCGGTCGGGGAGCGGACGGAGCCGGGCAGGGTTCGCGAGACGGTGCTGGCATTGCGCTCAGCCAAGGGCATGGTGATTGACGCCGCGGACCACGACACCTGGAGTGTGGGATCGTTCTTCACCAATCCGGTGGTCGGCCGCGAGCGGTTCGAGGCTCTGCAGGCCGCCGCCGAGGGCCCGGTTCCGCACTACCCGGCGCTCGACGGGGTGAAACTTGCGGCTGGCTGGCTGGTGGAACAGGCCGGGTTCGGCAGGGGATTCCCCGGCGCCGGGCCATGCCGGTTGTCCACCAGACACGCGCTGGCGTTGACCAACCGCGGCGGGGCGACCACCGCCGACGTACTGGCACTGGCGCGCGTCATCCGCGACGGTGTGCACGCCGCCTTCGGGGTGACCCTGGTGCCCGAACCGGTACTCGTCGGCTGCACGCTCTGACGGGTGTAAAGATGAGAGTGTGCGGCAACCCCGGGACCTGACCGATCTGCCGGTTGCCGTCATGCCCCGGCGGGTGGCGGTCTTGTCGGTGCACACCTCACCGTTGGCCCAACCCGGTACCGGCGACGCCGGCGGGATGAATGTCTACGTCCTGCAGAGCGCGCTGCATATGGCGCGCCGCGGTGTCGAGGTCGAGATCTTCACCAGGGCGACGTCCTCTGCTGAACCGTCCGTGGTTCCGGTGGCTCCCGGCGTGTTGGTTCGCAACGTGGCTGCGGGTCCATTCGAAGGCCTCGACAAGTACGACCTGCCGACGCAACTATGTGCCTTCACCGCGGGTGTGTTGCGCGCCGAAGCCAATCACGAACCGGGGTACTACGACGTGGTGCACTCGCACTACTGGCTATCCGGTCAGGTCGGCTGGCTGGCCCGCGATCGCTGGGCGGTGCCTCTGGTACACACCGCACATACCCTCGCTGCGGTGAAGAATGCCGCGCTGGCCGATGGTGACGCCCCGGAGCCGCCGCTGCGGGCGGTGGGTGAACAGCAGGTGGTCGACGAGGCGGATCGTCTGATCGTCAACACCGAAGACGAAGCGCACCAACTGGTTTCACTGCATCATGCCGACCCGCGGCGTATCGATATCGTGCATCCGGGTGTCGATCTGCAGACCTTCAGCCCCGGTGACCGGGGTGCTGCGCGCGCCGCGCTGGGGCTGTCGGGCAAGGAGCGGATCGTCGCGTTTGTCGGCCGTATCCAGCCGCTGAAAGCGCCGGATGTTTTGCTGCGCGCCGCCGCGCTACTGCCCGGTGTTCGGGTGCTGGTCGTTGGCGGGCCGTCCGGCAGCGGGCTGGCAGCCCCCGACACCCTGGTGCGGTTGGCGGCCGAACTCGGTATCGCCGACCGGGTGACTTTTTTACCCCCGCAGTCGCGCGAGCAACTCGCCAACGTCTACCGGGCGGCCGATCTGTTGGCGGTGCCCAGCTATTCGGAGTCCTTCGGCCTGGTCGCGGTGGAGGCCCAAGCCTGCGGCACCCCGGTGGTGGCAGCGGCGGTCGGCGGCCTGCCGGTGGCGGTGGCGGACGGTCGCAGTGGGACGTTGGTTCCCGGACATGATCCGCGACAGTGGGCCACCGCGATCGCCGGTGTGCTCGACGCGGACGCGGATGCGCTGCGCCGGGCTGCGATCGCCCATGCAGCGCTGTTCTCCTGGGATCACACCGTCGATCAACTCCTCGGCAGTTACGGCCGGGCCATCGCCGATTACGGCCGCACCCATCAGCGCAGCGCCGCGCCCGATCTGCTGGCCCGGCGCACCCCGCGGCGCTGGAATAGACGAAGAGGAGTGCGGGCATGAGCACCGACGGTCAGGCCCCGGCCAGGAGTGCCGAGGCGCGCGTGCGGCAGATCATCGAGGACACCCTCGTCGAACACGGGCTGGTCTACACCCGTCACGACGGTGCCCACGGCGGGCTGCCCGGCCTGATCGTCGAGCTGCCCGGCGAACGCAAGCTGAGCACCAACACGCTGCTGAGCATTGGTGAGCATTCGGTGCGGGTCGAGGCCTTCGTCTGCCGCAAACCCGACGAGAACTTCGAGGGCGTCTACCGATTCCTGCTCAAACGGAACCGGCGCCTCTACGGCGTCGCCTACACCCTGGACAACATCGGCGACATCTACCTCATCGGCCGCATCGCGCTCGATGTGGTCAACGCCGACGAAATCGATCGCGTCCTCGGTCAGGTCCTCGAAGCGGTCAACAACGATTTCAACACCTTGCTGGCACTCGGATTCGCCTCGTCGATCCGCAAGGAGTGGGCCTGGCGGTTGGCCCGCGGCGAGTCGCTGAAGAATCTGAAGGCTTTCGAACACCTCATTGACGACGACGTGAACAACGATCCCAACGGCTTCCCGGGCCCTGCTACGCCGTGAGACACTCACCCGCATGGGTGAGTCAACGCTTATTCTGCTCCGCCACGGCCAGAGCCAGTGGAATGCGAGCAACCAGTTCACCGGATGGGTCGACGTCGACCTGACCGATCAGGGCCGGGCCGAGGCGGTGCGGGCCGGCGAGTTGATCGCCGCCGGCGACCGGCAGCCGGACGTGGTCTACACCTCGCTACTACGGCGCGCGATCATCACCGCGCATCTGGCACTCGATGCCGCCGACCGGCTTTGGATTCCAGTTCAGCGCGACTGGCGGCTGAACGAACGGCACTACGGCGCCCTGCAGGGCTTGGACAAGGCCGAGACCAAGGCAAAGTACGGCGACGAGCAGTTCATGATGTGGCGCCGCAGCTACGACACCCCGCCGCCACCGATTGAGAAGGGCAGCCGGTACAGCCAGGACGCCGACCCGCGCTACGCCGATATCGGTGGCGGCCCGCTCACCGAATGTCTGGCCGACGTGGTGGCTCGGTTCGTGCCGTACTACGAGCAGACCATCGCGGGCGACCTCAACGCCGGTAGGACGGTCCTGATCGTCGCGCACGGCAACTCGCTTCGGGCTCTGGTGAAGTACCTCGACGGCATGTCGGACGAGGAGGTCGTCGGATTGAACATCCCGACCGGGGTTCCATTGCGCTACGACCTCGACGGCGCGGGCAGGCCGCTTGTCATCGGAGGCACCTACCTCGATCCCGAGGCCGCCGCCGCCGGTGCCGCCGCGGTTGCCAAACAGGGCGCCAAATAGAACATCCGGTTAACATCCGTCGAACTCCTGTCCCGAAAATTGTGACGTTGTTCGATTCGGTCGCGTGGTGTTTCCGTGACGTTCGCCCGATGCGTACGCTTTGGGCGTGAATGTTGGTGCGGCGGCACCGTGGGTCACCGTCGCGGGGTTGGTCGGACTGGCACTGGGTGCTGTGATGAGCACGTTCCTCACCCGTCGTCGCACGCACGGCCGGTCCGCTGCGGGGTCCGGGTCCGATATGACTGTCTCTGATGTTCTGTCGCGTGCGGTGGCGGCCGCGCCGATCGGGGTGGTCGTGGTAGGTCGTTCACGTGAGGTCGTTCTCAGCAACCAACGCGCCGCCGATCTGGGTCTGGTTCGTGAACGGATCCTCGATGACCGGGTCTGGGCCGCCGCGCAGCGCGCATTCGTCACCGACGCGGATGTCGAGATCGATCTGCTCACCCCCGGCGGTGTCCCCGCCGGTCGCCGCGGACTCTCGGTACACGGCCACGTTCGACTGCTGAATGCCGAACATCCCCGACTCGCCGTGGTCTACCTCGACGATCAGTCCGAGCAGGCCCGAATGGAAGCCAGCCGCCGCGATTTCGTGGCCAACGTCAGCCATGAACTCAAGACCCCGGTGGCGGCGCTGGGTGTTCTCGCCGAGGCTCTGCTGGAGTCCGCCGACGATCCGGAGTCCGCGCAGCGGTTCGGACGCACGATGTATACCGAGTCCCAACGGCTCTCCAGCATGATCGGGGAGCTCATCGAACTGTCGCGTCTGCAGGGCGCTGAACGACTTCCTGATCTGGTGATGGTGGACGTGGATACTGTTGTTCAGGAAGCGATTTCGCGCCACAAGGTAGCTGCCGACCGCGCTGATATCAAGGTCAATACCGACGCCCCGACCGGATTCCAGGTGCTGGGCGATCAGCAGTTGCTGGTGACCGCGGTGGCCAACCTCATCTCGAATGCGATCGCGTACTCACCGGACGCATCGATGGTGTCGATCAGCCGCCGGCGACGCCGGGACAATATCGAGATCGCCGTGACCGACCGCGGTATCGGGATCGCGATGGCCGATCAGGGCCGGGTATTCGAACGGTTCTTCCGGGTCGACAAGGCGCGCTCCCGTTCCACCGGCGGGACCGGCCTGGGTCTGGCCATCGTCAAACATGTTGCGGCCAACCACAACGGCAATATTCGGCTGTGGAGCAGACCCGGTACCGGTTCGACGTTCACCCTTTCCATTCCCGTTTATCCCGATGACGTTGAGGACGCCGACGACAAGGTCGGCGAAGAGGAGGCGCAATGATCCGAGTGTTGATCGTCGAGGATGAGGAGTCGCTTGCCGACCCGCTCGCCTATCTGCTCCGCAAGGAGGGCTTCCACGCCAGCGTGGCGACCGACGGGCCTTCGGCGCTTGCCGAGTTCGACCAGTCCGGCGCTGACATCGTGCTGCTGGACCTGATGCTGCCTGGGATGAGCGGCACGGACGTCTGCAAGCAGTTGCGGGCTCGGTCCAGCGTTCCGGTGATCATGCTGACGGCCCGCGACAGTGAGATCGACAAGGTGCTCGGGCTTGAACTCGGCGCTGACGACTACGTCACGAAGCCCTATTCGGCGCGCGAGTTGATCGCCCGGATCCGGGCCGTGTTGCGCCGCGGGATGGACGCTGACGAAGCCGGATTCGGTGAGGCGCTGCTGGAGTCCGGCCCGGTCCGGATGGACGTCGAACGCCATGTTGTCAGCGTGCACGGTGACCATATCGCCCTGCCGCTTAAGGAGTTCGACCTGCTGGAGTACCTGTTGCGGAACAAGGGCCGGGTGTTGACCCGCGGTCAGCTGATCGACCGGGTGTGGGGCGCTGACTACGTCGGCGACACCAAAACCCTGGATGTGCACGTCAAGCGACTGCGATCCAAGATCGAGGGCGACCCGGCGAATCCGGTTCGGTTGATCACCGTGCGCGGCCTGGGCTACAAGCTCGAGGGCTGAGCCGCCCGGGTCGCCGGGTGTACGGCGATCAGCGGGAATCCGCTGCGCCGTTTGCACATCGCGGCCAATTCCGCGTAGGCCTTGGCGCCCAACAATTCGGTGAGTTCGGCGGCGCCGGACTTCCAGACCGGTGTGGAGCCGACGTGCGCGGCCGGGTCGCCGGTGCAGTACCAGTGCAGGTCCTCGCCGCCCTCGCCCCAACCGCGCCGGTCGTACTCGGTGATCGTGGTCTTGAGGATCTCGGTGCCGTCGGGCCGGGTGACCCACTCCTGGCTGCGCCGGATCGGCAGCTGCCAGCACACCTCCGGCTTCATCGTCAGGGGCTCGACGCCGAGCTTGAGTGCTTTGCTGTGTAGTGCGCATCCGATACCGCCGTCGAATCCCGGCCGGTTCAGAAAGATGCAGGCGCCCTTGTACTTTCGCGTCCGCAGGCTGGGTTCGTCCTCGAAGGTGTCGGTCTCCAGGTAACCCTTGCGGCCCATGCCCTTGGACCGGAACTGCCAGTCGGCGTCGGTCAGCTTCTCCACGGCGGCGTCGAGGTTGGCGCGATCGTCGTCATCGGACAGGAATGCCCCGTGCGAACAGCATCCGTCGTCGGGACGCCCCTTCACGGTGCCCTGGCAGGCCGCGGTGCCGTAGACGCACGTCCAGTGCGACAGCAGCCAGGTCAGGTCGGCGGCGATCAGATGTTCGTCATTTGCGGGGTCATAGAACTCCACCCACTCGCGGGGGAAGTCCAAGTCAACCTCGCCGGGGTGCTTGCGTGTCACGACGTCAAAGGTTAGACGATCATCTCCCGCCCGCTAGGTTGGAGGGGTGCGATTAGGCGTCCTCGATGTCGGCAGCAACACGGTTCATCTTCTGGTGGTTGATGCGCACCGCGGTGGGCATCCGACGCCGATGAGTTCAACCAAGTCGTCCCTTCGCCTGGCCGAGTCGATCGACGAATCCGGCAAGCTCACCCGGCGCGGTGCCGACAAGCTCGTCGAGACGGTCGACGAGTTCGCCCGGATCGCCACCAGTTCGGGCTGTGCGGACCTGATGGCGTTCGCAACCTCCGCGGTGCGCGACGCGAAGAACTCCGATGAGGTGCTGGCCCGGGTGCGGTCGCAGACCGGGGTGGATCTGCAGGTGCTCACCGGGGTCGACGAGTCCCGGCTGACGTTCCTGGCGGTGCGGCGGTGGTACGGCTGGAGTGCGGGGCGCATCATCAACCTCGACATCGGTGGCGGGTCGCTGGAGTTGTCCACCGGAGTCGACGAGGCGCCCGATATCGCGCTGTCCCTGCCGCTGGGCGCGGGCCGGCTGACCAGGGAATGGCTACCCGATGACCCGCCGGGGCGCCGACGGGTGGCGATGCTGCGGGAGTGGCTTGATACCGAACTGGTCCAGGCCGGGAAGTCCGTGCTGGAGGCCGGCCCGCCCGACCTCGCCGTGGGTAGCTCGAAGACATTCCGCTCGCTGGCCCGGCTCACCGGTGCCGCGCCCTCGGCGGCAGGCCCCCGGGCCAAGCGGACCCTGACCGCCAATGGCCTGCGTCAGCTCATAGCCTTCATCTCTAGGATGACGACGGCAGATCGTGCCGAGCTGGAAGGAGTGAGTGCCGAGCGGGCGCCGCAAATTGTGGCCGGCGCCCTGGTGGCCGAGGCAAGTATGCGAGCGATGTCGTTGGAATCGGTGGACATCTGTCCCTGGGCGCTGCGCGAGGGTGTGATTCTGCGCCGGCTCGACAGCCAGACCGATGGAACCGCATTGGTGGAGACGTCGGTGCGGCATGCCCGATCGAGAGGCGAGAAGCGATGAGCCCGTCCGACAGCACCCGGCCGATTTCGGTGGCGGAGCTGCTGGCGCGCAACGGAACCATCGGCTCGCCACCGGTCAGTGGACGACGGCACCGGCGGCGCGGCAATGATCAGTCCGTAACGGTGGCCGAGCTGACCGGGGAGATTCCGGTCATCCGTGTCGAGGAACCGGTGGCGGAACCTGAGGCCGCCGAGGAACCGGTCGCCGAGGAACCGGCGTCGGCCGAGACCGTCGTGGTCTACGCCGACGAGACTGACGAGACCGTCGTGGTCTACGCCGACGAGACTGACGAGACCGACGAGACCGACGACGCCGACGACGCCGACTACACCGACGAGACCGACTACACCGACCACGTCGATTACACCGAACCGGCGCCGGTGGCGGGTTTCCCGCCGCTGTCCAGCGCGCCGCTGCCGAGCCGTGAGCGTGGACTTGAACTCAGTCACGATCCGCGGCCGCAGCGCCGCTCCTCGGGCGCCGAGCAGATGACCTACGACCCGGTCGATCAGTCGGTGGATTTAGTCGGCCTCGTCGATGATCAGGCCGAGGTGGCCGAGGAACTGCGCTCGTATCTGCGGTCGTCGGGCGGCACCCTGTTCAGTGGTGAGACCGTCGCCGACGACCTAGCTCGCCGTGGCGTCATCGAGGTCGACGATGATCTCCCCGGTGCAGGACTGGTCACGGCCACCCCGGCCCGGCCCCGCGAGGCCCCCCTGACCGCCCTGCGGCATGGACTGGTGGCGGTGGCGCAGTCGGTTCTGGCAGTGGTTTTCGGCGCGGGACTGTTCCTCGGCTTCGATCAGCTTTGGCGGTGGAATAACATTGTGGCGCTGGTGCTTTCGGTTCTGGTGATCCTTGGTTTGGTGGTAGCGGTCCGAGCGGTCCGAAAGACTGAGGACATTGCCAGCACCTTGATCGCGGTTGCGGTGGGCGCGTTGGTCACGCTCGGTCCGTTGGCCCTCCTTCAGTCGACCTGACTCGGCAGTGCGCCCCGCGATCAAGGTCGGTCTCTCGACGGCTTCGGTCTATCCACTGCGGACCGAAGCGGCGTTCGAATGCGCCGCCGAGCTGGGCTACGACGGTGTTGAGTTGATGGTCTGGGCAGAAACGGTCAGCCAGGATATGGGCGCCATTTCGCAGTTGTCCCGCCGGTACAACGTTCCGGTGCTCTCGATTCATGCACCGTGCCTGTTGATCTCGCAACGGGTGTGGGGAGCCGACCCAGTCCCGAAACTCAACCGAAGCGTTCAAGCCGCCGAGCGACTCGGTGCGCAGACCGTCGTCGTGCACCCGCCGTTTCGGTGGCAGCGGCGTTACGCCGAGGGCTTCAGCGATCAGGTGGCCTGGCTTGAGGAACGCAGCGATGTGCACGTCGCGGTGGAGAACATGTTCCCGTTTCGGGCCGACCGGTTCTTCGGATCGGGCCTGCCCTCAATCGAGCGCATGCGCCGCCGCGGCGGAAGCCCCGGCGCGGGCGTCTCGGCGTTCGCACCGTCCTATGACCCACTGGACGGGAACCACGCGCACTTCACCCTCGACCTGTCACACACCGCGACGGCGGGTACGGATGCATTGGATATGGCCCGTCGGATGGGGTCGGGCCTGGTTCATCTGCACCTGTGTGACGGCAATGGTGCGGCCACCGACGAGCATCTGGTGCCCGGCCGCGGCACCCAGCCGACCGTTGAGGTGTGTCAGATGCTGGCCGGCAGTGATTTCACAGGTCATGTCATTCTCGAGGTGACTACTTCTGCGGCGCGCAACAAGGCCGAGCGTGATGCCATGTTGACCGAGTCGCTACAGTTCGCCCGCACGCACCTGCTGCGCTGAAAGGCTCTCATGAGTTCGACGACGGTCCCGCTGTTCTCCGACGCGATGATCCTGCGTCCGGTCGATCACCGGCCCGGTGAGTTCGACGGAAATCTCAACGAGCACTGGACAATCGGGCCGAAGGTTCACGGTGGTGTGATGGTCGCCCTATGTGCCAAGGCCGCCCGGGAGGCCTACCGCGAGACGGCGGCCGACGGGGGATCGGTGGCCGCTGCGCCGGTCGCGGTGTCGGCCAACTTCCTGTCCGCACCCGACCCCGGCCCGGTGCGCGTCGTCACGACCATGCGCAAGCGGGGCCGCCGGATCGGTCTGATGGATGTCGAACTGGTTTCCGGGAACCGCGCCTGCGTGCACGCGGTGGTAACGCTCGGCGATCCCGAACACGACGCGGCGCCGCTGATGTCGGACAACCCGGTGACGCCGCTGATGGGTCCGGAACCGCCGGCCGACGTCGGGCCGATCGGACCCGGCCATCCCGGCGCGGAGATCAATAACATTGCCCGGGGCGCCGTGATCCACCCCTTTGTGGTGGAGTCCGTCGCGCCGGACCAGGCCCCGGTTTTCATGACTTGGGTTCGGCCCAGACAGGAACGGGTCGACGAATTGTTTGCGCTCATGTGCAGTGACATTTCACTGCCGGTGTCCTATGCCGTCGGCCGCCGCGGCTGGGCGCCCACCGTGCAACTGACCGCCTATCTGCGTGGTCTGCCGGCTGACGGCTGGCTGCGGGTCGTGTGCACCGCCGCTCTGATCGGGCAGGACTGGTTCGACGAGGATCACACCGTCGTCGACAGCGCCGGGCGCATCATCGTGCAATCCCGGCAGCTGGCGCTGGTACCGGGTCGGTAGGGTTTTCCACCATGGCCAGAATCGCGATTATCGGTGGCGGCAACATGGGCGAGGCGCTGCTCGCCGGGTTGATTCGGGCCGGTCGTCCGGCTCGCGAACTGGTGGTGTCCGAGAAGGTGCCCGAGCGGGCCGACTATCTGGCACAGACTTATGCGGTTCGAGTCGCACCGATGGCGGAGGCGGTGGAGAACGCCGCGTTCGTGATCGTTGCCGTCAAGCCCGCCGACGCCGAATCGGTGGTCGTCGCGATCGCAACCGCGGCGAGCAGAGCCGAGAGTGATGCCGTCGAACAGGTGTTGGTGAGTGTCGTTGCGGGTGTCACGGCTGCGTTCTACGAGGCGCATCTGCCTGCCGGATACCCGGTGATCCGGGTCATGCCCAATGCGCCGGCTCTGGTCGGCGCCGGTATCACGGCGTTGGCCCGGGGCCGGTTCGCCACCTCCGCGCAGCTGTCGGAGGCGGCGGAATTGTTCTCCGGCGTCGGCGGAGTACTGACGGTCGCCGAGGCGCAGATCGACGCGGTGACGGCGGTGTCGGGTTCGGGGCCGGCCTACTTCTTCCTGTTCCTCGAGGCGTTGATCGATGCCGCCGTCGCCAGCGGCCTGAGCCGCGCCGTGGCCACCGAATTGGCGGTGCAGACCATGGCGGGCTCGGTGGCGATGCTGGTGGAGCGCACCGAGAGCGGCGGCGCCGGTGCGACGGGCCGGCCCGACACCACCGCCGCCGAGTTGCGTGCAATGGTCACGTCGCCCGGCGGTACAACTGCTGCTGGCCTGCGCGAACTGGAGCGCGGTGGGGTGCGCGCGGCCGTCGCCGCCGCCGTTGAAGCCGCAAAAACCCGCTCTGAGCAGCTCGGAATTACATCAGAGTAGTTCACGCCTTTTTCAACTAATTAGCCAACACCCGTCGCAGGAACCCCATTGGCCACGCTATTGTCCTCCTGTATGCGCGCGTGGAGCCAGCGGTGGGGAAGCCGCTGGAACGCCCGTGCCTGACGGAATGGGTAGCGATGACGTCTATGAACGGTAAGCCGGCGCGTGATGCCGGTGCGGCTGACGGCCAAGCGGTCACCAGAACGCAATTCCTCACCGTCGCCGAGGTGGCCGCGCTGATGCGGGTCAGCAAGATGACGGTGTACCGCCTGGTGCACAACGGCGAACTGCCCGCTGTTCGGGTCGGACGCTCGTTCCGGGTCCACGCCAAAGCCGTCCATGATCTGTTGGAGACGTCATACTTCGACGCCGGCTAGAGCCGCCCCGCCCATCGGCGGTTTGCCGCCCCGCCCGTAGCCGGTTTTCGTTCCCCTACCCACTTGGGTAGGGTAATGGCGACACAGACAGGCCCGGCGTGAAGCGGGCAATGGGTACTTGAGGTAGCGGAGTTCATGGGTTCAGTCATCAAGAAGCGGCGCAAGCGCATGTCCAAGAAGAAGCATCGCAAGTTGCTGCGTCGAACCCGGGTCCA